>DASTVL010000108.1:0-4115 GCA_035759115.1 Solirubrobacterales bacterium | reverse complement strand
GGCGACCCAGAAGGAAGCTAGGAGCGGCTACGGCAAGAAGCAGCCCCCGGCAACCCCGACGATCGTCGTCCGCGGCGGCGAGCCGGTCGGCGGGGTGCAGGAGCTCGAGTACGGCGCCGGCGAGGAGGTCGCCTTCACGGTGCGCTCCGACGTCGCCGACGAGGTCCACGTACACGGCTACGACCTGAGCAGGGACGTCGAGGCGGGCGGCTCCGTCTCCTTCTCCTTCCCGGCCGAGATCGAAGGGATCTTCGAGGTCGAGCTGCACGAGGGCGAAGCCCAGATCGCGGAGCTGCGAGTCAACCCTTGAGCTGGCTGCCGTTCGCGCACGCGCTGGCCGCCCGGCAGGACCTGCCGATACCGGCCTGGCTGTTCGCCTGGGGGGCGTCGATCGTCCTGATCGTCTCCTTCTTCGCGCTCTCGGTCGGCTGGCGCGAGCCCCGCTTCGAGAGGGACCGCTGGCGTCCCCTCGGCGCGGGGCTCTCGCGGGCGCTACTCGGCCTGCCCGCGCAGATCCTCTGCGGCGCGATCGGCGTCTTCCTGCTCGGCGTGGCGGTCTACGCCGGCCTGCGCGGCACCGAAGCCCCCGACCGCAACTTCGCCCTCACCTTCCTCTTCGTCACCTGCTGGCTCGGCTTCCCGCTGTTCAGCGTCCTGCTCGGCGACGTCTTCCGGCCCTTCAACCCGTGGCGCGCGATCGGGCGCCTCGTCGGCGGCGGACTGACGAGGCTCGCGGGCCAGCGGCCGGCGCATCTCGCCTACCCGGAGCGGCTGGGGCGCTGGCCGGCGGCGATCGGCCTGGTCGCCGTCGTCTGGCTGGAGATCGTCTACGGGGTCAGCGGCGGCGTCTCCGTCGGGCTCTCTCCCCACGCAGCCGGGGTCGCCGCGCTCGTCTACAGCGCCTACACGCTGACGATGATGGCCCTGTTCGGCACCGAGAAGTGGTGCCGCAACGGCGAGGTCTTCTCGGTCTACTTCGGCATGTTCTCCCAGCTCGGCTCGTTCGCGGTCGAGGACGGGCGGTTGGGTCGGCGCCGCCCGCTCGCGGCGGCAGCGGGCTGGGCGACGGTGCCGGGCTCGGCCGCGGTCGTGATCGCCTCGATCGCGACGACGAGCTTCGACGGCGCCTCGGAGGGCGCCTTCCTCGGCGGCCTGGAATGGACCTTCGAACGCTTCACCGACGCCGACCTCGGCCTCACCCTGGCGCTGCGTCTGACCGACACGATCTTCATCGGCCTCTGTGTCGCCGGGGTCGCCCTCGTCTACCTGATCGGCGTCTGGGGGATGTCGACCGTCGACGGCGCGCCGCCGCTGCGCAAGCTCTGGTCGGGCTTCGCCCACACCCTGATCCCGATCGCCTTCGCCTATCTCGTCGCCCACTACTTCAGCCTCTTCGTCTTCCAGGAGCAGGCCCAGTTCACCTACCTGCTCTCCGACCCGCTCGGCACCGGCAGCACCGACCTCTTCGGCACCGCCTCCTCGGGGATCGACTTCCAGCTGCTCAGCGCCAACGCGATCTGGTACGTGCAGGTCGTCGCGCTCGTCATCGGGCATGTGGTCGCGCTGACCCTCGCCCACGACCGCGCCACCGCCTACTGGGGCGACTACCGCCAGGCGGCCCGCTCGCAGTACTGGATGCTGGCGGTGATGGTCGCCTTCACCTGCTTCGGGCTCTACCTGCTCTCGGTGTCCAACGCATAGACCCGCAGCGGCTGGGTATCTGCGGGAGTGCCACGAGTTGATGACGGCTTTCTACCGATGCCGCTGTTTCCGCCGGCTGGTCTACTGGGTCTGAGATTGCGATCGACCCGAGGTTCCTGACGCCCCCCGATTCACTCGTCTCCCTCCCAAAAAAAAGAAACAGCATCGAGGCCGCCGGACACATATCAGCCACCCGGCGGCCTCGTTGTATGCGTTTCCGGCGAGCGCGCTAGAGGATCTCGGCGAGGCGGCGCTCCAGCGCGGCCGAGATCTCCTCGCGCACCGGGCCCTCGGCGAGGCGTTCGACCAGCGACTCGAGGAAGCCCTCGATGATCGCCTGCTTCGCCGTCGCCGGGTCGAGCCCGCGCGAGGTCAGGTAGAAGAGCTGCCCGCGGTCGATCTGGGCGATCGCCGCCGCGTGGGTGCAGCGCACGTCGTCGGCTTCGATCTCCAGGCCGGGGATCGCGTCGGCGTGGGCGTCGGGGGAGAGCAGCAGGTTGCGGCACTCCTGGAAGGCGTCGGTCTGCTGCGCCCCGGGGTCGACCCGGATCATCCCGCGCCAGACGGCAGTCGAGCCGGCGGCGAGGACGCCGCGGAAGGCGAGGTCGGAGAAGGTGTTCGGCGCCGCGTGGACCTGGGTCGTGTCGAAGTCGAGGTGCTGGCCGGGAGCGCCGGCGTAGCCGCCGGTGACCCGCGCCTCCGAGCCCGGGCCGGCGAGCACGGTGTCCATCCGCACCTTGCCCCGGCCGGAGCCGAAGCCGAGCGCGGTCCACTGCAGCCGTCCGTCGCGCTCGACCTGCGCCCGCTGGCTGGAGAAGATCCACGCCCTCTCGGAGATGTCCTGGGTGCTGACGTAGCGCAGCGTCGCGGCCTGGCCGACGTGCAGCTCGATGACGCTGTTGAGCAGCGCGTCGGTCTCGTCGCCGGCCGAGCCGCAGTGCTCCCAGACCTCCGCCTCGGCGCCCTCCTCGAGCACGATCAGCGTGCGCCAGGCGACCGCGGCGCCTTCCTCGTCGAGCGGCAGCTCGACCCTGATCGGCTCGGCGACCTTCACCCCGGCGGGGACGTGGACGAGCAGGCCGGCGTTCCAGCTCGCCTCGTTGCGGGCGACGAAGGGGTCGTCTCCCGAGACCAGCGTCCCGAGCCGTCCCTCGGTCAGCTCCGGGTGGGACTCGACCGCCTCGGCGAGGGGCAGCACGGTCGCTCCGTCGACGCGCGGCAGCGCGACGTCGACCGAGCCGGGCTCGTAGGCGTCGAGGTCAAGCTCTGAGAGGTCGGTGAATTCCCACCCCTTCGTCTTCTGATCCGGAAGGGGCGGCAGCGTGGCCAGCTCAGCCAATGGAGCCCTCCATCTGCAGCTCGATGAGCCGGTTGAGCTCGACCGCGTACTCCATCGGCAGCTCCTTGGTGACCGGCTCGATGAAGCCGTTGACGATCATCTTCGAGGCCTCCTCCTCGTCGAGCCCGTGGCTCTGCAGGTAGAAGACCTGCTCGTCGCCGATCTTGGAGACGGTCGCCTCGTGGCCGACGTCGGCGTCGTTCTCGCCGATGCGGATCGTCGGGTAGGTGTCCGAGCGCGAGTCCTCGTCGAGCAGCAGCGCGTCGCAGACGACCTTCGAGCGCGATTCGCTCGCCCCGTCGGCGACCTCGAGCAGGCCGCGGTAGGTGCTGCGGCCGCCGTCCTTGGAGATCGACTTGGAGAAGATCGACGAAGACGTGCGGGGCGCGGCGTGGATGATCTTGCCGCCGGCGTCCTGGTGCTGGCCCTCGCCGGCGAAGGCGATCGAGAGGATCTCGCCGTGCGCTTCGGGGCCGAGCAGGTAGATCGACGGGTACTTCATCGTCAGTTTCGAGCCGAGGTTGCAGTCGACCCACTCCATCGTCGCCTTCTCCTCGGCGATCGCGCGCTTGGTGACCAGGTTGAAGACGTTCTGCGACCAGTTCTGCACCGTCGTGTAGCGCACCCGCGAGCTCGGTTTGGCGACGATCTCGACCACCGCGGAGTGCAGCGAGTCGGTCGAGTAGACCGGGGCGGTGCAGCCCTCGATGTAGTGCACGTCGGCGCCCTCCTCGCAGATGATCAGAGTGCGCTCGAACTGGCCCATGTTCTCGGTGTTGATCCGGAAGTAGGCCTGCAGCGGCATCTCGACCTTGACCCCGGCGGGCACGTAGACGAACGAGCCGCCCGACCAGACGGCGGAGTTGAGCGCCGCCAGTTTGTTGTCGTTGGGCGGGATCACGGTCGCCCAGTACTCGCGCACCAGGTCCTCGTGCTCGCGCAGCGCCGTGTCCATGTCGGTGAAGATCACGCCCTGGGCCTCGAGCTTCTCGTTGACCTGGTGGTAGACGACCTCGGACTCGTACTGGGCGCCGACCCCGGAGAGGAATTTGCGCTCCGCCTCGGGGATGCCGAG
>DASTVL010000107.1:0-8034 GCA_035759115.1 Solirubrobacterales bacterium | reverse complement strand
GGGGCGAGCAGGCCGACATCGGCTAGCGCCCGGCGCGGCGAGCCGGCGGCGAGCTCCGCCAGCCGCTCCTGCCCGAGCTCATCGAGCGCCCGCGCCGGTTCGGCCGGGGCGCCGCTCGCCGCGAGCTCGACGACCTCCTCGCCCTCGACCAGGCCGAGCGCGGGGCCGCCGTCCTCGGGCTGGAAGCGGCAGAGCCTCATGCCGGCGAGCGCCTCGCCTCGCGCAGCAGCCACCAGTCGACGACGTAGCCGCCGAACGGGACGACCGCGCCGACCAGCACCCAGAAGGTGGTCATGCCCGGCCAGCCGAGCTCGCGGCGCACGTTGAGGGCGACGATCACGTAGACGATGAACAGCGCGCCGTGGATCGGCCCGAGGATCTGCACGCCGAGCTCGCCGCCCCCGGTCCGTTTGATCACGGAGGCGATCAGCAGCGCGATGAAGCTCGTCGCCTCGGCCAAGGCGATGTACCGCATGCCCTTCACGGGCGGGAATCTACCCGAGGCCGCCGCGCCGCCCGAGACTCGCTACGGTCGCCCCCAAGCGAGCGACGAAGTGGAGGTAGCGATGAACATCGACCTGGACGAGTACCGCGAGCGCAGCCTCGAGACCTGGGACGAGATGGCCGCCGGGTGGGAGGCGCGGGCGAAATGGATGAGCGAGAGCGCCGGCGTGGTCAACGAGTGGATCCTCGAAAAGCTCGATCCGCAGCCGCGCGAGACGGTGCTCGACATCGCCGCCGGCCCCGGCGACCTGGGGATGCAGGCGGCCGAACGGGTCGGCGACGGCGGCCACGTGCTCTGCACCGACTTCTCGCCGGAGATGGTCGCGGCGGCGCGCCGGATCGGCGACGGCCGCGGGCTGACCAATGTCGAGTACCGCGTGCTCGACGCCGAGCGCATGGACCTCGACGACGAAAGCGTCGACAGCGCGGTCTGCCGCTGGGGCTACATGCTGATGGCCGACCCGGCCGCGGCGCTGAGCGAGACCAAGCGCGTGCTGCACGCCGGCGGCCCGCTCGCCTTCGCCTTCTGGGCCGCGCCGGAGAAGAACCCGTGGGCCGCGGTGCCGGCGAAAACGCTGGTCGAACGCGGCCACATGCCGCCGCCGGAGCCGGGCACGCCGGGGATCTTCGCGCTCGCCGACCACGACCGCATCCGCTCGCTGGTCACCGGCGCCGGCTTCGGCGACCCCGAGCTGGAGGAGATCGGCTTCGAGTTCACCTACAAGGACTTCGACGACCTCTGGGACTCGCTGGTCCGGCTCGCGGGGCCGCTCGCCTACGCGATCAAGGCGCTCGACGAGGACGAGCGCCGCGCCACCTACGAGGCGATCGAGGCCAACGTCGCCCCGTTCCGCAACGACAACGGCTCCTACTCCGCCCCGGCGCTCTGCGTCGGCGGCCTGACCCGCTGAGCGGCGCGGCGGGCCGCCGCGCTCAGAGCCGCTCGCCGAGCGAGCCGCGCACCGGCATCTCCGCCGCCGGCTGCAGCTCGGCGGCGTCCTCGTCGCCGGCGGCGATCCGCCTGCCGTAGGCGCGGGTCAGCGGGCGCGCGCTGACCCCGTGGGCGACGACGCTGGCGAGCACGGTCACGGTCATCGCCGCGAACACGGTCGAGATCCCCGGCAGGTCGGGCTCCTCCTCGATCACGACCAGGGCGAGGATGATCGAGGCGAGGCCGCGCGGGCCGAACCAGGCGATGAAGGCGACCGAGACCGGCCGCAGGCCGGAGCGGGCGAGCGCTAGCGCGACCGGGAGCATGCGGATCGCGGTGAGGCTGAGCGCGCCGTAGAGCACGACCTCCCAGCCGGCCCCCTCGAGGAAGCCGATCGCGCTGATCCCGAAGAGGAAGAAGACGGCGAGGTTGAGCAGCTGGCCCTCGTCCTCGGTGAAGTTCAGGATCGAGGCGCAGTGGCTCTTGGCCACGCGGCCGGCGGCGAGGCCGGCGCTGAAGGCGGCGATGAAGCCGTTGCCGCCGAGCTCGCCGGCGAGCGCCCAGGCGCCGAGCGCCAGCGCGAGCATCGCCAGCTGGGCGAGGGCCGGGGTGATCCAGCCCCGCCGCTCGGCGCGGTCGACGAGCACGCCGCCGCCGAGCCCTGCCGCGATCCCGACCAGCGCGCCGAGGCCGATCTGTTCGGCGGCGAAGCCGAGCCAGTCGCCGGCGTCGATGCCGCTCTCGCTCAGGGCGAGGCCGGTGAAGAGGAAGAGGAAGGGGATCGAGAGCCCGTCGTTGAGCCCGCTCTCGACGTTGACGGCCTGGCGGATCCGCTTCGGCACCGCCTCGCTGGAGACGACCGCCTGGCCGAGGGCGGCGTCGGTCGGCGCCAGCACGGCGGCGATCATCGCCGCCTCCCAGAACTCGATCCCGGTCAGCAGCAGCGCCCCGGCCGCGGTGCCGAGCGCGATCGTCAGCGGCATGCCGATCCCGAGCAGCCGCGCCGGCAGCGTCGCGCGGCTCGCGCGCAGCGCGGTCACGTCGATCCGCGAGGCGTCGGCGAAGAGGACGACGACGAGGGCGACCTCGGCCAGCAGCAGCCCGGTCTCGCTGGTCAGCTCGAGCGAGATCAGGCCGAGGCAGTCCGGCCCGAGCACGATGCCTGCGGCGACGAAGGCCATCGGCGCGCTGACCCAGAGCCGTTCGAGTCGCCTCGAGACGAGGCCGTAGCCGAACAGGACCGCGGCGAAGATGCCGATCTCGCTCATGGGGCCAGGTCAGCCTAGCTCGGTGAGCAGCGCCTCCACGCGGGTCGCGATCTCCTCGCGGGTGGCGCGGACCTCCTCGAGGGGACGGCCCTTGGGGTCGGGCAGCTCCCAATCGACGTCGCGCTTGCCGGGGATGTAGGGGCACTCGTCGCCGCAGCCCATCGTCACGACGACGTCGGCCCACTCGGCGTCCGCGCGGCTGAGCTCGCGGGGGACGCGATCGGCGAGGTCGACGCCGAGCTCGGCCATCGCCTCGACCACCTCGGGGTGGACGCGCTCGCCCGGCGTAGTCCCGGCCGAGCGCGCCTCGTGGCGGCCGCCGGCGGCCCGCTCGAACAGCGCCTGGCTCATCTGCGAGCGCCCGGCGTTGTGCAGGCAGACGAACAGGGCGCGGGCCATCAGGCCCGGCCCTCGGACATGGCCGCCCGGCCGTCGCGTTCGTCATTTGTCGCCTCAGGCCCGACAAGAGGCGAACGCGGGGCGCCGCGGACGAGCTGGTAGGCGAGGGCGCCGATCGCGGCGCCGGCCACGGGGGCGGCGATGTAGATCCAGATCTCGTGCAGTTCGCCCGAGACCAGGCCGGGGCCGAGCGAGCGGGCCGGGTTCATCGAGGCGCCGGTGACCGGGCCGCCGAAGAGCGCGTCTAGGCCGACCGTGCCGCCGATCGCGATCGCCGCCCCGGCGCCGACCGCGCGCGTGTCGGTGGCCACAGCCATGATCACGAACATCAGGAAGGCGGTCAGCACGACCTCGTAGGCGAAGGCGCTGCCGGCGCCGACGCTCGGCACGGTCGCCCCGAGCGAGGCCGGCTCGCCGGGCCAGACCGCGAGCAGCAGCGCCGCCGCGGCGAGCGCGCCGAGCAGCTGCGCGCCGACGTAGGCGGCGGCCTCGCGGCGCGGGAAGTGGCGGGTGAGGGCGAAGGCGAGGGTCACGGCCGGGTTGAGATGGGCGCCGGAGAGGTGGCCGGTGGCGTAGACCATCGCCATGATCACGAGGCCGAAGACGAGCGCGACGCCGACCGCGCCCAGGACCCCGTCGTTGACCGCGTCGGTGACGATCGCCCCGCAGCCGGCGAAGACGAGCGCAAAGGCCCCGATCCCCTCGGCGGCCGAGCGGCGCAGCAGGTCCGGGCGGCCGTTCATCCGACTGCAACCCTAAGTCGTTCGTTCCCGCCGAAGTTACAATCTCGTAACGAGCGATGGGGCTCGCTCCTCGATAACCGCGGTTGAGTCCGCTGACGGTCCCTGTTACGTCCTTCGACGACGATAGGAGACCGTTCGATGCGAGCCGGCCGATTCGATCTGTGGCGCCTGGGGGCGATCTACGTCGGCGGCACGCTCGGGGCGCTGGCGCGGGTCGGGTTGGCGGAGGCGGCGCCGCACGGGGTGGGGGAGTGGCCGTGGGCGACCTTCGCGGTCAACATGGCCGGGGCGCTGCTGCTCGGCTACTTCGTCGCCCGCCTGCGCGACCACCCCGAGGACAGCCTCGCCCACCCCTTCCTCACCACCGGGATCTGCGGCACGCTGACCACCTTCTCGACCCTGCAGCTGGAGCTGTTCGAGCTCGTCGACGGCGATTACCTCGGCCTCGCCGCCGCCTACGTCGCCGCCACGCTCGCCGTCGGCTACGCCTTCGTCCGCATCGGCATCGCGCTGGAGCGGCGCCCGGAGACGGCGGCTTGAGCGCCGCCGGCTGGGTTGCGGTCGGGCTGCTGGGCGGGACCGCCGCCGCGGCGCGCTTCCTGATCGACGCCGCGGTGACCGCGCGCAGCGATCATCCCTTCCCGCTCGGCATCCTCGCGATCAACATCGGCGGCGCGCTGGCCCTCGGCCTCGTCGCCGGGGCGGCGCTGGAGGGGCAGGCGCTGGTGATCGTCGCCGGCGGCGGGATCGGCTCCTTCACCACCTTCTCGACCTGGATCCTCGACTCGCACCGGCTCGCTGAGGCCGGCCACACGCACCTGGTCTGGCTCAACATCGGCCTCTCGCTGATCGCCGGCTTCGCCGCCGTCGCCCTCGGCCACTGGCTCGGCGGCGCCCTCTGAGCGACCGCGACGACCCGTCCGCAGCCGTCTTTACCGTGATCTGACGATGACTCAGCAGGCGCTGATCGACAGTTCCGAGCCGCCGCCCGAGCCCGCTGCCGACTCGGCCCCGGCCACTCCGCCCGCCGCTCCTGCGGCATCTCCCCGTGTGCCGCTCGGCGAGCTCGAGGACGGGCAGCGGGTCAAGGGCGTCTACGCGGTGCGCGAGCGCGAGCTGCGGCGCAAGCGCAACGGCGAGCCCTGGCTGCGGCTGGCGCTCGGCGACGCCAGCGGCGGCGCCGAGGCGGTCGCCTGGGAGGACGCCGAGGCGCTCTACGCGATCGCCGCCCCCGGGGCCGCGGTGCTGCTCGGCGGCGTCTTCGAGGTCAGCGAGCGCTGGGGCCCGAAGATCAAGCTCTCCGAGCTGGCCGCGGCCGAGCCCGGCAGCTACGAGGAGGCCGAGCTCGCCGCCGAGTCCGAGGTCTCCTTCGAGGAGCTCGAGGCGAAGCTGCGCCAGCTGCTGGAGACGGTGCAGGAGCCGCAGCTGCGCGACCTGCTCGAACGCTTCTTCGGCGAGCGCTCGCCGATCTGGGCGCGCTTCCGCGACGCGCCGGCGGCGAAGCGCTACCACCAGGCCTACCGCCACGGTCTGCTCGAGCACACGGTCTCGGTCGCGCAGGCGGTCAGCGCCGCGGCCAACTTCTTCCCCGGCATCGACCGCGAGGTGGCGGTCGCCGGGGCGCTGCTGCACGACATCGGCAAGACGATCGCCTACAACGAAGACCCGCTGGCGATCGACCTCACCGACGCCGGCCGCCTGCAGGGCGAGATCCCGCTCGGCTACTACACCGTGCGCCGCGAGATCGAGGAGATCGCCGACTTCGACCCCGGCCTGGCGCAGGCGGTCCTGCACATCATCCTCAGCCACCACGGCTCGCTCGAGCACGGCTCGCCGGTCGTGCCGGCCACGCGCGAGGCGGTGCTCGTCCACATGATCGACAACCTCGGCGGCCGGCTCGGCAGCTTCGACCGGCTCGAGCGCGAGCTGCCGGCGGGCGAGTCCTGGTCGGGCTTCGACCGGGCGCTTTCGGGCTCGGCCTACTTCGGCAGCCACCGCCAAGCCGCCTGAGCGTTCAGCAGCACCGCAAAATGCGGGAATAGAGCGGTATCCGCGCGGGGTCCGCCGCCCCGCCCTCACTATTCTGGACTCGTGGCAAAGGACACCGAGAAGCTGATCCGCCAGCTCTCGCTGATCTCCTTCCTGATGGCGCAGGGCAGGCCGGTCTCGGCGCTGGAGATCAAGCGCGAGGTCGAGGGCTACAGCGACATGAACGACGACGCCTTCGCGCGCCGCTTCTACGCCGACCGGGCCGAGCTCGAGAGCCTCGGCATCCAGCTCGGCGTGGAGAAACCGGGCGAGGGCTTCTTCGAGGCCGAGCTCTACTCGCTGCCGCCGGAGAACTTCTACCTCGACGCGATCTCCTTCGAGGACGAGGAGCTGGCCTCGCTGAGCACGGCGCTCTCGCTGCTCACCGACGGCGGCTTCGCCTACGCCGAGCCGCTGCGGCTCGCCCTGCAGCAGGTCGCCTGGGGCCACCCGAACCCGATCAGCGAGGGCGACCGGGCGCCGGTCGAGATGGCGATGACCGCCTCGGCCGGGGGGCGCGACCTCTCGCAGCGGCTGTCGAAGATCGAGACCGCGATCTCGCGCCGCAAGACGATCGAGTTCACCTACTACACGATGGAGCGCGACGAGACCGAGAAGCGCAAGGTCGACCCCTTCCATTTGGTCTTCCGCTCCGGCCAGTTCTACTTGATCGGCCACTCGCACGAGCGCGATGCGGTGCGCGTCTTCCGCCTCTCGCGGATCCAGGGCAAGGTCGGCTACGCCTCCAAGGCCGAGCACGACTTCTCGCCGCCCGAGAACTTCGACCGGCGCGACTATGGCCAGCGCGCCGACTGGCAGCTGGGCGAGATCCGCGCCACGGCGAAGATCTTCGTCCGCGACCGGATCTCCTGGCTGATCGAGCGCGACTTCGGTGCCTACGGCGAGCTGCGTCCGGCGCGCAAGGCCGACGACGCCCCGGGCAAGGGCTCGGTGCTCGAGACCGACTACGCCTCGCCGCGCGAGCTGATCGCCTGGGTGCTGCGTTGGCGCCAGAACGCCGAGGTGCTCGAGCCCGAGGAGCTGCGCGAGGAGGCGCGCGAGCGGCTCGACCGGCTGCACGACCGCCACCACGGCGAGTTCGAGACCGCCGAGGTCGTCGACCGGCCGCTGCGCGAGGCGCCGGCGCGGGCGCGCGCCAACGGCCGCGGCGAGGCGGCGATCCGGCCCGAGCGCTTCGCCCGCCTCGTCACCCTGGCCGGCCTGCTGATCGACTCGGCGAAGAAAGGCGAGCGGCTGAGCGCCTTGGAGCTGCGCACGCGGCTGGAGCTGACCGCCGAGGAGCTGCAGGAGGACATCGACCTGCTCAACGTCGTCAACTTCGGCGGCGGCACCTACGTGCTCTACGCGGAAGTCGTCGGCGACGAGATCGAGGTCGACTCCGAGCCCTACGGCGACAACTTCGCCCGCCCGGCGCGCCTCCTGCCGCTGGAGGCGAAGGCGCTGATCGCGGCGATCGACCTCTTCGGCGACCACCTGCCGCAGGGCGGCCTGCAGAGCGCCCGCGAGAAGATCGTCGCGGCGCTCGGCCACGACCCCTCCGAGGAGGGGCTGGAGATCGCCGCCGGCAGCGGCGGCGACCTGGAGGTGGCGCGGACCGTCAACGAGGCGATCGCCGGCCGCCGCGTGCTCGAGATCCAGTACTACAAGGAGAACGAGGACCAGTTCACCAAGCGCCGGGTCGAGCCCTACCGGCTCGAGAACGGGCGCGAGGGCTGGTACGTCGAGTGCTACGACCTGACCAAAGAGGGGATCCGTCACTTCAAGCTGGAACGGATCAAGGAGGCGACCCCGGGCGAGGAGACCTACGAGCCGCGGCAGGAGGTCGAAGAGCTGGCCGGTGTCGAGGGCTGGATGACCGACGGCGAGGTGCCGACCGCGCAGGTCGCCCGCGTCTGGGTCTCGCCGGAGCGGGCGCGCTGGCTGCGCGAGGAGCGCACCGTGGTCGAGGAGCTGGCCGACGGCGCCGTCGTCGTCGAGTTGCCTTACGCCGGCACCTCCTGGCTCGTGCGCGAGATCCTGCGCGGCGCCGGCGACCTGGTCGTGCTCGAACCGGACGAGGCGCGTGAGGCTATTGCCGCGGAAGTCGCGGCCAGCGTTGCGTGAGAGGCGATCCGGTAGGGGTTCCGCTTAACATTTTTTG
>DASTVL010000106.1:0-6915 GCA_035759115.1 Solirubrobacterales bacterium | reverse complement strand
CGCCGCCGAGCTCGCCGACCGCTACATCTCCGACCGCTTCCTGCCCGACAAGGCGATCGACCTGATCGACGAGGCCGCCTCGCGGATGCGGATCAAGTCGATGAGCGCGCCGCCGGTCTACCGCGACCTCGAGGAGGAAGTCGAAAAGACGCGGCGCGAGAAGGAGTCGGCGATCGAGGCCCAGGAGTTCGAGAAAGCCGCCAACCTGCGCGACACCGAGCGCCAGCTGACGACGCGCAAGCGCCAGCTCGAAGACGAGTGGTCGGAGGGTGACTCGGCCGAGCGCCCCGACGTCGGCGAAGAAGAGATCGCCGACATCGTCTCGATGTGGACCGGGATCCCGGTCTTCAAACTGACCGAGGCGGAGACCAAGAAACTGATCCGCATGGAGGGCGAACTGCACAAGCGCGTGATCGGCCAGGAGGTCGCGATCACCGCCGTCTCGAAAGCGATCCGCCGTTCGCGCGCCGGGATCAAGGACCCGAAGCGTCCCTCCGGCTCGTTCATCTTCCTCGGCCCCTCCGGGGTCGGCAAGACCGAGCTGGCGCGGACGCTGGCCGAGTTCCTCTTCGGCGACGAGGAGGCGCTGGTGCGGATCGACATGTCCGAGTACATGGAGAAGCACGCGGTCAGCCGCCTGGTCGGCTCGCCACCGGGCTACATCGGCTACGACGAGGGCGGCCAGCTGACCGAGGCAGTGCGGCGCAAGCCCTACAGCGTGCTGCTGCTCGACGAGATCGAGAAGGCGCACCCGGACGTCTTCAACATCCTGCTGCAGATCCTCGAGGACGGACGGCTCACCGACGCCCAGGGGCGCACGGTCGACTTCCGCAACGCGATCGTGATCATGACCTCGAACATCGGCGCCTCGGAGATCGCCAAGAACACCTCGATCGGCTTCACCGTCGCCGACGAGACCGGCATGTCCTACGACGACATGAAAAACCGGATCATGGGCGACCTGAAAAAAGTCTTCCGGCCCGAGTTCCTCAACCGGATCGACGAGGTGATCGTCTTCCACAAGCTCGCCAAGGAAGAGGTCAAGGAGATCATCGACCTGATGATCAACCGCGTCCGCGTCCAGGTCGCCGAGCACGAGCTGCAGCTCGAACTGACCAACGAGGCCAAGGACCTGCTGGTCGACAAGGGCTGGGACCCCTCGATGGGCGCCCGGCCGTTGCGCCGCGCGATCCAGCGCTACATCGAGGACCCGCTCGCCGACGAAGTGCTGCGCCAGGGCCCGATGGTGCCCGGATCGACCGTGCTGGTCGAGCGCGACGCCGCCGGCGACGCGGAGGACAAGCCGCTGAAGCTCAACATCGTCGCGCCGAAGAAGCCGGCGAAGAAGAAAGCGAAGCCGGAGCCGGCGAAGGTCGGCGTCGGGGCCGGGGCGAAGAAGGACGAGCCGGTCGGCGAGGACAGCGATCCTCGGGCCGAGGCTCCGCCGGCCGACGAAGACACTTAGGCGCGCGGGTCCTGTCGCGGTGGAGGGGTCCGGCGAGGGGCTGGGTTTTTCGCCTGAGGCATCGAGCCCGTCCGAGGTTGGGGTCGGGGCGAAAAACGGACGCCGCCCCCCGCCGGACCCCTCCACCGCGCCACCCGCGCGAGTTGCCGGATACGGTTCACGCTGATGCGTGAGCCCGGACGAACTGCGATCGGCACTTGGAGCGGGGGTCGCTTCCTCCGGTTCGGCGAAGAGATAGCGGAGGAGCGGCTTGAAGCGTTGCTTCGGCCTGGAGAGGGGATCGACACGGTTCTCACCGCCGACACGTATGGGCAGGGGGAGGCCGATCTGGTGTTGGGGCGCGCCTTGCAGGGAGTGCCGCGCGGGGAGTACTCGCTGGTCGGCGCGGTCGGGCATGACTTCTACGAGGGCGAGCGGGATGGGCCGCGGGGGTTTCCGCGATTTACTGATGCGCGGCTGCGGGGGGCGGACGCGTACGGCGACTACCTGCGGATGGCGGCCGAGCGGAGCCTGGAGAGGCTCGGGGTGGACGCGTTCGACCTGCTGCTGCTGCACAACCCCGACCGCACCGGCTACACGAGCGAGGCCGTCTGGGACGGGATGGCGGCCTTGCGCGAGGACGGCCTCGCCGCTCGGATCGGCGTCGCGCCGGGGCCGGCCAACGGCTTCACGCTCGACCTTATCTCCTGCATCGAGCGCTTCGGCGAGCGGCTCGACTGGGCGATGATCATCCTCAATCCCTTCGAGCCCTGGCCGGGCGAGCTCTGCCTTGACGCCGCCGCCCGCCACGACGTCAAGGTCCTCACCCGCGTGGTCGATTACGGCGGCATCTTCTGGGGCGACCTGCGCCCGGGCGCGGAGCTGCCCCAGGGCGATCACCGCGCCTTCCGCCCCGACGGCTGGATCGAGGCCGGGGTCGAGAAGCTCGAGCAGCTGATGCCGATCGCCGAACGGGCGAAGCTGACTCCGATCCAGCTCGCCTGTCAGTGGAACCTCGCCCATCCGGCGGTCGAGTGCGTCGTGCCGACGCTGATCCAGGAGGCCGGTCCCGAGGCCTGCCCGATCGAGGCCAAGCGGGTCGAGCTGGGCCGGATGCCGGTCGAGCAGCGCCTCGGCGAGGAGGACGTCGCTACGATCCGGGCGATCGGCGACAACACCGGTTGCATGGCCTTGAAGGGCGCGAGCCCCGGGCATGAAGGCGAGGAGCGGCCCGACCGCTGGCCGCTCGACGAGGAGCTGGCGGCGGTCGGCAGCCGCTGGGGCATCGATCCCGAGCGCGACCTCGTCGGCGCCTGAAACGCCACGCCCAGACCGCTGCAAACGCATTGCCCGCCGTGTTTCGGGTAGCGAAGCAGTAGCCAGGACTCTGAAAATCCTCGATCCAAGGGGGGATCGACTTGTTCTCCATGCCCAGCAGGGCATTTCTCGCCGTACTCGTGCTGACTTTCATATTTGCGCCGGCCGCCCAGGCCGCGTTTCCGGGCGGCAACGGCAGGATCGCCTACAACAGCAACGCCGACGGCGACTACGACGTCTACACCGTGGGCGCCGGAGGGGCGTCCAACCTGACGTCCGGCGAGGCGGCCGACGACCGTAACCCGGCGTTCTCGCCCGACGGCGAGCAGATCGTCTTCCAGAGCAATCGCGGCGGCAACACCGACATCTACGCGATGAATCGCGACGGCTCCGGGGTCGTGCGGCTGACCGACGACGCCGCCGAGGACACGCAGCCCGCCTACTCGCCGGACGGCACGCGGGTCGTCTTCGTCAGCGACCGCGACGGCAACGAGGAGATCTACGCGATGGACTCCGATGGCAGCGACGAGGCCCGGCTGACCGACGAGGCGGCGCGTGACGCCGAACCGGTCTTCAACCAGAGCGGCGAGCGGATCGTCTTCGTCAGCGAGCGCGACGGCGACGCCGAGCTCTTCGCGATGGACGCCGACGGCTCCCCACAGGACCAGCTGACCGACAACGGGGCCGAGGACGTGGCGCCGTCGCTCTCTCCGTTCGGTGGTTGGATCGCGTTCAGCAGCGATCGTGACGGCGACGGCGAGATCTACGCCAAGCCGACGTCCAGCGCGGATGCCGCGGCCGTTCGGCTGACCGATAACGGCGCCGAGGACACCCAACCCGCCTACTCGCCGGACGGCAAGCGGATCGCCTTCCAGAGCGACCGCGCCGGCAGTCCCGACGTCTATCTGATGCAGGGCGACGGCAGCGACCAGATCTCGCTGATCGCCTCGCCGACGGTCGACGGCCACCCTGAATGGGGCCGCTCGACGATCATGTGCGGCAAGCAGCAGGTGACCGTGCTCGGCACCGACAAGAGCGAGAAACTGGTCGGCACCCGCGGCGATGACGTGATCGTGGGCCTCGACGGCGCCGACCGGATCATCGGCGGCGCTGGCGACGACATCGTCTGCTCGGGCAAGGGCGACGACATCATCACGGCCGGGTCCGGCGACGATCTGATCATCGCCCGCGCCGATGACGACCTGGTCCGCGGCCGCGACGGCGACGACCGGATCTACGGCAGCTCGGGCCGCGACGTGCTCGACGGCGGCCGCGGCGACGACCGCATCTGGGGCGTCGTCGGCCAGGACGTGCTCTTCGGCCGCAGCGGCACGGACTTCCTCAACGGCGGTCCCAGCCGCGACTTCTGCAACGGCGCCCGCGGCACCGACAGCGGCGTCCGCTGCGAGCGCGCGATCTCGATCCCGTAGTGCAAAGCATCCGGGCGCGGGGGTGACTCCGCGCCCGGAATAGCCCTGAGTGACGGATACGCTTGACAACGGCCTATCCGACCTTTCCACTAGGGATTAGCCAGACCGCATTCCAGAGCGGAATTTGCCATCCTAGAGGAGATGTCTTCGCCGCCCGGGGATGAGCTTCACGAGCTAGCGGAACGACAGGATCCCCGGCTGCTGAGGGCCCTGGACGTTGTCGCTCCAGGAGGCTCCCTCCGTGAGGGGATCGACAACATAGTCCATGCCAGCACGGGCGGGCTGATCGTCGTCGGCGACCCCGGTGACATCTCCCACCTCCTTTCGGGCGGGATCAGGCTCGATATCGACTACACGCCGGCGATGCTCTACCAGGTGGCGAAGATGGACGGGGCGATCGTGCTCAACGCCGAGGCGACCAAGATCGTCTGGGCCAACGTCCAGCTGATGCCCGACCCGACGATCCTCTCCTCGGAGACGGGCACCCGCCACCGCACTGCGGAGCGCGTCTCCAAGCAGACCAGCGCCCTGGTGGTGGCGATCTCGCAACGCCGCGACGTCGTCTCGCTCTACGTCGAGGGGACCAAGTACATCCTGCAGGAGATCCCGGCCGTGCTGGCCAAGGCGAACCAGGGCCTGGCGACGCTGGAGAAGTACCGCGAGCGGCTCGAACAGGTCTCCAACCGCCTCACCGCGCTCGAGTTCGACGGCGGCGGCGTGCTCTACGACGCGCTCACCGTGCTGCAGCGGGCCGAGCTGACCACGCGCATGGCGGTCGAGGTCGAGCGCTACATCGTCGAGCTCGGCACCGAGGGGCGGCTGATCGAGATGCAGCTCGAGGAGACGATGGTCGGCGTCGCCGCCGACAAGGCGGCGCTGATCCGCGATTACAGCGTCGATGACTCGGAGGGGAACCTGGCCGCGGTGCAGCAGTCGCTGGCGCGGCTGCCGCACGAGGACGTGCTCGACTTCGGCCGGCTCGCCGAGCTGCTCGGCTACGACCGCAAGCTCAACACGCTCGACTTCCCGGTCGCCTCGCGCGGTTACCGCGTGATGGGCCGCATCCCCCGCATCCCCAAGCTTGTCGTCCAGAAGATCATCCGCGACCTCGGTGGGCTGGAGGAGGTCATGGCGGCGTCCGAAGCCGACCTCGAAGCCGTCGAGGACGTCGGCGAGACCCACGCCAAGGAGATCCGCGAGGGCCTGCGGAGGCTCCAGGAGGTCGATCTGGTTGACCGGTACTTACAGAGTTGACGGCTGTCAGGAAGCCGTCGCAAATCGAAAGGAGCAAGCGATTCCCCAGCTAGAAGAGGCCACCGAGGTAGTCGTCGAGGACGTCGAGTACGTCTGCGATTTCGAGGAGGGCGACAAGGTCGTCTACCCGCATCACGGCGCCGGCCTGGTGATGAAGAAAGAGGCGCGGGAGCTGATGGGTGAGGAGCGCGAATACCTCACGATCAAGATCCTGCACAACGAACTCACGGTGATGGTCCCCTGCGAGAACGCCGGCAAGGCAGGTCTGCGCCGGGTCATCGACGAGATCGAAATCAAAAAGGTCACATCGGTCCTCACCGACGACGTGTCCGACATGCCGAAAAACTGGAATCGGCGCTTCAAGTACAACCGCGAGAAGATCAAGACCGGCGACGTCTTCGAGCTCGCCGAGGTCGTCCGCAACCTCGCCCTGCGCGAGATGGAGAAGGGCCTCTCCACCGGCGAGAAGCAGATGTACACGCGGGCGAAGAAGATCCTCGCCTCGGAGTTCATGTACGCGCTCGACAAGGACGAGGACGGCGCGGAGGAATACCTGGACGGCCTGCTGGAGGAGCGCTTCGCCGCCACCGCAGCCGCCTAGCAGTTCCGCAGCGTCCGTCACTGCGGTCATCGCGGCCGCCGGCTCCGGGGAGAGGCTCGGAGCCGGCGGGCCGAAGGCCTTCGTGCCGCTCGCCGGCCGGCCGCTGGTCGAGTGGTCGATCGCCGCGCTGCGCGCGGCCGCGGGCGTGCGCTCGATCGTCGTCGCCTGCCCGCCGGGTCACGTCCACGAGCTCGCCGGTCACGACATCGGCGTGGTCGAGGGCGGCGCCACCCGCGCCCGCTCGGTCGCCAACGCGCTCGCGGCTGTCGGCACCGAGCTAGTCGCGATCCACGACGCCGCGAGGCCGCTGATCACACCGGAGCTGGTCGAAGGCGTCGTCGCGACCCTCGCCGCCGACTCCGGGGCCGACGGCGCGATCGCCGCCACCCCGGTCACCGACACGATCAAGCGCGCCCCGGCCTCGGCCCGCATCTTGAAGGATTCGCCCCCCCATAGGGGGCACAACCCTTCAATATCGATCGCGGAGACGGTCGACCGCGGCGAGCTCTGGGCGGCGCAGACGCCGCAGGTCTTCCGGGTCGAGGCGCTGCGCCGGGCGCTGGCGGCCGACCCGGCCGCGGTCGAGGCGGCGACCGACGAGGCGATGCTGATCGAGGCGGCGGGCGGGCGGGTGCTGATCCACCCCGCGCCGCCGGAGAACCTCAAGGTGACGACGCCGCTCGACCTGCGCGTTGCCGAGCTCCTGCTCAGAACCTGATCCGCTTGCCGCGCTCGGCGGGCAGCCCGGCGGCGACGCGCGAGCCCTCGCCGCGGTGCTGCCGGCGGCGCCGCTGGTAGACGCGGTTCTGCAGCAGCAGCGTCGCCACCCCGGCGATCAGGATCGCGCTCAGGTTGATCGCCAGCTGCGC
>DASTVL010000105.1:0-7908 GCA_035759115.1 Solirubrobacterales bacterium | reverse complement strand
GCACCGAGGGCAAGAAGCTGACCGCGCGCCAGGTGCGCGACCGGCTCGACGCCGAGCTGGTCGGCAACGTCTCGCTGCGGGTCTTCGAGACCGGCAGGCCCGACGCCTGGGAGGTGCAGGGCCGCGGCGAGCTGCAGCTGGTCGTGCTGCTGGAGATGATGCGGCGCGAGGGCTTCGAGCTGACCGCCGGCCAGCCGCACGTGGTCACCCGCGAGGTCGACGGCAAGGTCCACGAGCCGGTCGAACGGCTGGCGATCGACGTGCCCGAGGAGCACGTCGGCGCGATCACCCAGCTGCTCGCCGGGCGCAAGGGACGGCTCGACCATATGGCCAACCACTCGACCGGCTGGGTGCGGATGGACTACCTGGTCCCGGCCCGCGGGCTGATCGGCCTGCGCACCGAGTTCCTCACCGAGACCCGGGGCGCCGGGATCATGCACCACGTCTTCGACAGCTGGGAGCCGTGGGCGGGGGAGCTGCGCACGCGGCCGACCGGCTCGCTGGTCGCCGACCGGCGCGGCGCCAGCGCCAGCCACGCATTGATGAACCTGCAGGATCGCGGCACGCTCTTCATCGGCCCCGGCGAGGAGGTCTACGAGGGCATGGTCGTCGGCGAGAACGCCCGCTCCGACGACCTCGACGTCAACGCGATCAAGGAGAAGCACCAGACCAACGTGCGCGCCGCCAGCGCCGACATCCTCGTCCGGCTGGAGCCGCCGAAACGGCTCTCGCTGGAAGCGGCGCTGGAGTTCCTGCGCGAGGACGAGTGCGTCGAAGTGACGCCGGAGTCGGTCCGCCTGCGCAAGGTCGAGCTCGACAAGACGAAGCGCCAGAAGGCGGCCCGCACGGCCGCCCGCGTCTAAGTAGTAGCTCGCTGCCCTAGCCCGCCGGGGGCGGAGGAGGCGGCGGGGGAGGGGGAGGCGGCGCGCCCGCTGCGGGCGGCGGCGATGCAGGGGTGGCGGGAGCCGCCGTGGAGCCTGCGCCACCACCGAGGTTGAAGAAGAGGACGGCGGCGGTGATCGCGTAGACCGGCGCGGTCAGCACGTTGGAGATGATCGAGGCGACGATCGAGGCGCCGTTGCCGATCGGCGTGGCGATGATGCCGAGCACGATGCCGACCCCGACCAGGATCAGGAAGACGACGACGAGGACGCCGAGCACCTGCCAGCCGTTGCCCTTGACCAGCTCGCGGCTGCGGCCGAAGGCGCCCATGACCCCCTCGCCCTCGACCACGATCGAGGGGGCGCCGACCGCCCAGATCGTGACCAGGAAGAGGCCGGGGATGATGAAGAGGAAGAAGCCGATCCCGGCGGCGATGCCGAAGAGGATGCCGAAGCCGATCAGCGGCAGGATGTAGGGAGAGGCCGCTTCGAAGAGGTCGCCGACGGTGCTGTCGCGGCGGCCGTCGCGTACGTCGCTGACCAGCTCGACCACGAACCCGGTGTAGAGCGCGTAGCCGACCAGCTGGACGATCGCGCCGAGCATGATCAGGATGACGCCGCCGCTCTGCAGCAGGCCGGAGATCAGCCCGACGACGACGAACACCGCGAGCGCGCTGCCGATCAGCGCGACGAAGTTCTGGCCATAGATCGAGAAGGTCTCGCTGATCACGTCGCCGACGGCGATTTGCTTCGGCGCCGGCGGCGAGGTGGATTGCGTGGCCTCCATCGGCGACAACCCTATGGGTGCGGGCGGACGCGAGTCAAGGGATGGAGCCATTTGGGGGTCGATGGACCCCCAAATGGCTCCACAGACGTTCGATCAGACAGTTGCCGCGGCCTGCTCGGACTGGCTGTCTTCGGCGGCCTTCGCCTTGGCCGCTTCGGCCTCGGGCGTCGGCTCGTCGACCGCGCGGGGCAGCAGCACTTCTTTGGCGATCACGAGACGCTGGATCTTGCTGGTGCCCTCGTAGAGCTGCATGATCTTCGCGTCGCGCATCAGTTTCTCCACCGGGTACTCCTTGATGAAGCCGTAGCCGCCGTAAACCTGCACGGCGTCGACGGTGATCTCCATCGCCGAGTCGGCGGCGAAGCGCTTGGCCATCGAGGAGACGCGGCTGTTGCGGTGGCCCTGGTCGAGCAGGACCGCCGAGTTCCAGACCAGCAGGCGCGAGGCCTCGACCTTGGTCGCCATGTCGGCGATCATGAACTGGATCGCCTGGTGCATCGCGATCGGCACGCCGAACTGAACCCTTTCTTTGGAGTAGTCCGCGGCGAACTCGAGCGCGGCGCGGCCGATGCCGACGGCCATCGCCGAGACGCCGGGCCGGGTGCGGTCGAGCGTCATCATCGCCAGCTTGAAGCCCTTGTTTTCCTCGCCGATCAGGTTCTCGGCCGGGATCTCGACTTCGTCGAAGGAGATGGTCGCGGTGTTGGAAGCCCGCTGACCCATCTTGTCCTCCTTCTTGTCGACGGTGACCCCGGGCAGGTCGGCGTCGACGACAAAGGCGCTGATCCCGCGGTGGCCGGCCTCGGGGTCGGTCTTCGCGTAGACGGTGAAGTAGTCGGCGTAGGAGCCGTTGGTGATGAAGCACTTGGAGCCGCTGATGACGTACTTGTCGCCCTTCTTGACGGCGCGGGTCTTCATCCCCGAGACGTCGGAGCCGGCGTCGGGCTCGGTCAGGCAGAAGGAGGCGAGCTTCGGCTCCTCGCAGAGCATCCCGAGGTACTTCTTCTTCGTCTCCTCGGAGCCGCCGAGGCTGATCGGCGCCGAGGCGAGGCCATTGGCCATCAGCGAGGTGCCGATGCCGGAGCAGCCCCAGCCCATCTCCTCCTCGATCAGGCAGCCGGAGAGGTAGTCGAGGCCAGGACCGCCGTAGGCCTCGTCGATGTGGGTGTTCATCAACCCGACCTCCCAGGCCTTGTCGATGATGTCCTGAGGCCAGGCGCCCTCTTTGTCGTACTCCCAGGCGACCTTGCGGATCTCTTTCTCCGCGAAGTTGTGTGCCAGCTCGCGCAGATCTTTCTGCTCGTCGGTCAGGGTGAAGTCAACCACTGCTCGGTGCTCCTTTTTCTCGGTGGGAGTGGGCCGATTGACTGGTCAGTCAACCAACTCAAGAGGGTAGCGGATGAGACGGTCTAAGGTGGGTGGGCGATGCTTCCCGCGGCTGACCTGATCGACATCCAGGCGGGCTTCGTGCTGACGCTGATCACCCTGATCGCGCTGCCGATCGCGCTGATCGCCTTCGCCCGCAGCGGGCCGCTCTGGGAGGGCGTCGGCAAAGGCCCGTTCGCGATCGAGCAGGAACTGCCGCCGCCGAGCCGGCTCGCCCAGCCGCAGCCGCCGGTCGATCGCCGCCTGCAGGAGACGGAGGCCCGGCAGATGCTCGAGGCGAAGTCCTACCGGCGCCGGCAGCGGGGCGAGGCGCCGCTCGATGTCGAGGCCGAGCTGGCGCGCCTGCTCGATGCGCCCGGCGCCGGGGGGCCCGCGATCGACGAGAAGCTGCGGGCGGAGGTGCGCCAGTTGGTCGTCGCCCGCAACGAACGGCGCATGCGGCGCGGGGAGGACCCACTCGATGTCGAGGCCGAGCTGGAGCGTCAGCTCGCGGATTTGTAGGATCGGGTCGATGGCCGCAGAGAAAGAGAACCTCTACGAGGTCGAGGAGCTGCTCAACCAGCCCGGGACCTACTTCAACCCGCAGACCGAGGTCCTGGTCGTCGTCGACGACTCGACCTCGCTCGACCAGGAGGTCTTCAACCTCGAGGACTACGAGGGCGCCGAGTGGGTGCGGATCTCCGACGAGATCCCGGTCGACGAGGACCGCCGCGACCGGGCGCTCGAGCGCTTCCAGACCCACTACCACCCGGGGTTGGCGGGCTCGGTCTCGGCGACCGCGCTCGAACAGGGCGACGAGGAGCTCGACGAGGACGAGGCCGGGCAGGACCCCGGTCGCGAGGACTAGCCGGGCACGCGCTGGGATTGGTACGCGCGGGGGGTTGCATTGGCACCCTCGAACCATTAGATTCGACGACACCGATGTTGACTATACGTATCGCAGCTGAGACGGCTCCCGAGCGGAGGCCGTTCTGACTCCCCGCGACCGCCTTGCGGTCAACCTGCGCAAGGCGCGAGATGCGGCCAAGATCTCCCAGCAGGAGCTGGGCGAGCGCACCGCTCTCCATCGCACGGAGATCTCGCTGCTGGAGCGAGCTGGACGCGAGCCGCGTCTGGGCACGATCGTCAAGCTCGCCGGGGCGCTCGGTGTTGCGCCCGAAGACCTCTGCGCCGGTATGAGCTGGGACGTCAAGGCACAGCGCTTCAAATTCACGAAATAGCCGCTCGGCCGGGCGGGACGTCGTTCAGGCGCTCTCGAGCTGCTCGATGCCGCTCGCGCGCTGGCCGCCGGCGGCCAGCATCAGCTTGAAGTCGTGCGGGCTGGAGGCGTAGTCGAGCGCGACCTGCTCGGCGATCTTGCCCTCCATCACGTAGCCGAGCAGCGACTGGTCGAAGGTGCGCATGCCGTAGTACTCGCCTTCGGCGATCACTTCGGTGATCTTGCCGGTCTCTTCGGGATTGAGGATCAGGTCCTGCACGCGGCCGGTGACGACCATCACCTCCGAGGCGGGCACGCGGCCCTCGCCACTGAGGTCGGGGACGAGGCGCTGGGCGATCGCCCCCTTCAGGGTCGAGGACAGCATCACCCGCGCCTGGTGCTGCAGGTGGGGCGGGAAGAAGTCGATGATGCGGTTGATCGTCTCGGTCGCGTCGAGGGTGTGGACGGTGGAGAGCACGAGGTGGCCGGTCTCTGCCGCCGATAGCGCCGTGCGCACGGTCTCCTCGTCGCGCATCTCGCCGATCAGGATCACGTCGGGGTCCTGGCGCAGCACGCGGCGCATCGCCCGCGCGAAGCTGTTCGTGTCGGAGCCGACCTCGCGCTGGTTGACGATCGAGCCTTTGTCTTCGTGCAGGTACTCGATCGGGTCCTCGAGCGTGACGATGTGATGCGCGCGGGTCTTGTTGATGTGGTCGATCATCGCCGCCAGCGTCGTGCTCTTGCCCGAGCCGGTGGTGCCGGTGACGAGGATGATCCCGCGCTGCTGCTCGGCCAGATCGGTGACCACCTTGGGCAGGCCGAGCTCCTCGACCGAGCGGATCTCGAAGGGGATCGCGCGGCAGACGATCGAGGTCGAGCCGCGCTGCTTGAAGGCGTTGACGCGGTAGCGGGACACCCCCGGGATCGCGTAGGAGAAGTCGGCCTCGCCCTCCTCCTCGAATTCGGTCTGCGAGCGCACCGCGGCAATGTCGTGGAACGCCTTCTCGGTGTCCTCGCCACGCAGCGGCTCCTGCCCGTCCAGGGGGACGAGCTCGCCGTGCAGGCGAATCGTCGGCGGCGCCGCCACCTTCACGTGCAGATCGGAGCCGCCCCGCTCGACGAGCGTGCGCAGAGCTGAGTCGATGTCGAACATCGCGGGCGTTATCGGCGGCTACGAGGGGATTCCTTAGCTGTTTCCGCTGTCCTTGCGGCCCTCGACGAAGATCTCGAACTGGTTGGGCTTGGGCTTGCGGGCCTTGCCGCTGCCGGCGAAGGTGTTGGCGAGGCGCATGCCGACCGACTCGTAGATCTCGGCCAGCTCCTCGGCCGTGTAGAGGCGCTGGCGGAAGGGGATCTCCTCGTAGCGCTCGAAGACCTCGCCGAACGGGATCGGCACGGTCGAGCCTTCGATGTAGCGGTCCTCGGCGTTCCAGTGGTGGTCGCTGAGTTCGAGCGTCGACTCGCCGACGATCCACGTTTTCGCCGGCAGGTTCTTTTCCGCGTGCAGCACGTTGGGCAGCTGCACCAGATGGCCGCCGCCGGCGCGCAGGGCCCGCGCGATCACCTCGAAGGTGCGGCGGTTCTCCGCGTCGGTCTCGAAATAGCCGACGGCGCCGTCGTTCAGGCTGAGCACGAGGTCGAACTCTTCGGCGAGCTCGAGCTCGCGCAGATCGGCCTGC
The DNA here is from genome assembly GCA_035759115.1 of Solirubrobacterales bacterium. Lineage (GTDB taxonomy): Bacteria > Actinomycetota > Thermoleophilia > Solirubrobacterales > 70-9 > VRUE01. The sequence goes on along the minus strand of DASTVL010000105.1, from coordinate 1,977 downwards.
ATGAAGGTGACCTCGAGGGCCGCCTCACCGGCGTTCTGCTCGGCCATCGCCAGCAGGTCGGGGGAGATGTCGACCCCGACGACCTCGAAGCCGCGCCGGCGTAGCTCCAGCGAGTGCCGCCCGATCCCACAGGCGAGGTCGAGCACCCGCTCGCCGCCCTCGGGCCGCAGCATCATGATCGCCCGGTCGACTTCGGCCTCGGTCCGGTCCGCCCACGGCATCGCCGCCGTGATCGGCGGGAACCCACGGCGGTACCAGTCGGTCGGGACTTCGGCAACGCTCCCCATTGCTGGGGAAGTTTATATCAATCAGCAGCTTATGCTCAAGTGACTTCGCGCAGTTTCTGCGCTTCGCCGAGCTGCTGGAGCTTTTTGAGGCTCTGATTCTCGATCTGGCGGATTCGCTCGCGGGTGACGTTGAAGGTGCGCCCGACCTCGTCGAGCGTGCGCGGGTGCTCGCCGCCGAGCCCGTAGCGGAGTTCGAGCACGCGGCGCTCGCGGTAGGAGAGGTTCTCGAGCGCCTCCTTGAGCGCCTCTTTGGTCAGCAGGTCGGCGGCGCGATCGAACGGCGACTCGGCCTTCTCGTCGGCGATGAACTGGCCGAACTCGGACTCCTCCTCGTCGCCGACCGGCTTCTCCAGACTGACCGGGGCCTGCGCGGAGCGCTTGATCGAGTCGACCTCCTCGGGGTCGATCCCGGTGACCTCGGCGATCTCCTCCGGGGTCGGCTCGCGGCCGAGCTCGGTGACCAGCTTGCGCTCGGCCCGGCCGATCTTGTTCAGCTTCTCGACCACGTGGACGGGGATGCGGATCGTGCGCGCCTTGTCGGCCAGGGCGCGGGCGATCGCCTGGCGGATCCACCAGGTCGCGTAGGTGGAGAACTTGAAGCCCTTGCGGTAGTCGAACTTCTCCGCAGCGCGGACCAGGCCCAGCGTGCCCTCCTGGATCAGGTCGAGGAAGGGGAGGCCCTGGTTGCGGTAGTTCTTCGCAATCGAGACGACCAGGCGCAGGTTGGACTCGACCATTTTCTGCTTCGCGTCGAGGTCACCGCGCTCGATCCGCTTGGCGAGTTCGACCTCCTCCTGGGCGGTCAGCAGCCGGACTTTGCCGATGTCCTTGAGGAACAGCTGCAGGCTGTCCGTCGTCATGTCCGGTTTCAGGTCGATCGCGGCTTTGGCGCGGCGACGGCCTTTGCGGCCGGTGTCAGCGGGCATCGCGTCGGCGGCCGCTTTCTGGGCCGGATCCATGTCCTCTACGAGCTCGATGCCCTGCTTCTCGATGTGCCCGTAGAGATCCTCGACGTCGGACTCGTCGAGATCGACCTCCGAGACCGCCGCGGCGATGTCACCGAAGGTGAGCACGCCGAGCTGCTGGCCCCTATGGACCAGCCCTTTTACCTCCTCGAGCTCCTGAAGCTCTGCAACCAGCATCTATTCTGCACCCGTCTTTCTGCGTCAAAAAAGCGGACCGGAGAAGTGGCCCGCGAAGTAGGGATAGGGCCGCGAAGTCCCTCGTCGGCCTCAAACGTCTGTTCGCATGATAGGCGCTTCAGTTTTTGAAGTCAAGCCCGATTCGTGCCCAAATAGTGCCAAAAGCGATGAGAAATCCCCGCCCCTGGCTGCGCGCCTTCTGGCAGCGCGCCTACCGCGAGAACGTCACCGGGCTCTCGGCGATGGTCGCCTACAACCTGATGCTCGCCGTCTTCCCCTTCGCTCTGCTCGTGCTCTTCGTATTCGGCCAGGTGCTGAAGATCGGCGGCGTCGAGGCGGGCGTGCTCGACGACCTGCAGCGGCTCTTCCCCGACGCCGAGCAGGCGACCCTGGCCAACGCGCTCGATCGGATCGAGGAAAACTCGACCACGATCGGGATCGCCGCCTTCGTCGGCTCGCTCTGGATCGGCGCCTCCTTCTGGGGGGCGATGGACACCGCCTTCGGCCGCATCTACCACGTGCCCAACCGCGGCTGGGTCGAGCAGAAG
>DASTVL010000104.1:0-2235 GCA_035759115.1 Solirubrobacterales bacterium | reverse complement strand
TCCTCCAACCTGACCGGCAAGATCGGCCCGCTGCGCTTCCTCGGCCAGGCCAAGGTCGTCGACCCCGACGGCCACGTGCTCGCCCGCACCGGCGGCCGCGCCGGGATCGCCGTGGCCGAGGTCTCGCCGCGCGCCGCGATCGCCGAGTCGCGCAACTGGATCTCCCACCTCGACGACCGCGCGACCGAGGCCTACCGCATCGATCGGCCCGCGCCGCCGGCCGCCCACCCGGGCGTGCAGGGCCCCGCCCCGGAGCAGGCCGAACCCGCCCCGGCCCTGTCCCCGGCCCCCTCCCCGGCGCTCGTCTGAGCGGCCCCGGCCCGGCCGCCCCGTAAGCTAGGTGGACGTAAATGTGTGGAATCGCCGCCCAGCACGGTGTCACCGACCCGGCCTCGGGCAGGCGGATGCTGGAGCGACTCGTCCACCGCGGCCCCGACGACGACGGTGAGGCTGCCTTAGACGGCGCCTGGCTGGGGCATCGCCGGCTCTCGATCGTCGACGTCCGCGGCGGCCACCAGCCGCTGCAGGGAATAAGCGACGATCACTTCTTCGTCGGCAACGGCGAGATCTACAACCACGCGGCGCTGCGGGCGCGGCTCGGCGGCGACCGCTTCCGCACCGCCTCCGACAACGAGGTCGCGCTGCACGTGGTCGAGCGCGACGGGCCCGAGGGCCTGGCCGAGCTCAACGGGATGTTCGCCTTCGCGATGGCGAGCGGCGCCGGCGACTTCCTCGCCGCCCGCGACCCGGTCGGGATCAAGCCGCTCTACTGGGCGCAGCCCGACGGGGGCGCCGTCTTCGCCTCCGAGATGGCCGCGTTCGAGCCCGAGCTGCTCAGCAGCATCGAGGTCTTCCCGCCCGGCCACTACTGGACCGCCGAGACCGGCCTGGTCCGATTTGCGCCGCCGGTGCCGAGCGCCCTGCGCGGCACCTCGCCGAGCGCGATCGCCCCCGAGGACGTCCCCACCGACGCGCTGATGCGCACCCGCTGGGTGCTGGTCGACGCTGTCGAGCGGCAGATGATGGGCGACGTCCCGGTCGGCGTCTTCCTCTCCGGCGGGCTCGACTCGAGCATCGTCGCGGCGATCGCCGCCCGCTACGTCGCCCGCCAGGGCGAGCTGCTGCAGACCTTCGCCGTCGGGCTCGAGGGCTCGCCCGACCTGGTCGCCGCCCGCCACGCCGCCGAGTTCCTCGAAACCGACCACCACGAGCGCGTCTACACCGCCGCCGAGGCGACCGCCGCCCTGCCCGACACGATCGCCTCGATCGAGGCCTTCGACCCCTCGCTCGTGCGCAGCGCCGTGCCCAACCACATGCTCGCCGAGATGACCGCCGAGCAGGTCAAGGTCGTGCTCACCGGCGAGGGCGCCGACGAGCTCTTCGCCGGCTACGGGTACATGCGCGAGTTCGACGAGGCCGAGGAGCTGCACGCCGAGCTGGTCCGCAGCGTCGAGGGCCTGCACAACCTCAACCTGCAGCGCTGCGACCGGGTGACGATGGCGCACGGGCTCGAGGCGCGCGTCCCCTTCCTCGACCGCGAGGTGATCGAGCACGCGCTCGCCCTGCCCGCGGCCTGGAAGCTGAGCGACGGCGTCGCCCCGGAGAAGCAGATCCTCCGCGCCGCCTTCGACGGCTGGCTGCCCGACGATCTGCTCTGGCGCGACAAGTCGCAGTTCGGCGACGGCAGCGGCGCCGCCTCGGTGCTCACCGACCCCTTCATCGACTCGATCGGCGAGGAGGAGCTGGCGGCCGAGCGCGACTCGGTCGACCCGCCGCTGCGCACGCGCGAGGAGCTCGCCTACTACCGCATCTTCCAGGAGCGCGTCGGCGAGGTCCGCCCGGAGCGCACCCTCGGCCGCTTCGCCACCGCCTGAGCGGGCCCGCCGTCCGAGCGCTCGCGTGCGACCGCTCGGTTTGCTTCAATCAGAGGACCAGAGAAAGGAGGTGGTCCTAACTTGATTCACATGCTTGATGGGACTCTGGAGGTGCAGGGCCGCTAGGCGCCGCACTGGTTCGGGCGCCCGGCGGAATCCACCCCGGGCACCGGCGAGCGCAGGGAGACGGGACCAGTCCCGCCCGTCCGCCGTTCCCGCGTTCGTCCCTATGCACCAGTCCAGGGCCGCCTCCGGGCGGCCCTGGTCGTTGCGGCGCCGATGCCCGCGCTCAGTAGCCGACGCCGGTCTTGATCTTCTTGCGCTCGGCCGGGTCGGCGCCGCCCTTGCGCTCGAGCGTCGC
>DASTVL010000103.1:0-18669 GCA_035759115.1 Solirubrobacterales bacterium | reverse complement strand
ATGCCCCGGGAGAGCTTCGGAATGTCGAGCTGGATGTCCTCGGCTGGCGCACCGAGCAGGGCGAGACTGTCCTCAACTGCCGGCTGATCGACGGCAGCGCCGGGACGATCCCGGCGCGCTGGACCGACCTCGCTCCAACGGCACCGCCCGCGCCGTCGCTGGGGTCGCTCGGCACGCCAGTCGCCTGGCGGCTGTTCGGGGAGCGCCTCGAAGGTCTGCGCGAACGTCCGCGCCCGCGTGGAGCCTCGGGCGAAAACGGAGGCGAACGTGTCGGGACAGCTCGGGCTCGCGATCGGCGAGCAGAAGATGGTCGCAGCGGCGGTCTGGGAGACCCTGCCGCCGCAGCGCCAACAGCAAGCGGTGATGGCGCTGGCGAGGCTGCTCGCCCAGATGGTGGAGGCCGAGCGCGATGAGTGAGGGCAAGGTCACCGAGGCGCATCGGCGCAGGCGCGCCGTGGTCTATGTGAGGCAGTCGACGCTGCAACAGGTGGAGCGCAACACCGAGTCCGCCGCGCGCCAGTACGCGCTCAAGGAGCGGGCCCGTGAGTTGGGCTGGGCGGAGGAGGTGATCGCCGTCGTCGACGAGGACACTGGGCGCTCCGGCGCCTCCTCGCAGAAGCGGATGGGCTTCAAGGAGCTGGTCGCCGAAGTCGGGCTGGGCAAGGTTGGGGTGGTGCTGGCGCTCGAGATCTCCCGCCTGGCGCGCTCCTCTGCCGACTGGCACCACCTGCTCGACCTCTGTGCGATGACGGCGACGCTGATCGCCGACGCCGAGGGCGTCTACTCACCAGCCGACTTCAACGACCGCCTGCTCTTGGGGCTGAAGGGCACGATGTCGGAGGCAGAGCTGCACCTGATCCGCGCCCGCCTCAACGGCGGCATCCGCAACAAGGCCGAGCGCGGTGAGCTGCGCCTCGCGCTGCCGGTCGGCCTCGACCGCGACGAAGACGATCGGATCGTCCTCTGCCCCGACGAGCAGGTGCGCCACGCGATCGAGCGGGTGTTCACCCTCTGGCGACGGCTGGGATCGGCTCGCCAGGTCGTCATCGAACTGGTCGCCGAGGGTCAGAAGATGCCGCGGCGCACGGTCGGCCAGCGCCGCATCCGCTGGGTCCGGGCCAGCTACGGGGCCGTGCACGACTTCCTCACCAACCCCGCCTACGGCGGCGCCTTCGTCTTCGGACGAAAGCGCCAGGAGAAGCGGCTGGACTCCGAGGGGAACGTGAAGGTCCGCACGGTCGAGGTGCCGATGGAAGAGTGGTCCGTCTGCATCCCCGACCACCATCCCGGCTATGTCTCCTGGGATGAATACCTGGCAACCCGCAAGCGGCTCCGCGCCAACGTGAGGCCGCGCGGGGAAGGCGGCGGCGCTGCGCGCGAGGGCGGTGCGCTCCTGCAGGGCATCCTGCGCTGCGGTCGCTGCGGGCGGCGGATGCAGGTCGGCTACGCCGGCACCGACGGAAAGGTGCGGCGCTACTCCTGCGTGCGCGGCCACGTCCTGCATGCGACCGAATCGACCTGCCAGTCGCTCGGCGGCGGTCGCCTCGACAAGGCGGTGGCCGAGGCGTTTCTGGAAGCGGTCACCCCGGCGGGGATCGAGGCTACCGCCGGTGCGATCCGCGAGCTCGAAGACCAGCACGCCGAGCGCCTTGCGGGCCAGCGGCTCGCCCTGGAGCGCGCCGAATATGAGGCAGAGCGTGCCCGCCGCCAGTTCGATGCCTGCGAGCCGGAGCACCGCCTTGTCGCCCGCAACCTGGAGCAGGACCTCGAGCAGGCGCTCGGCTCCGTCGAGCGTGAGCGCGGCAAGCTCGCGGCCCTGGAGCAGGCGCGGCCGGCGCCGCTCACCGATGAGGAGCGCGAGGGCCTTGCCCAGCTGGCCCGCGAGCTGCCGCGGCTTTGGGAGGCGAGCACCACCACCGCTCGCGATCGCAAGGAGCTCCTGCGCGCTCTGATCGCCGAGGTAGTCGTCACCTGTCACTCCGAGGAGCGCCGCGCCGATGTCGAGGTTGCCTGGGAGGGCGGCGCCCGAACCGAGCTGAGCGTCAAGCTGAACGCCCGCGGCCCTGAGCGTCGCAAGCTCAGCGAGGACAGCATCGAGTTGATCGGTCGCCTCGCCCAACATCAGGCCGACTGGCAGATCGCGGCGATCCTCAACCGCCAGGGCCGACGTACCGGCACCGGTCTCCCGTTCACCCAGGCGCGCGTGCGGTCCGCCCGCCAACGGGCTGGCATCTCAGCCGCGCCTGCGCCCGACCCGGACTCCGATGTGGTCACGATCGAGGAGGCCGCAAATCAGCTCGAAGTCTCCACGGCGACAATCCGGCGCTGGCTGGCAGACGGGCTCCTGCCCGCCGAACAGGTCACACCCGGCGCGCCGTGGCGGATCCGGCTGACCGACGATGTCCGTCGCCGCTTCGTTCCCGAGGTTCCCGAGGGCTTCGTGCCGCTGGCCGAAGCGGCGCGGCAGTTGGGCTGTGCTCGCCAGACCGTGTTGCATAAGGTCCAACGCGGCGAGCTTAAGAGCGTTCAGGTGACGAAGGGACGCCGCAAAGGGCTTCGAATCGAGGTTCCCGGCGCCTCCTTGGACCGTTTGGTCAACGAGTGAGTCGAAAGGTGCAGTGTGAACCGAGATCAGGAAGGGTCAATAGAAGAACGGAGTGGATGGCGGCGGTGCTGGCCTGCGGTGACGAGGCACTGCTCAGCCACCGCAGCGCATGTGCTCTCTGGGGTCTGACTCATCCGGGGAGGGGCCACGCAGATGTCACGGCGGCCACCGGGCGGCAGCGCCCACGTATAGCGGTCCACGAGGGCGCGATATGCGATCAGGATCGGGCAATTCTGGATCGCATTCCGGTCACCACGGTCGCGCGCTCGCTTTTCGATTTTGCCGAGGTGGCCGACGAAGACACTCTATGGAGAGCCGCCGAGGAAGCCGATCGCCTTGGTCGCCTCCGGATCCCAGAGCTTGAGGCCGTTTGCGCGCGCTCGCCTGGGCGCCGAGCGCTTCGCCCAGTTCGCCGTCTGATCGATGCTGTGCAGGTACCGGAGATCACCCAGTCGCGACTCGAGGATCGGGTGCTCGACCTGTGTCGCGAACACAGCCTGCCGCTGCCGGCCACCGGCGCGGTCGTGCTCGGCAAGGAGGTTGATGCTTTCTGGCCTGCCAGCCGGCTGATGGTGGAGGCCGACAGCTGGAAGTTCCATAAGCACCGAGCGGCATTCGAGCGCGATCGTGAGCGCGATGCCGCAATGCAGGTCGAGGGCTATCGCGTCATTCGTCTCACCCACCGTCGTCTAGATCGCGAATCCCCAGCGATAGCCGATCAACTCAGACGCTTACTTGCCCACCCGCAAGACGAAGGACGTGCCGGTGCGTAGAGGTCTATATAGACCTCTACGCACCGGCACGTCGGGTGGATACCGCCTGCATTGGGAGCGGGGGCAGGGGACCGTTGAGTGGGTTGGGCTCGTGGCGGTGGTGGCGCTCGTGTTGCTTGCGCTGCTCGCGGCCGGGGTGCGGGTGCCGGGTGGGGAGTTGGCGCGGGCTGTGGCGTCGCGGATCCTCTGCGCGGCGGCGTTGGCGGATCGGTGTGGGGACGAACCGACGCTGATCGCGGCCTACGGCGACGAGGTGGGGCGGCTGGCACGGCAGCACATGCCGACGCTGCTCTTCGAGCGTGGGTCCAAGGCGTTGCCCGTGGACTTCCGGCGCTGCCGCGCGCCTGCCTGCGCGGACGGGACGCCGCGCGGGCTCGTGCGCCACAGCGACAGGGGTCTGCCGGTGACGGCTTTCGTCCACGTGGTCGATTGCCGCGATGCCGGCGAGCGTGGCTCTCGCGACAGTTCGGATGCGCTCAACGGCGACGACGCGACGGTGGATCGGGCGAGCGTCCGGGCCGACTGCTCCGGTGCCCGGGGCGGCAACCTCTATCTCCAATACTGGCTCTACTACCCCGATTCGGCGACGCTGCGCAGTGTGCCTGTGGCCGGGGAGCGCGGGTATCACCGCGACGACTGGGAGTCGGTCCAGATCCGCATCGGGCCGGATGGGCGCATTGCCGAGCGCGCCTCTTCGCACCACGGCTACAACCACGCCCAGAGCGTCGCCAATGCCGGTTCGGACGCCGGCCTGGTCCCGTTGCGGGGTGTTGCCGAGGCGGTCGGCGCCCGGCCGCGCAACGGCTGGGGCCGCTCGACCCGCCTGCTGCTGGTCTCCGGCGGCAGCCACGCCGGCAACGCCGACGGCTTCCTCGGCCGGATCGACCGCATCGTCCCCGGCCGCCGGGTCCACCTGGTGCCGCTGGAGGCGATCGCCACCGAGGAAGGCGACGCTTACCGCTTCGCCGTCAGCCCGCCCTGGCGCAAGCACGTCTGGCGCGACCCGGAGGCCGCCGGCACGGACTGAGTTGTGGAGCGTTTTGGGGGCGCCGGGACCCCCAAATCGCTCCAGATCACTTCGGTGGCATGCGCAGGGCGCCGTCGAGGCGGATCGTCTCGCCGTTGAGCATCGGGTTGGCGACGATCTGCTCGACCAGCTGCGCGTACTCGACCGGGCGGCCGAGGCGCGAGGGGAAGGGAATGCCGGCGCCGAGCGCCTCGCGCGCCTGCTCGGGCAGCGCCGCCAGCAGCGGCGTGTCGAAGAGGCCCGGGGCGATCGTCATCACGCGCACGCCGCGCGAGGCCATGTCGCGGGCGGCCGGCAGGGTCATGCCGGCGATGCCGCCCTTCGAGGCGGCGTAGGCGACCTGGCCGATCTGGCCGTCGTAGGCGGCGATCGAGGCCGTGTTGACGCAGAGGCCTCGCTCGCCCTCCGCGTCGGGCTCGTTCTCGCTCATCGCCGCGGCCGCGAGCCGCAGCACGTTGAAGCTGCCGATCAGGTTGACCTTGACCACGTTGGAGAAGAATTCGAGGTTGTGCGGCCCACCCTTGTGGGCGACCCGCTCGGCCCAGCCGATCCCGGCGCAGCAGACCGAGACCCGGAGGCCGTCCGGCGCGCCCGCCGCCCGCTCGACCGCGGCCGCGACCGCCGCCTCGTCGGTGACGTCGGCCTCGAGGAAGCTCGCCGCGCCGCCGAGCTCGAGCGCCAGCGCCTCGCCCTTCTCGGCGTTGAGATCGGCGATGACGACGCTCGCGCCGCTCGCCGCCAGCGCCCGCGCGGTCGCCTCGCCCAGCCCCGAGGCGCCTCCGGCGACAAGTACTCCGGCGTTTGCGTCAAGCCGCATCGCAGCGGCAGCCTAGTCGTTAATGTGTCCGCATCGCCACCGAGGTGACGGCACAGTCCAGCTCCAAGGACGCGATCGGTGACCGGCTCGAAGCGGCGCGCAAGCGCACCTACGAGTTGATTGAGCCGCTCGACGACGAGCAGCTCAATCGGGTCTACTCGCCGATTCTCAGCCCGCTCGCCTGGGACCTTGGCCACATAGCCAACTTCGAGGAGCTCTGGCTGGTGCAGACGATCGGCGAGCGCGAGCCCCTGCACGGCGATCTCGGTCGCTTCTACGACGCGATCGAGAACCCGCGCAAGGACCGCAACGAGCTGCCGATCCTGCGCGACGTCGAGCTGCGCTCCTACCTGGCCGAGGTGCGCGAGCGCGCGCTCGAGGTGCTCGACGAGGTCGAGATCGACGGCGACGCGGACGACCCGCTGCTGCGCGACGGCTTCGTCTACGAGATGTTGATCGCGCACGAGCACCAGCACAACGAGACGATGCTGCAGCTCTTGATGATGGTCGACGGCTATGAGCTGCCCGGGAGCACGTGGCATCTCTCGCCCGGACAATTGCCGGTCCAGTTGGACCGGCAATTTGAGTATCCGCCCGTTCGAGAGATGCCACGTGCTTCCGGGGCGATCCGTGTGCCCGGCGCCCAGTACGAGATCGGCGCGCCAGGCTTGGAGCACGGCTTCGCCTATGACAACGAGCGGCCGCGGCACGTGGTGGAGCTCGATGCGTTCGAGATCGACGGGTGGCCGGTGACGAATGGGGAGTACGCGCAGTTCGTCGCGGAGACCGGAGGCGAGCCGCCGCTCTACTGGGAGCGCGATGGCGCGGGGGGCTGGATCGACACGGCGATGGGACGGCGTGAGCCGATCGCGCCCGAGGCGCCCGTCATCCACGTCTCCTGGCACGAGGCCGACGGCTTCGCCCGCTGGGCGGGCAAGCGGCTGCCGAGCGAGCGGGAGTGGGAGGCCGCCGCCCGCAGTGCCGCGCCGGACGGCGACAACCCCCTCGGCCTCCCCGGCGCCGGACAGGTCTGGGAATGGACCAGTTCCGACTTCCTCGCCTACCCGGGCTTCGAGGCCTTCCCCTACGACGAGTACTCGCAGGTCTTCTTCGGCGACACCTACAAGGTGCTGCGCGGCGGCTCCTGGGCCACCCACCGCGAGGACCTGCGCCCCTGCTTCCGCAACTGGGACCTGCCGGAGCGGCGCCAGATCTTCTCCGGCTTCCGCTGCGCGAAGGACCTCCGGTGACGCCGGGCGCGGCCGCCGAGCCGATCGAGATCGACGTCCGCCTGCGCGCCGACGGCGGCGTCGCGATGGCGCGCGAGGTCCGCCTCGGCCTCACCGCGAAGCCGAAGCAGCTCTCGCCCAAGTACTTCTACGACGAGCGCGGCTCGCAGCTCTTCGAGCAGATCACCGAGCTCGACGAGTACTACCCGACCCGCGCCGAGCGCCAGATCCTCACCCAGCGCTCGGGCGAGATCGTCGCCGCGGCGGGCGAGCCCGGCACGCTGGTCGAGCTCGGCTCGGGCTCCGCCGCCAAGACCCGCCACCTGCTCACGGCGATGCGCGAGGCCGGCTGCCTGAGCACCTACGTGCCGGTCGACATCTCCGAGGAGATCACCCACGAAACCGCCGAGTCGCTGGTCGAGGAGTACCCGGGCCTGACGATCCGCGGCCTCGTCTGCGACTTCGAGCACGACCACGAGCGGATCCCCAACGGCGGCGGCGGCCGCCTCGTCGCCTTCCTCGGCGGCACGATCGGCAACCTCTTCCCGGACGCCCGCCGCGACTTCCTCGCCCGCATCGGGGCGCTGCTCGAGCCCGGCGACCGGATCCTGCTCGGCACCGATCTGGTCAAGGAGACGGAGCGACTCGAGGCCGCCTACGACGACGCCGGCGGCGTCACCGCAGAATTCAACAAGAACGTCCTGCTGGTCCTCAACCGCGAGCTCGGCGGCGACTTCGACCCGGATCGCTTCGAGCACGTGGCGCGCTACGACGCCGGGGCGGCACGGATGGACATCCGCCTGCGCTCGCTCGAAGACCAGGTCGTGCGACTCGACGGGCTCGACCTGACCGTGCGCTTCGCCGCGGGGGAGGAGATGCGCACTGAGATCTCCTCCAAGTTCACGCGCGAGCGGCTTGAAGGCGTCTACAGGGAAGCCGGGCTGCAGCCGGACGGATGGTTCACGGACCCAGCGGGGGATTACGCGCTCAGTCTCGCATCGGTTTAAAGTCGTAGAGCGTGGATACCCGGAGGAAGATCGAGGAGGACCAAATTGAGCCTTGACGTCTGTCTGTACGGGGAGCGCGTCGGCACCCTGTTCCCCGCGGGCGACAACGACTACCGACTTGCCTACGACCCTGAGCTGGTGCAGAGGGTGGGGCCGGGGAAAGCGCTGCTCAGCAACTCGCTGCCCGCGCGGCCGGAGCCCTACAGCGGCGAGGCCACCCAGGCCTACGTCGAGGGGCTGCTGCCCGAGGGCCCGCGCCGCCGCCGCCTCGGGCAGGAGCTGGGGATCGACGCCGGCGACGGATACCTGCTGCTGACCGAGCTGGGACGGGACTGCCCCGGCGCCGTCACCTTCCTGCCCGTCGGCGAGGTTGCCGAGGTCGGCGACCGCGACTCGATCGCCTGGCTGAGCGACGAAGAGCTGGAGGCGGCGCTGAAGCGACCGTCGCCGCAGCCGGATGGCGACGGAGGCGCCCGCTTCACCCTGCCCGGGCTGCGACACAAGCTGGCCCTGTTCCGCGACGGCGACGACGGCCGCTGGGCCTGGCCCCGGGCAGGCCTGCCGAGCACGCACGTGCTCAAGCCCGAGACCGGCGAATACCCCGAATACGTCGCCAACGAGATGTTCTGCATGACGGTCGCGCGCCAGGTCGGATTGCCGGTGGCCAAGGCCACGGTCGAGGAGGTCGCCGGCCGCCGCTTCCTCGTCTCGCCACGCTACGACCGCGTGGTCGGCGAGGACGGGCGGGACGTGAGCCGGCTGCACTGCGAGTCGTTCTGCCAGGCGCTCGGCATCTCGCCGGTGGCGAGCGTCACGGGCGAGGACAGCGACGGCCCGGGCTGGGCCGAGGCGCGCGGCCTGCTGAACGCCGTCAGCCGTCCCGACGAAGTCGTCAACCTGCTCACGGCTGCCTTCTGCAACTACATCCTCGGCAACGGCGACGCGCACGGCAAGAACTTCGCCCTGCTCGACCGCGAGAAGACCTCGCTCGCCGGCCCGGAGCGCAGGTGGCGCCTGGCGCCGCTCACCGACATCACCTCGACGGTCGTCTACGACGACCCGATCCATCACGGGCTGGTGATCTCCGAGGAGTACCAGGAAACCTCCTACCTGCTCGAACTGGCCGAGGTCTGCGAAGCGTGCGCCTTCGACTTCGAAGTGATGCGCGGCCTGGCCTCGACGACCGCGACCCGGGTGGGGATGGCGGTGGAGACGATCGCGACCCGGGCGAAGAAGGAGGGCTGGCACCAGCCGATCGTGGACAAGATCGTCGAACTGGCCGCCGACCGCTCTTTCGGCTTGGGCGCGGAGGTGGAGTACTAGAGACGGGCGGCGCTCAGGGCGCCAGGGACTCGATCGTCTCGGCGAGCTTGTCCGGCGGGACGATCGGGGTGAGGATCGGCAGCGTCACGCCGCCGGCGACGAAGGCGTCGAGCCGCTCGCGCATCTGCTCGGGCGAGCCGAAGACGAACATGTCCTCGATCAGATCCCAGGGCGCGGCCGCCGCGGCGGCCTGGCGGTCACCCGACTCCCAGGCGGCGATCATCGGGTCGATCTGCTCGCCGTAGCCGAGCCAGCGGTAGAAGGCGGCGTAGACGGGGACGGTGATGTAGGAGGAGAACATGAAGCGGGCCAGCGGCTCGACCGCCTCGCGCTCGCCGGGCAGGCAGAAGAAGCGGCAGAGCAGCTCGAACCCGTCCGGCGCATCCTCGAGCTGCGCCGTGACCTTGGGCAGGCCGCCGAGCGGCAGGAAGTTGGTGAAGGCGCCCTCGGCGCGCTCGACTGCCAGCTCGAGCATCTTGCCGCGCAGCGCCGCGAGCACGATCGGGACCCGCTCGGCCGGCGCCGTCTCCAGCTTGAAGCCGCTCGCGGTGCGCTCGCCGTCGAGCGCCGTGCGCAGGAACTCGAGCGTCTCGCGCACCTTGCTCAGCGGCCGCTCGAAGGGGATCCCGTTCCAGCCTTCGACGATCCGGTCCGAGGAGGAGCCGATGCCGAGCACGAAGCGCCCGGCGGAGGCGTCGGCGAGGGCCGCGGCCTCCTGCGCCAGCAGCGCCGGCCCGCGCTGGAAGACGCCGACGATGCCGGTGCCGAGCCGCGCCCGCTCGGTCCAGGCGGCGCTCAGCGCGAGCGGCGTGAAGCCGTCCGGCCCATTGGTCTCGCCGCTCCAGAGGTCGGTGTAGCCGGCCGCCTCGGCGCGCTTGACGTGCTCCTCGGAGGCGTGCAGCGGCGTCGCGGGAAGCGGCAGCGTCAGTCCCCATCTCTGAGCCATCGGGCGACCTTATAGGCTGCGGCAGGATGAGCGAGACCTCGCCGCAGAAGCCCGATCGCAACCTCGCGCTGGAGCTGGTGCGGGTGACCGAGGCCGCGGCGCTGGCGGCGGCGCGCTGGGTCGGCCGGGGCGACAAGATCGCCGCCGATCAGGCGGCCGTCGACGCGATGCGCTTCGTGCTCGACTCGGTCGCGATGGACGGCCTGGTCGTGATCGGCGAGGGCGAGAAGGACGAGGCGCCGATGCTCTACAACGGCGAGCAGATCGGCGACGGCAGCCCGCCGGTCGTCGACATCGCCGTCGACCCGCTGGAGGGGACGACGCTCTGCGCCCGCGGCATGCCGAGCGCGCTGGCGGTGATCGCGCTGGCCGAGCGCGGCGCGATGTTCGACCCCGGGCCCTGCGTCTACATGGAAAAGATGGCCGGCGGCGACGAGATCGCCGACCTGCTCGACCTCGACCGGCCGCTGCCGGAGACCCTGAAGCTGGTCGCCGAGCGCAAGGGCGGCAGTATCGGCGACGTCACCGTGGTCATGCTCGACCGCCCCCGTCACGAGCAGGCGATGGAGGAGGTGCGCGAGGCCGGCGCCCGCATCCGCCTGATCAGCGACGGCGACGTCTCGGCGGCGCTGCACGCGGTCAGCGACCGCTCGCCGGTCGATCTGCTCTGGGGGATCGGCGGCACGCCCGAGGGCGTGCTCTCCGCCGCCGCGCTGAAGTCGATGGGCGGCCAGCAGCTCGGCCGCCTCTGGCCGCGCAACGACGACGAGCGCAGCGCCGCGGTCGAGGGCGGCTACGACCTCGACAAGGTGCTCACGGCCGACGACCTCTGCGGCGGCGAGGACGTCTTCTTCTCCGCCAGCGGCGTCACCGACGGCGACGTCCTCCAGGGGGTCCGCTACCGCGGCCCCGGCGCCAGCACCGAATCGTTGGTGATGCGCTCGCGCTCGGGCACCGTGCGCCGCGTGCACGCACGCCACGACCGTGCCAAGCTGAGGGCGATCATCGGCGAGCGTTACGGTTAGCGCGGTGGATGTCGGCATCGCGCGGTCGAGCTGGCCAAGCAGGCGCTCAGCGACACGGGCGCCTACGAGCAGGCGGGCTGCGACGAGCTGGTCTTCTGCCCCAGCTCCAGCGACCCGGCCCAGGTAGACCTGCTCGCCGACGCCGCCGGGTTGTAGCGCTCCGCTCGCCGCAGCGGCTCAATGGCGCCGCGTCGGCGGTGGCATGCGATCCGACACCGCGCCGCCGATCAGGCCGGTGCCCGCGGCGCCCAGGATGATCACGACCGCGCCGAGCTCAGGCTTGAGGCCGGTTCCGTAGACGATCAGGCAGACCACC
Organism: Solirubrobacterales bacterium; assembly: GCA_035759115.1. Lineage (GTDB taxonomy): Bacteria > Actinomycetota > Thermoleophilia > Solirubrobacterales > 70-9 > VRUE01. The sequence continues at coordinate 7,601 of DASTVL010000103.1, read as the reverse complement.
GCGGCCAACGCGACCGTGGCCAGAACGCCTATGAGAAATGTTTTGTACACAGGCGCCATGTTAGCCGACCATCGCGTCCACGACGACAATCAGGGCACCGAAGATGAGGCCGAGCAGTCCTCCTATAGCTGTGCGACGCTGAAGCTCAGCCGATGTGCGGCGTCCGAGCAGTGCCTGCGCTCGCGCCAAGAAACCGCCGACGGCGATCATCGCCGCGAGAAAGCCTGTGGCGAGCGCGGTCCTTTCGAGGATGACGCCGGCGATGGAGACAACCGAGTCCACGCTGCAGACCATGGCTTCTGCGAGCGCACGCGTGGTGCGCACGGTTGAACAATTCAGTGTCGACTGTGTGACTCTTTAGCCGATGAGAGGCCAGGGCATGACCGCCGATGTCGCGGTGATCGGCGCCGGGTTGTCCGGGCTTGCGGCGGCGCGGGCGCTGACCGATGCCGGGCGCGACGTCGTCGTGCTCGAGGCGCGCGAGCGGGTCGGGGGGCGGCTGCTCAACGCGACGCTGGGCGACGGGGTGACGATCGACCTCGGCGGCGCCTGGGTCGGTTCGGACCACGTGCGGGTGCCAGCGGCTCGCGCTGGAGCTGGGGATCGAGCTCTTCCCGCAACACGGGGCAGGGCGCAACCTGCTCGACGTGGACGGCAGGCGGCGGCGCTACCGGGGCACGATCCCGCGGCTCGGGCCGCGTGTGCTCTGGGACGTCTTCCTCGCCCGGCGCCGGCTCGACCGGCTCGCCCGCGAGGTCGATCCGGCGGAACCCTGGGCGGCCGAGCGGGCTGCCGAGCTCGACGCTGAAACCGTCGCCGAGTGGTGCGAGCGCAACATGCGCACGCCGGTCGCCCGCGAGCTGATCGGGCTCGCCGGGCGCACGGTCTGGGGCGCCGGCCCCGAGGAGCTCTCGATGCTGCACGCGCTCTTCTACGTCGCCGCGGCGGGCGGCTTCGACAAGCTGATCGACACCGAGGGCGGCGCCCAGCAGGACCGCGTCGACGGCGGCGCGCAGTCGCTGCCGCTGCGCCTGGCCGAGTCGCTCGGCGAGCGGGTGCGGCTCGGCGCCCCCGTGCACCGGATCGAGCAGGACGGCGAGGGCGTGCGCGTCCTCGCCGCCGGCGTCGCGGTCGAGGCGCGGCGAGCGATCGTCGCCGCGCCGCCCGCCGTCGCCGCCCGGATCGAGCTCGAGCCGCTGCCACCGGGGCGCCCCGAGCTGGCCGAGCGGCTGCGGCCCGGCGCGCTGAGCAAGTGCATGGCGCTGTACGAGGAGCCCTTCTGGCGTGCCGACGGGCTCAGCGGCGAGGCGGTCGGCGACCTCGGCCCGGTCACGCTGACCTTCGACGCCTCGCCGCGCGACGGCTCGGCCGGCGTCCTGCTCGGCTTCGTCGGCGGGCCGGAGGCGCGCGAGCTCGCCAGGCTGGCGCCGGAGGAGCGCCGCGCGCCCGTGCTGGCCGCGCTTGAGCGCCTCTTCGGGCCGCGCGCCGCCCGGCCGCTCGATTACGCCGAACAGACCTGGGCCGAAGAGGAGTGGTCCGGCGGCGGCCCGACCTCGAACTTCGGCCCCGGCGGCTGGACCGCCTGCGGCCCGGCCCTGCGCGAGCCCAGCGGCCGCCTGCACTGGGCCGGGACCGAGACGGCCACGGTCTGGAGCGGCTACATGGAGGGCGCCCTGCAGGCGGGCGAGCGGGTCGCGGCGGAAGTGTTGGCCGGCTGAGGACTGCGGGAAAACCGCCTTTTCAGCGGCCTGCGCGTCGGTTAGGGTCGGCCTGCCCCTGCCCCCAGCGAAGGAGCTCCACCGATGGCCTACGAAATGAAGATCCGCGGCACCGACTCGGAGGTGAAGGTGCGCAGTCCCTGGGCCGCCGCCCTGCTGCCGCTGATCACCTTCGGCATCTACCACCTCGTCTGGTGGTACCGGATCAATCGCGAGCTGCGCGACTACGGCCAGGCCAAGGGCTACGACCTCGGCCAGAACCCGACCAACTCGCTGCTGGCGCTCTTCCCGGGCGGGCTGATCATCGTCCCGGCCCTGGTCACCTACTGGCGCGGGGTCAAGCGCGTGATGGGCGCCTCGCGCCTGGGCGGCAAGGAGCCGCTCAACGGCTGGATCGCGCTCGTCCTCTACCTGCTTCTCTCGCCGGCGCTCTGGGCCTACATGCAGGTCTCGCTCAACGAGCTCTGGCGCCAGGAAGCCGAGGCGCTGCCGGGCCAGGAGCCGCCGCCGACCCCGCAGACCGAGATGCCGCCGCCGCTGCCGCCCGAGCAGCAGACGCCCCCCTCCGCCCCGTAGCCCGCAAGACGTGCCGGTGCGTAGAGGTCCATATGGACCTCTACGCACCGGCACGTCCCCTCGCTACGCTCGGTCCGTGGATCGCGCCCTGCTGACCGAGACGCTGGCCGAGGCCGGCGAGCCGTCCTATCGGGCCGCCCAGGTCTGGGAGTGGGTGGCGCGTGGGGCGGGCTCCTACGCGGAGATGACCAACCTGCCCGCGGCGCTGCGCGAGCGGCTGGCGGGGGCGGTGCCGCTCTCGACCCTTTCGCTGCGCGCCGAGGCGAAGTCCGACGACGGCACGGTCAAGGCGCTCTTCGACAGCGCCGACGGGCGGCCGCTGGAGGCGGTGCTGATGCGCTACCGCGACGGCCGCCGCTCGGTCTGCGTCTCCTCGCAGTCGGGCTGCCCGCTGACCTGCACCTTCTGCGCCACCGGCCAGATGAAATTCGGCCGCAATCTGAGCGCCGACGAGATCCTCGACCAGGCGCTGCACTTCCGCCGCGTCGAAGCGATCGACCACGTCGTCTTCATGGGCATGGGCGAGCCGACGATGAACATCGACGCCGTGCTCGCCGCCTGCGAGCGCCTGCCCGAGCTCGGCGTCACCCACCGCCGCACGGCGATCTCGACCGTCGGCTGGGTGCCCGGGATCGACCGCCTGGCCGATTGCGAGATGCCGCTCAGCCTGGCGCTCTCGCTGCACGCCCCCGACGACCGCCTGCGCTCGCAGCTGATGCCGGTCAACGAGCGCTACCCGCTGGCCGAGGTGCTCGCCGCCTGCGAGCGCTACCGCGCCCGCCGCCGGCGCAAGGTCTTCGTCGAGTACGTGATGCTCGACGGGGTCAACGACCTGCCCGAGCACGCGCGCGAGCTCGCCGCCCTGCTCGACCGCCGCGCCTACAAGGTCAACCTGATCCCCTACAACCCGACCGGCGCCTACGACGGCTCCTCGCCGGAGCGGATCGAGCGCTTCCGCGCGATCCTCGCCGAGCACGGCCTCGGCGCCACCGTCCGCCTCACCCGCGGCCGCGACATCGACGCCGCCTGCGGCCAGCTCGCCGCCTCCGCGGGCCCCGCTGCGAGCTGAGCGCCGATGGCGAGCCCGAGCAAGCGCCGCGGCTTCCCCGTCGACCTGCCGGGCGAGGAGGCCGGCCCGCTGCGCAAGATCCTCGGCCGCCTCGCGATCGCGCTGGCGCTGATCGCGCTCGTCGCCGGTGTCGCCTACGCCGGCCGCGACGGCTACATCGACCCGGAGGGCGGCGGGATGAGCGTGCTCGACGCCTTCTACTACGCGACCGTGAGCATCACCACGACCGGCTACGGCGACATCATTCCCGCCTCCGACGAGGCCCGCCTGATCACCACCGTGGTCGTCACGCCGGCCCGCGTGCTCTTCCTGATACTGCTCGTCGGCACGACGTTGGAGATACTTGCCGAGCGCAGCCGCGAGGCCTACCGACTGAGGCGCTGGAGGAAACGCTTGAAGGACCACACGATCGTCTGCGGGTACGGGGTGAAGGGTCGCGCCGCCGTGCGCACGCTGCTCGGCAAAGGGCTCGCCTCGGAGCGGATCGTCGCGATCGAGCAGGGCGAGGCGGGCAGGGCGCGGGCGAGTGCCGACGGGATCGCCGTCGTCGCCGGCAACGCGGCCCGCCAGGAGGTGCTGAAGGAGGCCGGGGTGGAGAGCGCCGCGGCGCTGATCGTCGCCCCCGACCGCGACGACACCGCGGTCCTGATCGCGCTGACCGCGCGCGAGCTCAATCCCGACGCGACGATCGTCGCCTCGGTGCGCGAGGAAGAGAACGTCCACCTGCTGCACCAGAGCGGCGCCGACGCCGTGATCACCTCCTCCGGCGCCGCCGGGCGGCTGCTCGGCCTCTCGACCCAGACGCCGCAGGTGACCGAGGTGATGGAGGACCTGCTGACCGTGGGCGAGGGCCTCGACATCGGCGAGCGCCAGATCGGCGCCGGCGAAGCCGGCCCGAGCCCCTCGCGCGCGACGGCCGGGATCATGCTCGCCGTCGTCCGCGACGGCGAGGTGATCCGCTTCGACGACGAGCGCGCCGCCGAGCTGCGCGAGGGCGACCGCGTGCTCGAGCTGTTCAGCCACGAGAGCTGACCGGGGTGGTCGAGGTTATCGCCGCGTAGCGCGCAGAACCTCGACCACCCCCCTTTGGCCGGTTAGCCAGCTAGGATCGGCCGATGCCGCCCGCGACCGCCGCTGCGCCCACTCGCCGCGTCCCGCCGCCGAAGGCGCTGAGCCCCAACCCGCTGCGCCGGGTGGCCGAAGACGTCCGCGCCGAGATCCGCGTTCGCCGCCATGGGGCCTACCCGCCCGGGCCGCAGGACTTCAACTTCGGTCGCACCCTGCAGGTGGCCAGCGACCCGCTGCCGCTGCTGCTCGACCTCTACGAAGAGCACGGGCCGATCTTCAGCGTCCGCCTGCTCCACCACCCGGTTGTCTTCATGCTCGGCCCCGAGGCCAACCACTTCGTCACCGTCGTCCAGCCGCAGAGCTTCCACTGGCGCGAGGGCAGCTTCGGCGACCTGATCCCGTTGCTCGGCGACGGCCTGCTGACGATCGACGACGCCTACCACGACCGGGCGCGGGCGATCATGATGCCGGCCTTCCACCGCGAGCAGGTGGCGGCCTCGGTCGAGGCGATGATCGCCGAGGCGACTCCGGCGGTCGAGTCGCTGCGACCCGGCGAGGTCGTCGACGTCTACGAGTGGATGCGCGGCCTGGCGATGCGGATCGCGATGCGGGCGCTGCTCGGCCTCGACCCCGACGAGGCGGGCAAGGGCGCCGCCGCGGCCGAGCACTTCGAGCGCGCGCTCGGCTTCTACGGGATCGATTTCCACCTGCGGCTGCTGCGCGGCCCGGGCTCGCCCTGGTCGAAGATGATCGCCTCGCGGGCGATCCTCGACGAGATCGTCTACGCCGAGATCGCCCAGCGCCGCCGCGACCCGGATCCGGAGCGGATGGACATCCTCAGCCTGCTGGTCGGCGTCCGCGACGAGGAGGGGGAGGGCTTCTCCGACAAGGAGATCCGCGACCAGACGATGACCCTGATGTTCGCCGGCCACGACACCTCGACCTCGACCCTGAGCTTCATGATGCACGAGCTGGCCCGCCACCCCGACGTGGTCGAGCGTCTGCAGGCCGAGCAGGACGAGGTGCTCGGCGGCGAGCCGCCCGACATCGACCGGCTCGAGAAGCAGATGCCCTACCTCGACATGGTCCTCGACGAGGTGCTGCGGCTCTACCCGCCGGCCTGGATCGGGCCACGGCGGGCGGTGCGCGACTTCGAGTTCGGCGGCCACCGCGTGAGCCGCGGCGCCTACGTCAACTACTGCTCCTGGGCGAGTCATCGCATACCCGAGGTCTTCCCCGATCCCGAGGCCTTCATCCCCGAGCGCTTCACCCGCGAGCGCAAGGCGGCGCTGCCGCGCGGCGCCTACGTCCCCTTCGGCGGCGGCCAGCGGATCTGCATCGGCAAGCGCTTCGGCCAGACCGAGGTCAAGCTGGTCGCGACGATGCTGCTGCAGCGGCTGCGGCTCGACGCGCTGCCCGGACGCACGATGACCGTGCGTCAGATGCCGACCCTCTCGCCGCGAGGCGGTCTGCGCATGCGGGTACTGTCCCGCGCGTGACGGAAGCGCCCAGCTCGCAGCTCAGCCGCTGGACGCTCTGGTTCGGCGGCCTCGCCTTCTTCACCTGTTACCTCGGGCAGACCGTGCTCGGGGTGGTGCAGCCGACGATCGCCGCCGATCTCGGCCTCGACCAGTCCGAGGCGCAGTGGGTGGTCAACGCCTTCTTCCTCGCGATGGCGCTGTTCGCCGCGCCGGGCGGCCGGCTCGGCGACTACTACGGGCACCGCCAGGTGCTGCTCGTGGCGCTCGCCGTCTTCGCCCTGGGCTCGTTCCTCGCCGCGGTCTCGCAGGGCTTCGTCTGGCTGGTGGTCGGGATCGCCGTCGCGGGGGCGGGCGCCTCGACCCTCTACCCGGCGAGCGCGGCGATGATCGCCAACCGGGTGGCGGAGGCGCACCGCGGCGACGCGCTCGGCAAGTACTCGGCGATCGGGATCACGGTGCTTTGGATCGGGCCGGTGAGCGCCGGGCTGCTGACCGAGGCGATCGATTGGCGCGCCGTCTTCGCCCTCCAGGCCGCGGTCGGCGTCGTCGTCGCCTGGCTCGGCTGGCGTGAGGTCGACAACCGGCCGGTCGGCGAGCCCGAGCGCTTCGACGTCCGGGGGCTGGCGATCCTCGCGGTCGGGCTGACCGCGCTGCTCGTCTCGCTGATGCAGGCGCTCGCCTGGGGCTGGGACTCGCCCGCGACGCTCTCGCTCTTCGCTGCCGGGCTGGCCGTGCTCGGGATCTTCGCCGCCACCGAGCTGCGCACCGCCCACCCGCTGCTCGACGTCGGCCTGCTGCGCCGCCGCGTCCTGGTCGGCATCGTGCTGGCGATGTTCGCCGCCCAGTTCATCGTCAACGGCTTCCTGATCTACGCCGCGACCTACTTCCAGCACGTGCTCGGCTACGGCCCGCTGCTGGCCGCGCTGGCGCTGATCCCGGCGGTGCTCACGCAGCCGCTGTTCAACATCCTCGCCGGCGAGCTGACCGACCGGGTCGGCCCACGCCTGCCGGCGACCGCCGGCTACCTGCTGACCACGCTTGCCTTCGCCTGGATCGCGCTCACGGTCGACGACGACAGCTACGCGCTGCTGCTGCCCGGCCTGCTCGTCCTCGGCGCCTCGATCGCGCCGATGTTCACCTCGCTGCTGACCGGCCTCAGCAACGCCGTCGCCGCCGAGGAGCGCGGCGACGCCAATGCCCTCGTCCTCACCGTGCGCTGGATCGGCGCCGCCACCGGCGCGATGGTGCTCGGCGTCGTCGTCTACGGCGGCGGCGAATCCGTCCCCACCGCCTCTCCCTACGCCACCGCCTTCGCGATCCTCTCCTTCGCCGCTCTGGCGGGAGGGCTCGCGTGCGCCCTCCTGCTAAGACGATGATCTGACGATGCGCGCGCTGGTCATCTCCGACACCCATTTCGGCGCCTGGACGGGGCGGGACCTGTTGCGTGAGGACTTCTTCCTCGAACGGCTGGCGCCGGCGCTGGAGGGGATCGACGAGCTGATCTTCCTCGGCGACCTGTTCGACTTCCTCTTCGGCTCGGTCGGCGAGGCGGTCGACGCCGCCGACGGCCTGCTGCGCCTGATCGCCGAGCGGCTGCCCGGCAAGCGGCTCGTCTTCCTCGCCGGCAACCACGACCACCACCTCGTCCACCGCGACGCCGAGAACCGGCTCGAGGCGCTGCTCGCCTCC
>DASTVL010000102.1:0-3518 GCA_035759115.1 Solirubrobacterales bacterium | reverse complement strand
CGCTGCGCAACAAGCTGCGCCTCTCACGACCCGGCAGCTACTACTTCAGCGCCGGCGGCGGGCTCGGCTTCGGCCTTGCCGCGTCGGTCGGCGTGCAGCTCGCCCAGCCCGACCGCCCGGTCGTCTGCGTGCTCGGCGAGGGCTCGGCCCAGTACGCGATCAGCGGCTTCTGGAGCGCCGTCGCCCACGACGCGCCGGTCACCTTCCTCGTCCTGCGCAACTCCGAGTACGCGATCCTCAAGTGGTTCGCCGAGGTCGAGTCGGTGCAGGGAGCGCCGGGGCTCGACCTGCCGGCGCTCGACGTCGCCGCGGTCGCCGCCGGCTACGGCGTCTCGACCCGCGTCGCCAGCAGCCGCGACGAGGTCCGCGACGCGCTCGCCACCGCGCTCGCATCGTCCAAGCCGGAGCTGGTCGAAGTCCCCGTGCAGCCGGGGATGTCCCTCTTCTAGGCGATCGGGGAGGATGCGGGCATGAGCGTCGCCGCCCCCGATCGCGCTCCCGAGTCGCTGGCCGCCGGCGCTGCGCAGCCGCTGCGCGGCGAGCTCGAGGTGCTGCTCGGCGCCGACCGGGTGCTCGGCCGCGCCTCCGACATCGTCCGCTACGCCTCCGACGCCAGCCCCTACCGGCTGCTGCCGCGGGCGGTGGTGATGGCGCGCGACTCGCGCGACGTCGGCAAGACGCTCGCCTACGGCCGCGCCAACGACGTCCCCGTCGTCTTCCGCGGCGGCGGCAGCAGCCTCAACGGACAGGGCCAGAGCGACGGCATCCTGGTCGACGTGCGCCGTCACTTCGGCGGCGTCGCGGTCGAGGACGGCGGGGCGCTGGCGCGGATCAAGCCCGGCACCGTGCTCGGCCACGCCAATCGCGTGCTCGCCCCATACGGGCGCAAGCTCGGACCCGACCCGGCCAGCACCGATATCGCCACGGTCGGCGGCGTGATCGCCAACAACTCGGGCGGGATGCGCTGCGGCACCACCCACGACTCCTACTCGACCGTGCGGGCGCTGACCTTCGTCCTGCCCTCGGGGACGACGATCGACACCGCCGCGCCCGATGCCGCCGAGCGCTTCGCCGCCGCCGAGCCCGAGCTCGCCGCCGGCCTGGCGACGATCCGCGACGAGATCCGCGCCGACGCCGCGCTGAGCGAGCGCATCCGCCGCAAGTTCGCGATCAAGAACACGACCGGCTACCGGCTCTGCGCCTTCCTCGACGCCGACGAGCCGCTGGAGATCTTCCGCCGCCTGCTGGTCGGCTCCGAGGGCACGCTCGCCTTCCTCGCCGAGGCGGTCTTCGAGACCGTGCCGCTGCCGGCCTGCACGACCACGGCCTGGGTTCACTTCGCCGGCATCGACGAGGCGATCGCGCCGGTGCGCGACCTGGTCGAGAGCGGCGCCACCGCGGTCGAGCTGATGGTCGCGCCGGCGCTGATCACGGCCGCCTGGAACATGGTCGGCGCGCCGCAGGAGTGGAAAGAGCTGCCGCCGGAGTCGGCGGTGCTGCTGGTCGAGTACGGCGGCGCTGACGAAGCGGAGCTCGATGCGCAGCTGGCCGCGGCGGGCGAGGTCCTCGCCGGCCACGAGACGATCCGGCCGATCGAGTTCACCCGCGAGGCGGAGCAGGTCGAGCTCGCCTGGCGCGTGCGCGAGGGCCTGCACGGGCTGGTCGGCCGGCTGCGCCTGCCGGGCACCGCGCTGATCGTCGAGGACGTCTGCGTGCCGCCCGAGCGGATCGCCGAGGGCGCCCGCGACCTGCAGGCGCTGCTCGGCGAGCACGGCTTCCTGCCCGGCGTCGCCGGCCACGCCTCGGCCGGGAACCTGCACTTCATGCTGACGCCGGACTTCGGCAAGCGGGAGGACCTGGAGCGCTACGAGTCGTTCATGGCGAAGCTGGTCGAGCTGGTCGTCGGCAAGTACGACGGCTCGCTCAAGGCCGAGCATGGCACCGGGATCAACATGGCCCCCTACGTCGAGCGCGAGTGGGGGGAGGCGGCGACCGAGCTGATGTGGCGGGTCAAGCGGCTCGCCGACCCCGACGGAGTGCTCGGTCCCGGCGTCGTCCTCAACCGCGATCCGGATGCCCACCTGCGCAACCTGAAAACGATGCCCGAGGTCGAGGAGGAGTCGGCGAGCACCTGCGTCGAGTGCGGCTTCTGCGAGCCGGCCTGCCCGAGCCGCAACCTGACCACGACGCCGCGCCAGCGGATCGTCCTGCGCCGCGAGATCGCCCGCCAGCCCGAGGGCTCGCCGCTGCGCGCCGAGCTCGAGCGGGAGTTCGCCTACGACGGGCTCGACAGCTGCGCGGCCGACGGCTCCTGCCGCCTCGCCTGCCCGCTCGGGATCGACACCGGCGCCCTGGTTAAGCAGCTGCGCGCCGAGCGCCACTCGCCGCGGGCCGAGCGCGCCGCCGACGCCGCCGCGAGCCGCTGGGGCGCGGTCGAGCAGGCGTCGCGCGCGGCACTGCGCGTCGCCGGCCCGCTGGCGCGCAGGACCGAGCGCGGAGCCGCCCTGCCGCCCCCCGCAAGCCCGCAACTGCCGCCGACCCGCCGCCAGGACGCCGCCGCCGTCTACCTCCCCTCCTGCACCAACCGCATCTTCGCCGCCGACGGGCCTCAAACGTCAAAATCACGGACGTTTGAGGCCCGTCGGCCCACGCTTGCCGAGGCGATGGTCTCGGTCTCGGCGCGGGCGGGGACGCCGGTGTGGATACCCGAGGGCGTGGTGGGGTCCTGCTGCGGGCTGCCGTGGAGCTCGAAGGGGTTCGGCGCGGCGCACCGGCGCAAGGCGAACGAGCTGGTCGCGCGGCTGTGGGAGTGGAGCGGGGAGGGGGAGCTGCCGGTCGTGATCGACGCCGCGTCCTGCACGCACGCGATCGCCGAGCCGGGCGACGGCGTGCTCGACGAGGCGAACGCCGGCCGCCTCGGGCGGCTGACGATCCTCGACTCGGTCGCCTGGGCGCACGACCGTCTGCTGCCGCGGCTCGAGGTCGGCGAGAAGGTCGGCTCGGCGACGGTCCACCCGACCTGCGCGACCCGCCAGATGGGCCTGGCGCCGCGCCTGCGCACGCTCGCCGGCGCCCTCGCCGAGGAGGTCTACGTCGCGCCCTCCGCGAGCTGCTGCGGGTTCGCCGGCGACCGCGGCATCACCCACCCCGAGCTGGCCGCCTCCGCCACGGCAGAGCAGGCGGCGGAGCTGAGCGGCCGCCACTTCGACGCCCGCCTCTCCAACAACCGCACCTGCGAGATCGGCCTCACCCGCGCCACCGGCGAGCCCTACGAGTCCTTCGTCTTCCTGCTCGAGGAGTTGACGCGGCCCCCTCTGAGCACTTAATGGACCCCTGGGTCAACTAAGTGTTCAAGCGCTTGGCGGTGCGCCGGCCTCCGCCTCGCGAATGGCGGCGGCGATCCGGGCGTCGCGCTCCATATAGCGGTCGGCGAGCGGGTTGATCAGGCCGCGCAGGGCGGAGATCAGGCCCCAGATGCGCGGCGCGAAGACACGCGGCGCCCGCCGCTCGACCCCGCC
>DASTVL010000101.1:0-3078 GCA_035759115.1 Solirubrobacterales bacterium | reverse complement strand
CAGTCCATGGGGCGGGCATCCTAGGGAAAGGGCCCGCCGGGTTCGGTAGATTGCGTTGCCGTGGTCGAGCTCTCGCGCCCCAGAAAGGTCCTCGCCGCGCTCTACGCGGCGCTGACGATGCTGCTGCTCGCGGCTCCCGCTGCTCTCGCCGAAAACGGCGAGGGCCTGGCGGGGCGGGTCACCGACAAGACCGTGACCTTCTTCTGCTTCGGCGTGATCGCCTTCTTCGCGCTCCTCGTCATCGTGCTCTCGCTGATCCAAGGCAGGCTCGAGAAGCGCAAGGAAATGCGCAAGCAGACGCTGGACCGCCTGACCTAGTCGAGTCGGAACCCGCTCAATAAGCGCTTCTCGGTCTCGCCCTCGATCTTCGCCGCGACTTCCACCTGGCCCTCGAGCGGCGTATCGCGGATCTTGGTCGCCAGCAGGTCGTCGACCTGGAAGATCCCGGCCGAGTTGTTGAGCTCGATCTCGATCCGCACCGGCCGCTCCTCGCCGGCCTCGATCCGCACCTCGTCGATCGCCGCGGCCGAGATCGAGTGGATCCCCTCCTGGCCCGCCTCGAGTGGGATCCGGGTGCGGCCCTGAGCCATGTCGAGCGCGTCGGCGACGCGGACGACGCCGGCCTCCAGCGTGTAGGGCTCGCCGCGGCGGCGGTGGCCGATGATCGCGTGCAGGATCTCGGACGCGACGATCGTCCGCTTCGGCTCCCGGTAGGAGCCGGTGAGCAGGCGCTCGAGCGCGCCGGCGGCGAGGAAGAGGCTGTACTCCTCGTGGTCGGCGCGGTGAATCGACATGCCGACGTCGTGCAGCAGCGCGCCGCCGGCGACGACGACCTCGGCGTCGCGCGGCGACATGCCGTGGTCGGCGACGACCGCCGGCTCGGCTCCTGCCTTGACCAACAGGCGCAGCAGCCGCAGGGCGATGTTGAGCACGATCTGGGTGTGCACCCAGGAGTGGTCGGACATGCCCAGCCGTTCGGCGTGGACCTGGGCCATGTACCACCAGGCCCGCACCTGCTCGTCGGCGTTGACCGCCTCGAGGAAGCCCTCGAGCTTGCGGTTGCCGCGCGTCGGCGCCCGTACCTTTGCCTCGGCGATCGCCTCGGCCGGCGGCTTGCGGCTCGGCCCTTTTGCGTCCGGCGCGGGGACTGCCTCCTCGCTCATCGGCCCATCGTAGGAGGGGGGTCGGGCGTCCCCCCTCCCACCTCGTCGGTCAGCCGCAGACCGGCCAGGGGCTCGAGCCGGACTGGGCGTAGAGCAGCGCCGCCCGGTAGTCCTGCTCGGCCTCGGGCGCCGCGGCGGGATCGCCGCTGCCCCCCACCGAGGCCCAGGTGCTGTAGCTGAACTGGTACTTGCCGCGGTAGCTGCCGTCGGAGCTGACGATCGTCGGGCTGCCGCCCGACTCGCAGGAGGCGATCGACTCGAGCGTCGCCATCGAGACCCCGCCGGGGAGCGTGGCGAAGGCCTGCTCGCGTTCGCGCCGCAGCCTGGCGCGGCGGGCGCGGCGGGCGGCGCGGAGGCGCTGTTTGTGGACCGCGATCGCGCGGTGGAATCGCTTCACCGGCCCGTCGAGGGTGGCGACGACGGGGTGAGCGGTCGCGAGCGCCGCGCGCTCCTCGGCGCCGTCCTCTGCGGGAGCCGCGAGGGCGACCGCCGGCAGGGCCAGGGCGATCGCGAGGACGGGGATCAGATATGCGTGCTTGGAATATGTGCGTTTTGTAAGCAAGCGCGGGACCGTGGCGAGATTCCGCCCGCCGCAGGGTGATCGGCCGCACATTGCTCACATTCGCGTGCGTATTCGCACCAACTCAGGCGACGTTTTAGTCCACCTCGTCGCCCTGAACGGAATCCTGCGAGCGCGTTCGTCCTTTGTGGCCCTATGCCCGACAAAGGACGAACGCGCTCAATGGGCCGAGGCGCGATCATCCCGTGCATCGACGCCCCGCTTCAGACCTCGCGCCTGCTGCTCGCCTGCCCCGACCAGCCGGGCCTGATCGCCGCCGTCAGCGGCTTCCTCGCCGACGCCGGGCGCAACATCGTCGACGCCGACCAGCACTCGAGCGGCGAGGGGCGCTTCTTCATGCGGATGGCCTTCGACCAGGCGCCCGCGGACGAGCGCGAGGCGCTCTACGGCCGCTTCGAGCGGGAGATCGCGGCGCCGCTGCGGATGGAGCACCGCTTCGCCGAGTCCGACGAGCGCAAGCGGGTGGCGATCATGGTCTCGCGCGAAGACCACTGCCTCTCCGACCTGCTCTGGCGCTGGCGCAGCGGCGAGCTCGGCGCCGACGTCGTCGCCGTCGTCTCCAACCATGCCGACCACGCCGAGCAGGTCGCCGCGGTCGGCCTCCCCTTCCACCACGTGCCGGTCGCTCCCGGCGCGCGCGAGGCGGCGGAGCGGCGGGTGCTGGAGCTGCTCGGTGGCGAGATCGACCTGCTCGTCCTCGCCCGCTACATGCAGATCCTCTCGGCGGGCTTCCTGGTGGAGCTGGGCGCGCCGGCGATCAACATCCACCACAGCTTCCTGCCCGCCTTCGTCGGCGCCGACCCCTACGCCCGCGCCCACGAGCGCGGCGTCAAGCTGATCGGCGCCACCGCGCATTACGTCACCGAGGAGCTCGACGCCGGGCCGATCATCGACCAGGACGTGACCAGGGTCAGCCACCGCGACGAGATCGGCGACCTGATCGGGATCGGCCGCGACGTCGAGCGCCTCGTCCTCGCCCGCGCGGTCAAGGCCCACCTCGACGACCGCGTCCTTCTCGACGGCGCGAGAACGATCGTCTTCTGATCAGCCGGCTTCGACCGCTTCCCACTGCTCATAGAGCTCGTCGACCGCCCGCTTTGCGGCGGCGTGGCGCGCTTCCGCGCGCTCGGCTCGGCCCGGGCTCGACCACGCTTCCGGGTCGGCCAGCTCCTCCTCCAGCTCGCGCAGCTCGGCCTCGGCCCGCTCGACCTGCTCGGCCAGGCGGCCGGCCTTCCTCGCGGCCTTCTTCGCCTCGCGTCCGGCGTTGCGGCCCTGCGCCGAGGCCGGGCGGGGCTTCTCCGCCTGCGCCGCCGCCTCGCTCGCGGCCTCGCGTTC
>DASTVL010000100.1:0-3513 GCA_035759115.1 Solirubrobacterales bacterium | reverse complement strand
TGCACCCAGACGCAGGGGTCGAAGCCCTTGGAGAGAACGATCCCGTCGGAGAGCGCCGCGCGGAAGCGAGAGGGAACCGTGAGCCGATCCTTGGAATCGAGGCTGTGCTCGTAGAGACCACGAAATGCCATCCCCGTGGGTTCCTTTCTCGGCTGGGAAAGAGTCAGGACCGGAGTGATGAGGTGGGAGGAGCCTCACCACCCCGGTCCCTGGGCTTCAACTCAAGCGCCACATTACCCCACTTCTCCCCACTTTGCAACACGACCCCAAACAGACGTCCCCGACGCAACGTCGGTTGCAATGGCAGGGTCAGAAGCCGCTGAGCAGGATGTCGGCGTTGGCGATCAGGGCGGCGGCGATCATCAGCAGGACCGAGGGGACGAGGACGAGGGCGACGACGAGCTGGATCTTGGGGGCGGCGCGGGCGGCGCGCTCCTCCACCGCGCGGCGCTGGTCGCGGCGCAGGCCGGCGGCCTGGCGGCGCAGCTGGTCGGCGAGCGGCGAGCCGAGCCGGCGGGAGCGCTCGATCGAGGCGCAGAGGGTGGCGATCTCGTTGCCGGGCACGCGCTCGCGCAGCGCCGCGAGCGCCGCCGGCAGCGGTTGGCCGCACTCGAGCTCGGCGACCGCGATGCGCAGCTCCTCGGCCAGCGGGCCGCTGCCGGCGGCGGCGATCTCGGCGAACCCGGCGGCGGAGCTGCGACCGGCGGCGGAGCCGATCGCGAGCAGGTCGAGCGCGTCGGGGAGCGCCGCGACCAGGCGCCGGTGGCGCTGCCGGGCGCGGCGCTCGCGCAAAGCATCCGGAGCGACGAACCCGGCGGTGGGCATCGCCAGCGCGACCAGCCAGGCGGTCCGCCCGGGCGCCGCCGGGGCGGCCAGCAGGGCGACGCCGGCGCCCACCGCCGCACAGGCGAGCTTCGCCCGCAGCGGCGGCGCCCCGCCGCGGCGCGCAAACCTCACTCGACCACCCGGGCGAAGCGGCGGATCGCGACGAAGCCCACGACCTGCAGAGCGGCGGCGACGGCGAGCAGCAGGGCCGGGGCGGGCGTTCCGATCAGCTTGACCATGAATCCGGGCTGGATCAGCTCGGCGAAGAGCGCGCCGCCGCTCGGCATCGCGACGACCAGCAGGCCGGTGAAGCGCGCCTGCGCCGTCGCCGAGCGGGCGTCCTCGGCGGCGCGATCGCGCTCGGCGGCGCCGTCGGCGAAGCGGCGCAGCAACCCGGCCAGGTCGCCGCCGGCGCGGCGCTGGCTGAGCAGGGCGGCGGCGAACGCGTCGACCCGCGCCGAGCGCATCCGCCGCCGCCAGCCGTCGACCGTCTCGACCGTCGGCGAGCCCAGCTCCAGCTCGACCCCCAGCCGCGCCAGCTCGACCGCGGCCGGGCCGTCGACCGAGGAGGCCGCCGCCGGCAGCGAGGCGCGCAGCGAGCGCCCGGCCGCGAGCGAATCGGCGACCGCCGCCGCGATCTCCGGCAGGGCGCGCTCGACCGTGCGCCGGTAGCGGCGACGGCGGCTCGAGACGACCCAGCCGGCCAGCGCCGGTCCGGCGACCGCGAGCGGCAGCGCAGCCGCCGCGCCGGCCAGGAACCAGCCGCCGAGCAGCGCCGTCCCCGCCCCGACCGCGGCGAGCCGGCGGCGCTCCGGCCGCGACGGCGCATAGCCCTCCTCGCCGGCCCGGCGCAACGGCTCCAGCGCCAGCCGCAGCCAGCGCGCCGGCGCCGGGCTGGCGAGCAGCGCTTCGCGTGCCGCGAGCGCCGCCAGCCCACCGGCGGCCGCGCTCAGCGGCAGCAGCAAGAAAGAGTCACTCATCCCTGCCCGGCCAGGTCGGCGATCTCGGTAACCCGCCGCGCGCCGTCGCCGCGACGCTCGAGCTGGACGACGAGGTCGATGCCGCGGCGGACCTGGACCGCGATCGCCTCGTGCGGCAAGCCGACGCCCGCCATCAGCGCCAGCGTCTCCAGCCGGACCAGGGCGTCGGCGGGGGAGTTTGCGTGCACGGTCGAGAGCGCGCCGCGATGGCCGGTGTTGAGCGCGGTCAGCAGGTCGAGCGCCTCGGCGCCGCGCACCTCGCCGATCACGATCCGGTCCGGGCGCATGCGCAAGGCGTTGCGCAGCAGGTCGCGGATCGATACCTCCCCCCTGCCCTCGACTCCGGCCGGCCGGCTCTCGAGCCGGACGACATGGCGCCGCTGCAGCCGCAGCTCGGCGGCGTCCTCGATCGTGACCAGCCGCTCGTCCGCGCCGACGAAACCGGAGAGCGCGTTCAGCAGCGTCGTCTTGCCCGAGCCGGTGCCGCCGCTGATCAGGATGCTGCGCCGCTCGCCCACCGCCGCCTCGAGCAGGGCCAGCTGCGACTCGGTGAGCGTCCCCAGCGCGAGCAGCTCGCGCGGGCCCGGCCGCTCGACGCCGAAGCGCCGGATCGAGAGCGCCGGGCCGTCGATCGCCAGCGGTGGGATCACGGCATTGACCCGCGAGCCGTCGGCGAGCCGCGCGTCGACCATCGGGCTGAGCTCGTCGATGCGGCGGCCGAGCGGCGCGAGGATGCGCTCGATCGCGTTGCGCAGCTCCTCCTCGCCGTCGAAGCAGGCCTCGACCCGTTCGATCCGGCCGCCGCGCTCGACGTAGACGCTGTCGGGGCCGTTGACCATCACCTCCTCGACGCTCGGATCGGCGAGCAGGTCCTCGAGCGGGCCGAGGCCGATCGTGTCGCGCAGCACCTGGGCGACCAGCGCCTCGCGGTCCCCGGCGCCGAGCAGCGCCGCCTCGCTCGCAACCAGCTCGCGCACCTGGTCCTCGAGCGCGCCGGTCGAGGATGCGCCCCGGGCCGCCGCTTCGCGTCGTTGCGCCACCAGCCGCGAGCGCAGCGAGCCGGCCAGCTCCTCCAGGTGCCTGGCCCGTGCCGCCACGCCTAACCTCCGGGCAGCAGGGTGATCTTGCGGGCGAAGCTCTCGGCGGCGATCAGGCGCAGCGCCTGGGGACGGGTGAGGCCGAGCGTCGCGGCGGCGGTCGCCCCCGGTCCCGGTCCTTCGGCGGCGGGACGCAGAGCAAGCAGCGGCACGCGTGGGGCGGCGACGTAGGTGCGACCCGGCCCCGCGCCCCGCGGTTCGCCGGTGACGACGACGTCGACCTTCCGCCCGGCCCCCGCCCCGGCGGCGAGCAGGGCGCCGGCGCCGCTGACGGCGATCTCCACCGGCCGGCGGCCGGCGCCGAGGCCGCCGGCCCGCTTGCCGCCCTCGCGGGCGACCGCCAGCTGGGCGCCGAGCAGATAGGAGCCCGCCGGCAGCGCGGCACGCGCGACCAGGCCCAGGGCCTGCTGCGGCGCCGTCAGCGCGCCGGGCGGGGCGAAGCGGGCGGGCACACGCCGCACCGCGAGCGCTGATGAGGCCTCATCGGGGCCGATCCGCCGCCCGGCGGTGATGCCCCGCTCGAGCACCACCACGGGGCGCAGCGCGCCGTAACCGCGCACGGCTCGCGCCCCGTAGCCGTCGGCGATCGTCACGGCGCCGGCGGCGGCGAG
>DASTVL010000099.1:0-10492 GCA_035759115.1 Solirubrobacterales bacterium | reverse complement strand
CCATCATGCCCAAACGCCACAAGGAAGCCCCGCCCGAGGACGAACTGTTCGCGCCGATCGAGTGGGAGGCCGCCGGCGAGTACGAGGACATCTCCTACGAGAAGGCCAACGGGATCGCCAAGATCGCGATCGACCGGCCCGAGGTGCTCAACGCCTTCCGCCCGCAGACGCTGGTCGAGGTCTCGGCGGCGCTGGAGCTTGCCCGCGAGGACGCCGAGGTCGGCGTGATCGTGCTCACCGGCGCCGGTCAGCGGGCCTTCTGCTCGGGCGGCGACCAGACCGTGCGCGGCGACACGGGCTACGTCGCTGAGGGCGCTTCGATCGGGCGCTTCCACGTCACCGACCTGCAGGTGCAGATGCGGCGTCTGCCGAAGCCGATCGTGGCGATGGTGGCGGGCTACGCGATCGGCGGCGGCCACATCCTCCACCTCTGCTGCGACCTGACGATCGCCGCCGACAATGCCGTCTTCGGCCAGACCGGACCGCGGGTCGGCTCCTGGGACGGCGGCTTCGGCGCCTCCCTGATGCGCGACCTGATCGGCACCAAGAGGGCGAAGGAGATGTGGATGCTCTGCCGCCAGTACGACGCCGAGGAGGCGCGCGAGATGGGCCTCGTCAACGCGGTCGTGCCGCTCGATCGACTCGAGGCGGAGACGGTCGCGGCCTGCCGCGAGATGCTCGCCCTCTCCCCCTTCGCCCTGCGCCTGGTCAAGGCAAGCTTCAACGCGCACGAGGACGGCTACGCGGGGATCCAGCAGCTCGCCCACGACGCCAACCTGCTCTTCTACGGCAGCGACGAGGCGGCCGAGGGCCGCGAGGCGTTCAAGCAGAAGCGCCGCCCCGACTTCTCCCAGTTCCCGAGGCGGCCATGAGGATCTGGCTGATGGCGGCGCGGCCGCGGACGCTGCCGGCGGCGATCGCCCCGGTCCTGGTCGGGACCGCGGCGGCGGTCGAATGGGCCGGCGAGCTGCCGCGCTGGGGCGCGTTCTTCGCTGCGCTGATCGGCTCGATCTTCATCCAGATCGGCACCAACCTCGCCAACGACTACTCCGACGCCAAGCGCGGCGCCGACACCGTCGACCGGCTCGGCCCCGTGCGGGTGACCTCGGCGGGGCTGGTGACGCCGCAGCGGGTGCTGGTCGCGACCTGGGTCGCGTTCGCCGTCGCCGTCGCCTGCGGGATCTACCTGACCGTGGTGGCCGGCGTGGTCATCCTCTTGATCGGCGCGGTCTCGATCGCCGCCGGCGTCCTCTACACCGGCGGCCCGCGCCCCTACGGCTACGCCGGCCTGGGCGAGGTCTTCGTCTTCCTCTTCTTCGGCCTGGTCGCCGTCAACGGCTCCTACTACGTCCAGGTCGAGCAGCTCGACGCGCTGCCGCTGGGCCTCTCGATCGCGGTCGGCTTCCTCGTCACCGCGATCCTCGTCGTCAACAACGTGCGCGACCTGGAGACCGACCGGCGCGCCGGCAAGATGACCCTCGCCGTGCGCATGGGACGGCAGAACGCGGTCGTGCTCTACCGGCTGCTGGTGCTCGGGGCGTTCGTCGTCCTGCCGATCTCGCTTGTGGGCGGCGACGCGAGCGCGCTGCCGCTGATCGGCCTGCTGGCGCTGCCGCTGGCGGTCAAGCCGCTGCGGACGATGAGCAACCGCACCGACGGGCCGGCGCTGAACGCCGCCCTGGCCGGCACCGGCGCCCTGCTCGGCGCCTTCAGCCTGCTGGTCGCGCTCGGCCTGCTGATATGAGGATCGCCTCGGTCGAGGTGATCCCGTACGCGCTGCCGTTTCGCGAGCCGTACGTGACGGCGACCGGGAAGCTGACCCGGCGCGAGATGGTGCTGCTGCTGCTGCGCGACGAGGAGGGGCGCGAGGGCCTCGGGGAAGCGGTGCCGCTGTCCCTGCGCGGCGGCGCCGGCCTGGCGCGGGTCGTCGATGAGCTCGAGGAGCTCGGCGAGCGGGATGCGCTCGACGAGGCGATCCTGCGCGACCGGGCGACGGGGCTGTGCGCGCCGGCACGCTGCGCCGCGCTGATCGCTCTGCTCGACCTGCGCGGCCGGCGGGCGGCGCCGGAGCGTTCGTCATTTGTCGATGTCAGCCCGACAAACAGCGAACGCCCCGAGCCGATCCGGTGCAACGCGACGCTGGTCGCGGGCGACCCCGGCTCGGTCGTCGCCGACGCGGAACGCTGGGCCGCGGAGGGCTTCTCGACCTTCAAGCTGAAGCTCGGGACCGGCGACGACGCGGCGCGGGTGCGGGCCGTGCGCGAGGCCCTCGGCCCGCGGGCGAAGATCCGGATCGACGCCAACGGCGCCTGGGACCTGGAGACGGCGCGCCGGACACTGGCGGAACTGGAGCCCTACGAGATCGAGCTGGCGGAGCAGCCGGTGGCGAGCGTCGAGGAGGCGGCCGAGCTGGTGGGCTCGAGCTCGATCCCGCTCGCCGCCGACGAGAGCGTCGAGAGCCGCGCCGACGCCGAGCGCGTCGCCTCGGCGGGCGCCTTCGCAATGACCGGGATCAAGCTCTCCAAGGTCGGAGGGCCCGAGGAGGCGATGGAGATCGCCGAGGTACTTCCCGCCTACGTGACCAGCGCGCTCGACGGGCCGGTCGGCATCGCCGCTGCCGCGCAGGTGGCGCACTCGCTCGGCGACCTCGGCCGCGGCGAGGGCGAGAGCCTCGCCCACGGGCTCGCCACCCAGCGCCTCTTCGCCTCGACGATCGCGGCGCAGGAGTGCGAGCTGCGCGGCGACATGCTCCACCTGCCCGACGGACCGGGGCTCGGCGTTGAGATCGACGATGCAGCCCTGCAGGCGCACCGGCTCTAGATTCTGGGCATGGACCCGACCAATGCCAACACCGCGCTCGCCACCGCCTTCGTCGAGGAGCTGGCCCGCTGTGGGCTGCGCCACGCGGTCGTCTCCCCCGGCTCGCGCTCGACGCCGCTGGCGCTGGCCCTCTGGCGTCAGCAGGAGATCGAGACGACGGTGATCGTCGACGAGCGCTCCGCCGCCTTCTTCGCGCTCGGCGCCGCGCAGACGAGCGGGGCGCCGGTGGCGATCCTCTGCACCTCGGGCACGGCCGCGGCCAACTTCCACCCGGCGGTCTGCGAGGCCGACCACTCCGCCGTGCCGCTGCTCGTGCTCACGGCCGACCGGCCGCCCGAGCTGCGCGGGGTCGGCGCCGGCCAGGCGATCGACCAGCTCAAGCTCTACGGCGAATCGGTGCGCTGGTTCTGCGAGGTCGGCAGTCACGAGGCCGACGACGACGGGCTGCTGCACCTGCGCTCGACCGCCTGCCGCGCTTTCGCCGCCGCACGGGGGGACACCCGCCCCGGCCCGGTCCACCTCAACTTCCCCCTGCGCGAGCCGCTGGCGCCGCTGCCGGTCGAGGGGGCGGTGACCGCGACCGACCCTCTCGCCCTCGAGGGGCGCGGCGAGCGTCCGCTGACGGCGGTGACGCCGATCGACCTCGAGCCGACCCAGTTCCTGCTCGACGAGGTGGCCGGCCACCTCGCCGAGGCGCCGATCGGTGTCATCGTCGCTGGGCGCCAGCTCGACCGGGAGCTGCGCGAGCCGCTCGCCCACCTCGCCGCGGCCGCGGGCTACCCGATCCTCGCCGAGCCGAGCTCGCAACTGCGCTGCGGCCCCCACGACCGCTCCCACGTCATCGGCGCCTACGACCTGCTGTTGCGCGACGAGGGGTTCCGCGAGGCCACTACGCCGGAACTCGTTCTGCGCTTCGGCGAGATGCCGACGAGCAAGCCGCTGCGCTCCTGGCTGGCCGAGTCGGGCGCAGAGCAGATCGTCGTCGACCCGCTCGGCGGCTGGAACGAGCCGAGCCGCAGGGCGGCCGCGCTGCTGCGCGCCGACCCGACCGAGCTCGCGTCCGGCTGGGCCGCGCGACTCGGCGAGGACCGTCCGCCGCCCGCGCTCTGGCTGCAGGCGGACCAAGCCGCGCGTGAGGCCGTCGAGGCCGAGCTGGGCAAAGCCGGCGCGCCAACCGAGCCGGGTCTGCAGCTGGCGCTCGGCGCCGCCTACGCCGACGGCGAGCTGATCTACACCGCGTCGAGCATGCCGATCCGCGACCAGGAGGCGTTCCTGCCCTCCACCGGCACCGACGCGACCTTCCTCTGCAACCGCGGCGCCAACGGCATCGACGGCCTGATCTCCTCGGGGATCGGCGCCGCCCACGCGACCGGCCGGCCGACCACGATCGTCAGCGGCGACCTCGGCCTCCTGCACGACCTCGGCGGGCTCGCCACCCTACGCGACGTCTCCGCGCCGGTCCGCATCGTCGTGATCGACAACGACGGCGGCGGCATCTTCCACTTCCTCCCCCAGGAGCAGGCGCTCAAGGACTCCGAGTTCGAGGCCCTGCTCGGCACCCCCCGCGGCGTCGACGTGGCCAAGGCGGCCGCCCTCTTCGACCTCCCCCACCGCCGCCTAGATTCGCTCGACGATCTCCCCGACGCCCTCGCGGCGGGCACCGGCATGATCGAGGTCAAGACCGACCGCGAGACAAACCTGGCCCTGCACCGCCGCATCGCCGCCCGCGTCGCGAACGCGATCTAGCACTCGATCCGGCCGGCCTCGCGGCCGGAGCCCGGCTGCCAGACGGCGCCGTAAAGTCCCGTGCTCGGCGACGGCCCGAGAAGCGTCCGCATGCAGGATCCATCGACGTTCGCCTGCATTATCTTGCCGCCGATACCGAAGTTGTCGAGTTCCGTCAGCTTGCCTGCCACTGGTGGATTGCGAACGAACGCGAGGCGCTCCCCCGATGGATTCCAGCTGGGGAAGAGCTCATCGCGGCGTCTCGTCTTGGTGATCTGTCGCAGGCCCTTTCCGTCAATCCCGATCGTGAACAGATCGCTCGCCCTGGTCTTTTTCCCGCCGCTGAGCCCCAGGCGCTGCCAGCGGGTCAGGGCGACCCTGGTCCCGTCCGGTGAGGCAATTGGTTCGGCTGCACGGTGAAGGAGAAGGCTCATCTTTCCGCTGTCCAGCCGGATCGAAACCGCCTCTTCGGGACCTTGGCCAGACAGTCGAGTCGCGAGCAGCCTCTTGCCGCCGGGCAAGAAGGAGGCAGGGAAAAGGAACAGCCCTTTGCGCTCAGGGGTAATTCGTCTCGGCGCATCCCCGGCCAGGGAGGCGAGCCAGATGCTCGCGCTCCGAGCGGTGAATTCCTTCTTACCACGTCGGTTCACCGTGGGACGAAAGCGGTAGCGCGAGAAGGCAACCGCACTCCCATCGGCGGTGAAGACCGGGCTGCTCGAACCATGCGTTCCGCGCAGTGGTCTGATGTCCCGTCCGTTGGCGCCGACGACGTAGAGCCGAACGCCACTCGGGCCGCTTTCGAAGCTCCGCGCCAGGCCCGAGAACGCGATCTTCAAGCCATCCGGAGACCACGAAGGCGCTTCGAACCATTCCGGCAACGGCCTCGTTCCTTCCCCGCCTCCCGCCAAGCGCAACGGCAGAGCGCCGGTCTCGTCAATCGTGGTCAGCTCGGTCCGGAACGAGGAGATGTCGCCGGTGACGACGGCCAAGCGTGGTCCCTGCGGCGCAGGGGGGCCGGCGGTCGCAGTGCCGCACTCGATCCTCCCCGCCTCCCTGCCGGGCCCCGGTCGCCACTTGGCGCCGTAAATCCCGAGGAGCCGCTGCGAGAACAGCTTTTCCCGACAGGTTCCGTCGGCATTCATCTGCACGATCGAGTTGCCTTCGGGCAGGAGCCCGTCGAAGAGCCGGTCGATCGGGTCACGGCTGATGCGGAAGGAGTTGAACGCGATTCGCTGTCCGGAGGGATCCCAGCTCGGATACGTCTCGGCAACCCAAGGCGTGCGGGTCAGCCGTCTCAACCCCTTCCCATCGACTCCCATCGTGAAGAGGTCTTTATGGGCGACCTTGAATTTCCCCTGGCGCTCAATCGAGTGCTTGACGAACGCGATCTGCGCGCCGCCAGGCGAGAACTCCGGCTCCGATGCGCGCTCGACGAGCGGCCGAACGGCCCGTCGATCGAGCCTGAAGAGAAGGATCTTTGGTTCGTCGGAGGCGAACACCTCTTCGGTTATGGCAAGTGTCGAGCCGTCGGGAGAGAACGATGCCGGCGTGTAGGTCACATTCTTGTGCCAGCCGAGCAGCCGCCGGGCGCCGCCTCCGTCGACCCTTGCGACCCAGGGCGTCGATGCGAAGAGTCGGCCCCCGCTGCTGCCCTCGCGGGCAAAGGCGATCCTACTTCCGTCAGGAGAGAAAACCGGATTGCTTCCCCCTTTGGTGCCGCGTAGTAGATGGACGCCGGTGCCGTCGGCGCGAACGACGTAGATGCCGCTCTTCTCGCCCTTCGACCCGGTGAAGGCCAGCATCTCGCCATCGGCAGACCAGGCAAGGCCGGAAAGCGGATTGGGACTCACACCGCTCCGCGATCCGCGCAGGGTCACCCGCGGTCGCGATGCTTCGTAGCCGATCGTATTCACAGTGAATCCGCTGGCCCTGAGCTCGGCGAACCCGGTGAATGCAAGCGACGGTCCGTCGGGCGGGGACGAGCTCGCCTCTGAGCCGGAAACAGGCCCCAGCGTCGCCAGCGAGCACCCCACGACGATCGCTACGAAAAGGCGCCTCACGCGCGGCATTCTTACGTACCGGCGCGTAACCGATTGTTTATTCAGCCACGAGCGGCAGCAGCGCCTGGAGCTTGACCTCGGTCTCCTCCAGCTCGGCCTCGGGGTCGGAGCCGGCGACCACGCCGACGCCGGCGAAGAGGCGGGCTTCGCGGTCGCGGAGCAGGGCGCTGCGCAGGGCGACACAGAACTCGCCGTCCTCGGTGGCGTCCATCCAACCGACCGGGCCGGCGTACCAGCCGCGGTCCATCCGCTCGAGCTCGGCGATCGTCGCCTCCGACTGCGGCCAGGGCTCGCCGCCGACGGCCGGGGTCGGGTGCAGGATCCCGGCCAGCCCGACCGCCGAGCGCGGTTCGGCCAGCTGGGCGATCACCGGCGTCGCCAGGTGCTGGATGTTGGCGACCTTGACCAACTCGGGCTCGGGCGCCGTCTGCACCCAGACCGAGTGCGGGCGCAGCTTGCGCACGATCCGCTCGCTGACGATCCGCTGCTCGCGGCGGTTCTTGTCGCTACGCAGCAGCTGCTCGCCGAGGTGATCGTCGACCGCCGGGTCGGAGCTGCGCCGGGTCGAACCGGCGAGGGCCACGGTCGAGGCGCCGGCCCCGGAGCGGCGAATCAGCAGCTCCGGGCTGGCGCCGCGGAAGGCGGCCTCGGGCGTGCCGGTGCAGAAGCAGAAGCAGGAGGGGAACTGCTCGCGCAGGCCGCCGAAGACGGCGGCGGGATCGTGGGCGGAGGCGGCCTCGACCGTGACCTCGCGGGCGAGCACGACCTTGCGCATCCCCCCGGCCTGGATCCTCGCTGTGGCGGCCTCGACCGCAGCTTCGAACTCCCGCGGCGGCAGCACGCTGCGGATCTCCGGCCGGTCGGTCGGGTGCGGATCGAGCAGCGGCAACGGGTCGGCGCGCAGGCCGTTGAGCCGCCTCGCCAGGCGCTCGGCAAGCGCATCGGCATCGTCGCCCGGTGAGACGATGACGTTGACGGTAAGAAACGCATTGTCGCCTTGGCGACAGATCGACAGCTCGGGCAAGACCAACGATGCCGGGCTGAACGAAGACCATGCCGGCGTCGACGTCCCCTCCGGATCGAACGCAAACCCTCCGGTCCACACAGGTCCCGCCCCGGCCGGCAGCCCCGCCGGCTCGTCCAGGGTTGCGCCCTCGTTCAGCGCAAGGCAGCCGCGCGCAACGTCGCCGAACCGATCCTGCCCGCGCGAACTCACCTCATGTGCGATGCCCAGCGCGGCGAGGGAAAACCCACGGTCCGGCTGCTCCCAGCAGAACCACCGGTCGGAGGCGAGGCGCGAGGCGAAGACCGCGGCGGAGGGGTCGGCTATATCGACAGGCAGCGTCGCGCTGATCAGCGTCCTCCGCGGCCTTCCGGCGATCGCCCCGGCGGCTTCGCGTAGGCGACCGGGAAGCTCGCTACTCGCTGCCGCGAGCGATGGCAATCTCGCCGGTCCTCACCATCTCGATCAACCCGTGGGGGCGGATCATCCGCTCGAAGGCCTCGATCTTGTCGGCCGAGCCGGTCACCTCGATCGTCAGCGCGCGACGGCCGACGTCGACGATTTTCGCCCGGAAGATCTCGGCGAACTGGATGATCTCGGCGCGGCTCTCGACCGCGGCGGAGACTTTGAACATCGCCATCTCGCGGGCGACCGTCTCCTCCGGCTCCATGTCGCGGATTTTCAGCACGTTGACGAGCTTGTGCAGCTGCTTGGTCACCTGGTCGATCGGGTGCACGGCGCCGTCCAGCGTCAGCGTGACCCGCGAGACGCTGGGGTCGTCGGTCGGGCCGACCGCGAGCGTGTCGATGTTGAAGCCGCGACGCGAGAACAGGCCCGCGATCCGCGCCAGCACGCCCGGCTTGTTCTCGACCAGGATCGAGAGGATGTGCTTGCGCCCGCTCAACTGCCCCGGCACGTGCAGATCCTCGAGCCTGACCGCCTGCGGGGTTCCCGCCTCCATCAGCTCACCACCTGCGGCGCCTCGACCATGTCCCTTGCCGCCTGCCCCGGCGGGATCATCGGGTAGCAGTTCTCCTCCTCGGCGACGCGCACGTCGACCAGCACCGGGCCGTCGGCCTCGAGCGCCTGCTTCATCGTGCCTTCGAGGTCGTCAGCGACCTCGCAGCGCAGGCCGGTCGCGCCGAATGCCTCGGCCAGCTTCACCCAGTCGGGGCTGGCGCCCATCTGCACCGAGCTGTAGCGGCGGTCCCAGAAGAGCTCCTGCCACTGGCGGACCATGCCCATGTAGCCGTTGTTCATCAGGAAGACCTTGACCGGGATCTCTTCGGTCACGCAGGTCGCCAGCTCCTGGCAGTTCATGATCAGGCTGCCGTCGCCGGCGAGGCAGACGACGTCATCGTCGGGACGGGCGACCTTGGCGCCGACCGCCGCCGGCAGGCCGAAGCCCATCGTGCCGAGGCCGCCGGAGTTGATCCAGTTGCGCGGCTGCTCGAAGCCGTAGTACTGCGCCGCCCACATCTGGTGCTGGCCGACGTCGGAGGTGACAACCGCCCTGCCGCCGGTCGCACGGTGCATCGCCTCGACCATGAACTGCGGCT
Organism: Solirubrobacterales bacterium; assembly: GCA_035759115.1. Taxonomy (GTDB): domain Bacteria; phylum Actinomycetota; class Thermoleophilia; order Solirubrobacterales; family 70-9; genus VRUE01. Next base: position 1,325 of record DASTVL010000099.1, on the reverse strand, counting down.
TGATCTCCTTGCCGTCGCCCGGGTCGTAGCGCAGCGGGTGCTTCTCCTGCCACTCGCGCAGCTGCTTCCACCAGGGGTCGAGCCGCGAGGAGTCGGTCTGCAGGGCGCGGTACTCGCGGTTCAGCTCCGGCAGGACCAGCTTCACGTCGCCGACGATCGGGATGTGGGCGCCGACGTTCTTGGAGATCTCCGCCGGGTCGATGTCGATGTGGATCACTTTCGCCTGCGGCGCGAACTCGGCGAGTTTGCCGGTGATGCGGTCGTCGAAGCGGGCGCCGATCGCGACGATCAGGTCGGCGTTGTCCATCGCCCAGTTGGCGGTGACGGTGCCGTGCATGCCGAGCATCCCGAGCCAGTTCTCGCCCGAGGCCGGGTAGGCGCCGAGCCCCATCAGGGTCGAGGTGACCGGGAAGCGGTCGGCCGCGGCCAGCTCGCGCAGCTCCTCGGAGGCGTTGCCGTTGACCACGCCGCCGCCGGTGTAGAGGATCGGGCGCTTCGCGTTGGCCATCGCCTTGGCGGCGATCCGCACCTGTTTGATGTTGCCCTTGCTCAGCGGCCGGTAGCCGGGCAGCTCGACCGGCTCGGTCCGTGTCGCATACTCGATCTCGGCCCGCGAGAGGTCCTGCGGGATGTCGAGCAGCACCGGCCCCGGCCGCCCGGTGGAGGCGACGTGGAAGGCCTCGTGCACGTACTCGGGGATCTGGCGCGGATCGGTGACCTGGAAGGAGTGCTTGACGAACGGCAGCGTCGCGCCGAGGATGTCGGCCTCCTGGAAGCCGTCGGTGCCGATCAGCTCGGTCCGCACCTGGCCGGTGACGAACACGGTCGGCACCGAGTCCATCATCGCGTCGGCGATCGCCGTGACCAGGTTGGTCGCGCCGGGGCCGGAGGTGGCGAAGGCGACGCCGACCTCGCCCGAGGCCTTGGCGTAACCCTCGGCGGCGTGGCCGCCGCCCTGCTCATGGCGCACCTGGATGTGGCGGAAGCCGGCGTCGACGAGCGCGTCGTAGGTCGGCAGGTTCGCCCCGCCGGGGATGCCGAAGATGTTCTCGACACCCTCGGCCTTGAGGCTTTCCATCAGTGCGTCCGCAGCTCTCATCGGAACGGCGATGGTACCAGCGGGCCTATGCGCGGCCAGCAGGGGATTTGGCGGGATTCCAGCGCGTCCGCGGATCGATCGAGCCCTCGATCGCGTTGTCCTTGTAGCGCTCGATCGCGTGGATCATCGACTCGACCAGCTCCTCGCCCAGCAGGGTCGGCTGCAGGCCGAGGTCGAGCAGCTTGGTGTGGATCGCGTTGTAGTAGTGCTCTTCCTTCTCCACGCG
>DASTVL010000098.1:0-2632 GCA_035759115.1 Solirubrobacterales bacterium | reverse complement strand
GAAATGCTCTTCCGGCACTCGCCGGAAGAGTCGCCGCTGGTCGAACGGTTCGCCGACGAGATGGTCGGGCTCTGGGGTCAGCGCGCCGAAGACGGCCGCGCCTCCCTTTGCTGAGCGTCACCCCCGGTCGCGCAGCAGGCTGAGCCGCCGCCGCAGCGGCAGCAGCCCCCAGAGTACGACGAACATCGTCGCCGCGGCAACACTGAAAACGATCGTCGCGGCGAGGGAGCCGAAGAGGAAATCGGTGATCAGCATGATCGCGCCGGTCATCGCCAGGGCGAGGAAACCGAGCCCGGCGATCGCCAGCCGGTTGGAGAGGTCTACCAGCCGCCGCTTCTGCTGCAGGTGGAAGGTGAGCCGGTGGTACGCGGTGGGCGAGATCAGCAGCGCCGCCGAGATCGCGGTGCAGAGCAGCGTCGCGAAGTAGACCTTCTCCTGGAAGGGCGTGATCCGGGTGAAGTTGCCCTGGAAGGGCACCGCGAGCAGGAAGGCGAAGAGGACCTGGACGCCGGGCAGCGCGACGCGCAGCTCCTGCAGCAGCTCGCCGAGGTTGCGGTCGAGGCGCTCGTCCTCGCTCTCCTCGCGGCCGGAGGGACGATGGGTCATGGACGCAAGATAGATGCGTTCGCCTTTTGTCGTCCCAGGCCCGACAAACAGCGAACGCGACCGCGGCGAATAGGATCGCGGCCGTGGGACGCCTCGCGGTCATCCTCGGCAGCGGCGCCGCCGGGCCGGGCGGCGCCGAGATCGTCGCCGCGGCCGAGCGCCACGCCGTCGTCACGCAGCGCCACGGCGCCGCCGGCGCCTACGTCCTCCCCCACGCGATCGACCACGAGGCGAACCTGCGCCCGCTCGCCGAGGCCGGCTGCGACCGGGTGCTCGCCGTCTGCTCGACCGGCTCGCTCGACGCCGGGCTCGGCGTCGGCAGCTTCGTCTGCCCGCACGACTTCATCGCCCTGCAGCTCACGGTGACGACCTTCGACGACCCGCGCGGCCACGCGACGCCGGGCTTCGACCCCGCCTGGCGCGAGCGCGTGCTCGCCGGATGGAGCGACAGCGCGGCCGGCGAGCTGCGCGACGGCGGCGTCTACTGGCAGACCAACGGCCCCCGCTTCGAGACCCCGGCCGAGATCGGCCTGATCGCAGCCCACGCCGACCTGGTCGGGATGACGCTGGCCTCGGAGTGCGTCCTCGCCGGCGAGCTCGGCCTCGCCTACGCCGCCGTCTGCGTCGTCGACAACCTCGCCAACGGCGTCGGCGCCGAGCCGCTCTCCCCGGCCGAGATCGACCGCGACCGCGAGCGCAACGCCGTCCGCCTGCGCGACGACCTCGCCGCCACCCTCCCGGAGCTTGCCTGACGTGCCGGTGCTAGGAGGTCTATATGGACGCTGATCCACCGGCACGTCCGTTGACGGTTACCGGGGCCTCGCTGGACGGGGAGGTCGTGGGGGTGCGCTGCGTGGACGGGACGATCGAGGCGATCGGGGCCGACGTGGCGGCGCTGGCCGGGGACGAGACGATCGACGCCGGCGGGGCGCCGCTGATCCCCGCCCTGGCCAACGGTCACACCCACGCTGCGATGACGCTCTTCCGCGGCTACGGCGGCGACCTGCCGCTGATGCGCTGGCTCGAAGAGAAGATATGGCCGGTCGAGGCAAAGCTCGACGACGAGGACGTCTACTGGGGGGCGCGGCTTGCCTGCGCGGAGATGATCCGCGGCGGCTGCGCCCGCTTCTGGGACATGTACTGGCACCCGCTGGCGACCGCGCGGGCGGTCGAAGACGCCGGCCTGCGCGCCCACCTCGGCGGGCCGCTGTTCGACGCCGACGGTCGCACCGTCGAGATGCAGGCGCAGACGCTCGCCGACCTCGAGGCGCTGGCGGACTGTGCCCCGGAGATCGCCGCCTCGATCGCGCCGCACTCGATCTACATGGTCAGCGAAGCGCTGCTGCGCTGGGCCGGCGAGCAGGCGGCCGAGCGCGGCCTCGCCGTCCACCTGCACCTCTCCGAGACCGAGAAGGAGGTCGCCGACTGCGTCGCGGCGCACGGCGTGCGGCCGGCGATCTACCTCGACCGGCTCGGGCTGCTCGGCGAGCGCACCGTGCTCGCCCACGGGGTCTGGCTCGACCGCGAGGAGCTGGAGACGATCGCCGCCCGCGGCGCCACGGTCGTCGCCAACCCGGTCGCCAACATGAAGCTCGCGGTCGGCGGCTTCCTGCCCTACCCGTCCGCGCGCGAGGCCGGGGTCAGGGTCGGGCTCGGCACCGACGGCGCCGGCTCCAACGACTCGCTCGACCTGCTCTCCGACCTCAAGCTCTTCGCCCTGAGCCAGCGCCACGCGAGCGGCGACCCGACCGTGCTGCCCTCGGCCGAGGCGCTGGCGATCGCCGCCGGCGCCCGCGCGCCGCTGCTGCGCGACGGCGCCGCCCCCACGGCCCCGTCCGCGACCGCCACCGAACTGCTCGCGCCGGGCACCCCCGCCGACTTCCTGCTGCTGCGCGGCGACTCGCCCGCGCTCGGGCTCGGCGAGCTCGCCTCCGACCTCGTCTATGCGGCGAGCGGCACGGTCGTCGACACCACCGTCGTCGCCGGCCGCGTGCTGATGCGCGGCGGCATCGTCGAGGGCGAGGCG
>DASTVL010000097.1:0-6869 GCA_035759115.1 Solirubrobacterales bacterium | reverse complement strand
CGAGGGCGCGGTGCAGACCGACGCCTCGATCAATCCCGGCAACTCGGGCGGGCCGCTGCTCGACGCCGCCGCGCGGGTGATCGGCATCAACCAGCAGATCGAGACCAACTCCGGCGCCAACGACGGCGTCGGCTTCGCCGTCCCGATCTCGACCGTGGTGCGCTCGCTGGCCCAGCTCAAGCGCAGGGGCAGCGTCGAGTACGCCTACATCGGCGTCTCCAGCCAGGCGCTCTACCCGCAGCTGGCCAGGAAGCTCGGGCTCGGGGTCGACTACGGCGGCCTGATCGCCGAAGTCGTCGACGGCAGCCCGGCCGACGAGGCCGGGCTCGAGGGCGGCGACGACAAACTCCGCTTCCAGGGGATTCCCTACGAAACCGGGGGCGACACGATCGTCGCCGTCGAGGGCCGCAAGGTGGTCGAGCCCGACGACCTCTCCAGTCACGTCTCCGCCTTCCGACCGGGCAGGACGGTGACGCTCGACGTCCTCAGCGCGGACGGGGATAGAGAAAAGGTCGAGGTCACTCTCGGCAAGCGCCCCGTCGCCGAACCCGGCGGCTGAGACGCCTGCGCGTCATCCAACCGGCGATAACTGTAGAAATCGCCGATGCTCCAGGAAGTCGCACTCGGCCAGAAGTCCCTCTCCGACTACACCCACATCGCCGGCAAGGAACTGAGCGAGCGCATCCGCGAGCTCGCCGAGCCGCTGAAAGGGCAGCGCGTCCTGCACGTCAGCGCGACCGCGTTCGGCGGCGGCGTCTCGGAGATCCTCTACACGATCGTGCCGCTGATGCGCGACGTCGGCGTCGACGCGCACTGGCACGTGATCTTCGGCAAGGAAGAGTTCTTCAACGCGACCAAGCTGCTGCACAACTCGCTGCAGGGGGCCGAGGAGTCGCTCAGCGACGAGCAGTGGGCGGTCTTCGACGAGATCAACGAGATCAACGCCGAGGGCCTCAAAGGCGAGTGGGACACGATCATCGTCCACGACCCGCAGCCGATCGGGCTGCGCCGCGGCGCCGGCGCGAAGAGCCGCAACTGGGTCTGGCGCTGCCACATCGACCTCTCCGAGCCGAACCCGGCGCCGATCGCCCGCCTGCAGCCGCTGATCGAGGAGTACGACGCGACCGTCTGGCACATGCCGTCCTACGTGCCCGGCGGGATCAACGGCCACGACGGGGTCCGCATCGTGCCGCCGGCGATCGACCCGCTCTCGCCGAAGAACATGGCCTTCTCCCCCGACGACGCCGCCTTCGTCTGCCACCAGTTCGGGATCGACGTCGACCGGCCGCTGATCACCCAGGTCTCGCGCTTCGACCCCTGGAAGGACCCGATCGGCGTGATCGACGCCTACCGCGACGTCACCGCGGAGCTGCCCGACGTGCAGCTGGCGCTGGTCGGCTCGATGGCGACCGACGACCCCGAGGGCTGGGACTTCTTCCAGCAGACGGTCGAATACGCCGACGGCGACGAGGACATCAAGATCCTCAACAACCTCAACAACGTCGGCGCGATCGAGGTCAACGCCTTCCAGTCGCAGTCCGACGTCTGCCTGCAGAAGTCGATCCGCGAGGGCTTCGGCCTGACCGTCACCGAGGCGCTCTGGAAGGGGCGGCCGACGGTGGCCGGCAACGTCGGCGGCATCCCGCTGCAGATCGAGAACGGCGAGAGCGGCTACCTGGTCGACTCGCCGGCCGAGTGCGCGCGGCGCTGCATCGAGATCCTCGCCGACCCGGAGCTGGGCAAGCGGCTCGGCAAGGCGGGCAAGGAACACGCTCGGCGCGAGTTCCTCTCGCCGCGACTGCTGCGCGACTGGCTGCAGCTGCTCGGCGAGCTGGACGAGTAGCTCGGCAGCGGTCGGGGTAGGCTGAGGCTCGATGGCCGACTCCGATCCGCTGATCATCGTCTCCAACCGCGGGCCGGCGCAGTTCGAGCGCGACGAGGACGGCGAGCGCAGCGTGCGCCGCGGCGGCGGCGGCCTGGTGACCGCGCTCTCGGGCCTGGTCTCGCACCGCGAGGCGCTCTGGATCGCCTCGGCGATGACCGAGGAGGACGTCGCCGTCTCCGAAGAGCGCGGCGGCCCGGCCGAGCTCTCGATCGACGGCATCGACTACCGCGTGCTGCTGGTCGGCAGCGACCCCGACGCCTACGACGGCTTCTACAACGTGATCGCCAACCCGATCCTCTGGTTCGTCCAGCACTACCTCTGGGACCTCTCCAACGCGCCGGATATCCGCCAGCAGGAGCTCGACGCCTGGGACTACGGCTACCAGGCGGTCAACCGCGACATCGCCCGCGCCGTGCTCGGCCAGATCGAAGGGCGCGAGCGGCCGCTGGTGATGCTGCACGACTACCACCTCTACACCGCCCCGGGGATGATCCGCGACGCCCGCCCCGACGCCTTCCTGCACCACTTCGTCCACATCCCCTGGTCGCAGCCCGACAGCTGGCGGATCCTGCCCGGGCGGATCCGCGAGGCGATCTTCCGCGGCATGCTCGCCAACGACATCATCGGCTTCCACACGCACGCCTACTGCATCAACTTCATCCGCTGCTGCGACGAACTGCTCGAGGTCGAGGTCGACTACGACCGCTGCCTGGTGCGACATGCCGGCGGCGAGACGCGGGCGCGCGCCTACCCGCTCTCGATCGACGCCGAGCGGCTGCGCCGGGCCGCCGAGTCGCCCGAGGTCGCGGGGTACGAGCGCGAAGTGCTCGAGCGCCGGCGCGAGCACCTGATCATCCGCGTCGACCGCGCCGACCTCTCGAAGAACGTGCTGCGCGGCTTCACCGCCTTCGACACCTTCCTCACCCAGCACCCCGAGTTCCGCGAGAAGGTCACCTTCATCGCCCACCTGCAGCCCTCGCGGCAGGACGTGCCCGAGTACGCCGAGTACCTCGAACGGATCGAGGCCCTGGTCGCGGTCGTCAACCACCGCCACGGCACGACCGACTGGATGCCGATCAACCTCAACATCTACGAGAACTTCCCCGAGGCCGTCGCCCGCTACAAGCACTTCGACCTGCTGATGGTCAACTCGATCTTCGACGGGATGAACCTGGTCGCCAAGGAGGCGCCGGCGGTCAACACCCGCGACGGCGTGCTGATGCTTTCCGAGAACACCGGCTCGCACGAGGAGCTGGCCGACTGCGTGCTCTCGGTCAACCCCTTCGACATCCAGGAGCAGGCCGACGCGATCCACCGGGCGCTGACGATGGAGCCGGAGGAGCGGCGGCTGCGGGCGCAGCACCTGAAGGAGATCATCTACTCGCGCAACCCTGGGGATTGGGTCGACGAGCAGCTGGCCGACATCGACGAGTTGCGCGAGGCGGTGGCGTAGGCGGCTCCACAGCTGCCGAAGTCAGGGCGCCCGCTTCGCGAGGCTCCATCAGAGCGACACCAGCGCCTCCTCCCAACGTCTCAATCTCTCGCAAGCTCCTCGATTCGGGAGGGAAGCTGGGGGGAGAATTCGTTGCGCTGAGGGCTTAGAGAGGTATGGGATTGCGCGTTCGCTGGCAGCTCGTGGCGAAGGGAGCTGGCGTATTGCTTACAGGACTTGTTGCCCTTCAGCTCGTTCCAGCTTTCCTGAAGCCGCCTCCGCCCGAGCCGTTGCCGGCCGACGTGGGGCTGCCGCGGGTTGTGGCTCCGCCGGTTGAGGTGGAGGAGCGGCAGCCACAACGGCGTCTCGGGCGGGTGGCGTCGGGTGGGGGTGCCCGGGAGGGGCGGCGTCCTGTTTTTCGCCCCAAACGCGATCTCGGACGGCCGGAGGCGCCGAGGCGAAAAACCCAGCCCCGGACGGGCACCCCCACCCGACGACAGGACCCGCCCGCCGACACCCCCGTCCCGGTCGTCCCTCCACCTGAGCCCGAACCGAGCGCGCCTGCGCCTGAAGCACCGGCTCCTGCGCCCGCACCGGCGCTGCCCGGTGACGGATCGATGGAGTTTGCGCCTCGATAGCTATAGTGCGACGCCGTTTGGCCGCACCACGCGAATATGAGCTGGTCTTGATGTTGGACCCGGGGCAGGATGCCCCGGCCCGCGATGCTGTCGCGAAAGAGGCAAAGGGCCAGATCGAGGCCGCCGGGACGCTCAAGCACGAGAACACCTGGGGCCTGCGCAAGATGGCCTACGAAATCGACAAGCGCACCGAGGCCGACTACCGCTGGTTCCGCTTCGAGGCGCCGACCGAGCTGCTCGAGCAGCTCGACCACAACCTCAAGATCGCCGACGGGGTGCTGCGCTTCCGCGTCTTCAAAGTCGACGCCGACACGCCGGTGATCGCGCCGCCGCCGACCAGCGCCCCCGGCCCCGCCGCGTCGCGCGAGCGGCCGCCCGAGGCCCCGCCCGCACCGCCGGCCGAGCCTGCTGCCGAAGCCGCCCCCGCCGAGGCGCCGGTCGCTGTCGCCGAGCCGGAGCCCGAGGCCGCAGAGGCCCCGGCCACCGAGCCGGAGCCTGCCGGCGAGGCAGAGCCGGCCGTCGAGGCTCCCGAGCCGGCAGCCGCGCCCGAGACGCCCGACGCCCCCGCCGATGACGGCGAGGGCACGGACGACGACTCCGCCGCCTAGCCGCTTCGTCTTTTTGCCCAGATTCCGGCATCGGGGGGGAGAGTCGCGCCGCCTGCGCTCTTAGACTGGTATCTCGATAAACGATCTTGAGGAGTGAGAGCCGTGGCGGCTTCGAACATCAACGTGGTGGTCATCACCGGGAACCTGACCAAGGACCCCGACTTGCGCAGCACCGGCGGCGGAACCAGCGTCTGCGAGATGCGCGTCGCGGTCAACAGCCGCCGCAAAGACGGCTCGACCGGCGAATGGGTCGACAAGCCCAACTACTTCAACGTCGTCGTCTTCGGCGCCCAGGGCGACAACTGCGCCAACTACCTCTCGAAGGGCCGCCCCGTCGCGATCGAAGGCCGGCTCGACTGGCGCGAGTGGGAGGCCAAAGACGGCAGCGGCAAACGGCAGGCGGTCCAGATCGTCGCCAACTCGGTCCAGTTCCTCGGCTCGCGTGACGGCGGCGGTGGAGGCGGCGGCGGCAACGGCAACGGCTTCACTCCGCAGAGCGACACCCCGGCCGACACCTCCGACTACGACGCCGCCCCCGCGGGCGCCGGCGCAGGCGGCGGATCGTCATCAGACGACGACATACCTTTTTAACGACCAGAGGGCGGCCAGGTGACGCCTGGCCGTTGTCGGTAGCATGCGCGGTCGCCTATGGCTCGTGATCGAGACAACGGAAGCGAGGCGCCCCGCCGTGGAAGGCGTGGCGCGGACCGCATGCGCCCGCGCAAATACACGCGGATCAACTCCGAGGCGGTCGACTACAAGGACCTCAACCTGCTGCGGCGCTTCCTCTCCGACAAGGGGAAGACGCGCGGGCGGCGGGTGACCGGGCTCTCGCGCAAGCACCAGCGGCAGCTCTCGGTGGCGGTCAAGCGGGCGCGCGAGATCGCCCTGCTCCCCTACGTCGGAGAGCGCTAGGCCGATGGCGCAGGCAATCCTGCTCGAGGACGTCGAGACCCTCGGTCAGCGTGGCGAACCGGTCGATGTCGCACCGGGCTATCTGCGCAACTACCTGATCCCGCGCAAACTCGCGGCTCCGGCGACGCCGGGCGCGCTCGAGCAGGCGCAGCAGCGCCAGGCGGCGGCCGAAAAGGCGGCGGCGCTGCGGGCCGAACGCGAAGAGCAGGCGGCCTCGCTGCTCTCCAAGACCGTGCTGACGATCCAGCAGCGCGCCGACGACGGCGGCAAACTCTTCGGCTCGGTCGGCGCGAAGGAGATCGTCGAGGCGATCCGCGAGGCGCGCGACCTGCGCATCGACCGGCGCAAAGTCCGGCTCGAGCAGCCGATCCGCGAGATCGGCACGCACATGGTCGAGATCGAGCTCGCCGACGGCAGCGTCGCCGCGGTGAAGACGATCGTCGCCGAGGAAAGCTAGCCCCCTGCGGGGCCTCCCCACCCGGCTCAGCCGCCGGGCCAGGGCGAGAACGCGGTTCGGTTGGGCGCGCTCGGAGCGCGCGACGGTGGGGCTCGCAGGGTTCGCCCTGGCGGGCGCCGGGACGGTCCTCGCCGTTCAGTTCGGACGGTTGCTGCGGCGGCGACGGCATGAGCGCGCCGATGGCGAGGCGCTGGTCGAAGCGGCGCCGGCGGCGGCGATCGACACGGTGGGCGTCGCCCGCAGCGGCTACGAAGCGGCGCCACGCAGCGAAACGGTCCTGTTCAACCTGCTGGCCGGGTTCCTCGGCTCGTTCGCCTTCGTGCGGCTCTCGACCTGGGGGATCCGCGACGGGTGGGGGCCGTTCCGCAACGTCAGCGTCGGCGGTCGCCACATCCACCACTTCGTGCCCGGCATCCTGCTCGCCTTCGCCTCGGGAACGGCGGCGCTGCTGCTCGACCTGCGCGACGTCTACTGGACCCGGGAGGGCCTGCTCTCGGTGCAGCTCAGCCTCGGCGCCACCGCGATTCTCAGCATCGCGATCCTGACCCAGCGCATGCTGCGCCGCGGCGAGCGCCGCCAGGAGGCCGCCGGCCAGATCCCGCGGGCCGATTTCTCTCCCTAATTGGTCGTAGATCGGCCCGGTGAATCGACGCCTCTGGTTTGCTTGGCGGGGAGAGTTCCGCCGCCCTCAGCCCTTAACTAAGTGTCGATGCCACAGCCGTCCGCAAGCCACGTCCCGCCGCAGAACATCGAGGCCGAGGAATCGGTGCTGGGCGCGATGCTGGTCGCCGATTCGGCGCTGAGCCGGGTGATCGACGAGGTCAAGCTCAACGGCGAGGACTTCTACCTCGAAAAGCACGCGGCGATCTTCCGCGCGATCCACGACCAGTACGCGGCCTCGAAGCCGGTCGACGAGCTCAGCGTCGCCGAGGCG
>DASTVL010000096.1:0-16100 GCA_035759115.1 Solirubrobacterales bacterium | reverse complement strand
GACGGAGAGGATGCGGCCCATCGCGTCGGCCAGCGATACCTCCATCGCCGCGTGGAAGCAGTCCTCCTTGTCCTTGAACAGCTCGTAGAAGGTGGCGCGGGAGACGCCGGCCGGCTCGCAGACGTCGGCGATCGTCGTCGCGTTGTAGCCCTTGCTCGCGCAGCTGTCGGCCATCGCGACGAGGATCCGTTCGCGCTGGGAGTGGGCGACGAGCGGCTCGGCCAGGTCCTCGCGGCCGGCCGGGAGGCGTTCCTTCTCGATCACACCGCTCAGATTCACGATAAACGCGATTGTACACCCCGAGCGGCATTCTGTGGACGGGTCAGTACCGGTTTAACAATCCATCTCCGCCTGGGAACGGGGCCGGGATCGCTGTACACGCGGGCGGTTGCACTACCCAAAACTTCGGACCGCTGTACAACGACCTTTCGCCGGAGCGTCGCGACCATTTGAGCATGACGAAGATGCCCCGCCAGATCGTTGCTTTGGGCGGGCACGACTTCAGCTCGCGGCCCGGCGACCGGGCCGTCTGCGAGCTGATGCTGCGGCTGGCGACCACGCGCGCCGGCGGGCGGCCGCGGATCTGCATCCTGCCGACCGCGAGCGGCGACACCTCTGAGCAGATCGGGCGCTTCTACGCGGCCTTCGGCGAGCGGCCCTGCGAGCCCTCCGACCTCTCGCTGTTCCGCCTCGGCAGCCGCCCGATGGAGCTGCGCGACCACCTGCTCGAACAGGACCTGATCTATGTCGGCGGGGGCAGCCTGCTCAACCTGCTCGCGGTCTGGGAGGCGCACGAACTGAGCGCGATCCTCAGCCTCGCCTGGCGCGAGGGGGTGGTCCTCGCCGGGCAGAGCGCCGGCGCGATGTGCTGGTTCGAGGCCGGCATCACCAAGTCCTCGGGCAAGGCGCTGCCCGGCGCCGGGCTCGGCCTGCTCGGCGGCAGCCTCTGCGTCCACTACAACAACGAACCCGACCGTCGCGCCGCCTACCTCGACGCGGTCGCCGATGGGATGCCGGGCGGCTATGGCCTCGACGACTACGCCGGCCTGATCTGGGAGGGCGCCGGCCCGCCCAGCGCGGTCACCGCCCAGCGCGGCGCCCGCGCCTACCGCGTGGCCAAGAGCGACAACGGCAGCGTGATCGAGTCCCCACTCCCCGCCCGCTTCCTCCCGGCCCCCGCTCCAGCAGCTCTAAGGGAGGACATCGCTGAGTTCCGCCGCATCACCGCGATGCGCAAAAAAGCCGGTTGGTTGGGTTGATCAACCCTCGCCTGCGGCAGGAGGAGCAGTCGGATCGCCGCTCTCCTCGCCGGGCGCCTCGCGCGCGATGTAGTCCTCGGCCAGCAGCAGGTTGTCCTTGGAGCGCTCGACCACGTTGAGCAGATCGCCCATCAGCGCGACCTCCTCGACCTGCTCCTTGACGAACCACTGCATGAACTGCTCGGCGCGGTAGTCCTTGACCTCGCGCGCCAGCTCGAACAGGGCGAAGATCTCCTCGCCGACCGTTTCCTCCTGCGCGAGCGCCTTCTTGACCGGGGTGACCCCGTCGGAGTAGCTCGTCTCCTGCGACTTGATGTCGGGGATGTGCACTTCCTCGCCGACGTCGAGCAGGTACTGGACCATCATCATCGCGTGCTCGCGCTCCTCCAGCGCCTGCCGGTAGAAGAAGTGAGCGAGCCGGGGCAGCGTTTCCGCGTCGTAGTAGACGGCCATCCCGACGTACTGCTGGGAGGCCGCGAACTCGTTCGCGATCTGCTCGTTGAGCGCGGCGGGAAAGCTTTTCTCGGCCATGGTTCTCCTTGCTCGGCGGGACGGGTCAAGCCAACGTAGCCGAAACCTCGGATTCGGTTGGCCGAAGGGCGGGGGACACCCCCTCCCCCTTCTATTCAGCCCAGCGAAAGCCGGTCGGCGTGAGCTGCGGCAGCAGCGGGCTGGTCGGCAGGCCCGGCGGCGGCGGCGATTCGTTGTAGCCGCGCGGCGCGGTGTCGTTCGGCGTGTCGGGGTGGAAGAGCGAGGCGAACACCTGGATCTGGCCGCGGCCGACGCCGAGCTCCCACTGGCCGCCACCGTAGGCGCCGATCCCGTGCTCGGCGCAGTAGTCGTAGGTTTCGCAGAGCTCGCGCAGGCTGCCGATCCGCGAGGGCTTGACGTTGACCATCCGCGGCTGCCAGGGCAGCGCCTCGATGTCGGCGATCGAGTGGATCGGCGCATCCCAGGTGAGCCGGTCGCGGACCGGCTCCAGCACCGGCCGGGTCTCGTCGTCGACGTCGGGGTCCTCGAGCCAGGCCTCGGGGAAGGCCTCGATCAGCTTGGCGTAGAGGACGGGATCGGTTTCGACGTCGACCACGGTGCCTTTGTAGAAGCCCTTGAGGTCGAGCGAGTCGACGGCGCCGGTCTCAACCAGCGCCGCGATCAGCTCGTCGTCCCAGTCGTTGGTCGGGTCGAGCTTGAAGCGCAGCTCGGGGTAGGGGTCGAGCTTGCTGCGCAGGGTCTCGATCGACGACGGCTCGCCCTCTCCCGGCGAGAGCCGCATCGAGGCGACGAACTCGACCGGCTGCGGGTCGCGCCCCAGCGCCTTGGCGATGCCGGTGCCCGCCTGGCGCAGCGCCAGGTCGAGCGCAGCCGACTCGAAGGCCCAACGCCGGTAGCGGCGTGAGACCTCGCGCCCCGGCTCGGTCGGGAAGGTGTCGACGCCGCCCATGAACTCGCAGAACTCCTCGAGGCTGGCGTGCCCGGTCAGGTCCAGGGTCGGGCCGGCGTCCTGCAGGGCGACGTGGTCGAGCGCCTCGTAGGTGACGTCCTCGCCCAGCCCCTCCTCGCCGCCGCCCTTGAGCCGGATCACGGTGCTCAGCCGTTCGAAGTCGCCGGTCTTGTATTCGAGCCGCTCGAGCTCGTAGCCCTCGATCTCAATGGGGAGGCCGGCGATCCGGTCGAAGGTGGCCATTTGGCGGAGTGTATGGGGACGAGGAAGGGGTGTCCCTCGCCCCGACAAACGGCGGCCTGATCAGGCCGCCGTTTTGAGTATCCGCCGGTTCGAGGGACACCCCTTCCTCGTCCTGCCAGACTCGACACCCGTGAAGCACAGCGCGCATGGCTACTGGCTGGAGGAGGCTGGAGGGACGACGCCTCTCGCAATGTTGGAGGGGAAGCGGAGCGCTGACGTGGTCGTTATCGGCGGGGGGTACACCGGGCTTTGGACGGCGTGGCATCTGAAGAGGCTGGAGCCGGAGGCGCGGGTGGTCGTGCTCGAGGCCGGTGTCTGCGGACATGGGCCGAGTGGGCGCAACGGGGGGTTCTGCAACTCGATGTGGTTCTCGCTGCCGAACATGCGGGCGCGCTGGGGGGACGATGCGGCGCTGGCGGTCGCGCGCGCCGCGCGCGACGCGATCGACGGGGTCGAGGCCTTCTGCCGCGGCGAGGGCGTCGACGCCTGGTTCAGGCGCGGCGGCTACCTGCAGGTCTCGACCGCCGGGGCGCACGACGGCGCCTGGGAGGAGACTGTCGATGCTTGCCGCGAGCTCGGCGTGGGGAGCGACGGCGGGGATGGGGTGGGTGACGACGGGCATCAGGAGGTCGTTCAGGTTTTGAACGAGGCCGAGGTCGCCGAGCGCTGCACCTCGCCGGCCTTCCGCGGCGGCGCCTGGTTTCCGGATGCCGCCACGGTCCAGCCCGCCCGCCTCGCCCTCGGCCTGCGCGAGCGCCTGCTCGCCGCCGGCGTCGAGATCTACGAGCGCTCCCCCGTGCGTCGGCTGAACGCCGATGGAGGCCTTGGGGGGTCTATGGACCCCCAAAAGACTCCAGATCGGGGGAAGGTAGGAGGAGTTATCGCCTCGACGGACCGCGGTTCGGTGCGGGCCGGCGCTGCGGTCGTCGCGATCGGCGGCGCGGCGAAGGCGCCGCGGGCGCCGCTGCGCGACGCGCTCACCGTCACCTCCTCGCACATCGTCCTGACCGAGCCGGTGCCGGAGCTGCTGGAGGAGATCGGCTGGACCGGCGGCGAGTGCATCACCGACAGCCGCGCCCTGATCGACTATTTCCGCACGACGCCGGACGGGCGCATCGCCTTCGGCTGGGGCGGCGGCCAGATCGCGATGGGCGCGCGTCTGCGCGGCCGCGCCGAGCTCGATTCCGCGGTAATCGCCGCCACGGCCGTCCGCCTCCGCGAGTACTTCCCGCAGCTGGCAACGGCCGGCGCGTGTGGGCCCGGCGGGCAGCGCCGCCCGGCACGCATCACCCACGCCTGGGGCGGCCCGATCGACGTCTCGCCGACCCACATCCCCCTCGTGGTCCCGCTCAAGGGCAGCCGCAGCTTCGCCGCCGCCGGCTACACCGGCAACGGCGTAGGCCCCTCCCACATGGTCGCCAGAACCCTCGCCTCCCTGGCCCTGGACCGAAGCGACGCCTCCGCCAACCTCCCTTTCGTAGACCCATCCCCCCAACGCGTCCCCCCTGAGCCCTTCCACTGGCTCGGCGGCGAACTAATCCGCCGCGCGCTCACCGCCAAGGAGCAAGCTGAGCTCGCAGGCCGCCACCCGCATCTCGTCAGCCGCGTGGTCTCCAGGGTCCCGCAGCTTCTGGGTTTCCACATCGGTCGGTAGCAGGAGGGCGGGGGTCGTCCCGGGGGAGCCTCGCGAAGCGGCGCCCCGGCGGGTGATTCCAGCGGCGAAGCCGCACCAACATAGTGAGCGGAGCGCCAGCGAAGCGAACCTGGGCTCCACCGGGACGACCCCCGCCCTCTCCTACCAGCGCGTGGTCACAACCTTCTTGCGCGTGTAGAAGTCAACCGCGTCCGTCCCGTTCGCATGCAGGTCGCCATCGAGCGAGTCCTTCCAGCCGCTGAACGGAAACCAGGCCACCGGCGCCGGCACACCGACGTTGACGCCGAGCATCCCCGCCTCCGCCCCGTAGCGGTAGCGCCGCGCCGCTTCGCCCGAGCGGGTGAAGATCGCGCCGGCGTTGCCGTAGCGCGAGCCGTTGAGGAACTCGAGCGCGGCATCGAGGTCGTCGATCTCGACCACGGTCAGCAGCGGCCCGAAGAGCTCCTCGCGGGCGGGCTCGGACTCGGGGTCGGAGACGGCGAGGATCGTCGGGCCGAGCAGGGTCCCGGCCGGACCGGCGTCGCCGCGCCCGTCGAGCAGCAGCTCGGCCCCGTCCGCCGCGGCGCGCCCGATCGCCGTGGCGACCTTCTCGCGCGCCGCCGCCGAGACCATCGGGCAGACGTCGGTCGCCGGGTCGGCGCCGGGGCCGACGGTCAGCTCGGAGGCCGCGGCGACCAGCGCCTCGCGCACCTCAGCGCGCCGCCCGGCGTCGCCGACGACGACGCAGACCGAGCCGGCGAGGCAGCGCTGGCCCGCGGCGCCGAAGGCGGTGCCCATGATCGCCGGCATCGCCTGCTCCAGATCGGCGTCGGGCATGACGACCAGCGAGTTCTTGGCGCCACCCAGCGCCTGCACCCGCTTGCCCGTGCGCACGGCGCCTTCGGCGACGATCCGCGCCGTCTGCGCGCGGCCGACGAAGGAGATCGCGTCGATGCCGGGGTCGTCGAGGATCGCGCTGACCGCGTCGCGACCGCCGTGGACGAGGTTGACCACGCCCGCCGGGATCTCCTCGACCGCGTCGACGACCTCGGCGATCAGCGCCGCCGGCCGCGGGTCCTGCTCGGAGGGCTTGAGCAGGAACGAGTTGCCGCAGGCGATCGCATAGGGCAGGAACCAGAGCGGGATCATCGCCGGGAAGTTGAACGGGGTGATCGCCGCGACCACGCCGACCGGCTGGCGCAGCATCTCGACGTCGACCCCGGCCGCGACCCCCTCGAGGATCTCGCCCTTGAGCAGGTGCGGGATCGCCGCCGCCGACTCGACCGACTCGATCCCGCGGCCGACCTCGCCGTCGGCGTCGGCCGGCGTCTTGCCCATGTCGGCGGTGACCAGCGCGACCAGCTCCTCGCGCCGCGCTTCCAGCCCCTCGCGCAGCGCCAGCACCGCCCGCGCCCGCCGCTGCGGCGGCGTCGCGCGCCACCCGGGCTGCGCCGCCCGCGCCGCCGCGACCGCCTCGCGCACCTGCCGCTCGCCGCTGAGCGGCACCAGCGCCGCGACCTCTCCCGTCGCCGGGTCGACATCGTCGAGCGTGTCGACCGCGTCGGCCGGCCGCCAGGCGCCGCCGACGTAGTTGGCCAGCCGCACCGCGCTCACTGTGCGACCGCCGTCCCCGGCAGCGGCGTCCCCATCTCCGGCTTGCGCTCGGGGCGCACCGCGGCCATCCGCTCTGCCCGGCGTTGCTGCCAGAGGACCAGCGCGGCTGCCGTCGCCGCGACGACGAAGAGCATCGTCGCCAGCGCGTTGACCTGGACCGGGATCCCGCGCAGGCTGACCCCGTACACGTAGAGCGGGAAGGTCACGGTCGTGCCGGAGTTGAAGTTGGAGATCACGAAGTCGTCGATCGAGAGCGCGAAGGCGAGCAGCGCCGCGGCGACGATGCCGGGCGCCAGCAGCGGCAGGGTGACGGTGCGGAAGGTCGTCAGCGGCGAGGCGCCGAGGTCGGCCGCCGCCTCCTCGAGGTTGCGGTCGAAGCCGATCAGCCGCGAGCGCACGACGACGACGACGAAGCTGATCGAGAACATCACATGCGCGATCAGCAGCGTCGTGAAGCCGAGCGCGAACGAGTAGTAGATGAACATCGAGAGCAGCGAGGCGCCGATCACGACCTCGGGCGTCGCCATCGGGATCACGATCAGCAGGTTGGCGACGCGCCGCCCGCGGAAGGTGTGGCGGACGAGCGCGATCGCCATCGCCGTCCCGATCGCGGTCGCGATCGCGGTCGAGAAGGCGGCGAGGCGGATGCTGGTCGCCAGCGCCTCGTTCAGTTCGGGCAGCGAGAAGGCGCTCGTCCAGTACTCGGTGGTGAAGCCGTCGTTGAGGCCGAAGGTCAGTTTGCCGCTGGGCGTCGCGCCGAAGGAGAAGACGGCGATGACGACGATCGGGATCAGCATGTAGGCGACCGCGAGCCCGGCGTAGATCAGCAGCGCGTTGCGCCTCAGCCAGGCCCAGATTCGGGCGCCCGCCTCCACCTCAGGCCCTCTCGTCCTCGGCGTCGCCCATGAAGGCGCCGGTGCCGGCGAAGCGGATGTAGAGCATCACGACGACGAGGATCAGCGCCATCATCAGGAAGGAGAGCGCCGCCGCCTCGGGGTAGTCGCGCTGGGTCAGGTAGAGCGACTGGATCACGTTGCCGACCATCGACTGCTGGGTGCCGCCGAGCAGCTGCGCGTTGACGTAGTCGCCGAGCGCCGGGATGAAGGTGAGCAGCACGCCGGCGACGATGCCCGGCATCGTCAGCGGCAGCGTCACCTTGACGAAGGCCGCACGCGAGGAGGAGTAGAGGTCCTTCGCCGCCTCGACCAGGCGCAGGTCGAGCCGCTCGAGGTTGGCGTAGAGCGGCAGGATCATGAACGGCAGGAAGTTGTAGGTGAGCCCGGCGATCACCGCGCCCGAGGTGGCGAGCACGCGGCCGTCCTGCGGCACCAGCGCCAGCGTCTGCAGCACACCGACCAGCGGGCTGTCGTCGCTGAGGATCGTTTTCCAGGCGATCGTGCGGATCAGGTAGGTGGTGAAGAACGGCGCGATCACCGCGAACAGCAGCAGGTTGCGGTAGCGCCCGGCGCGGAAGGCGATCGCGTAGGCGAGCGGGTAGCCGATCAGCAGCGCCAGCAGCGTCGCCGTGCCCGCGTAGAAGAGCGAGCGGACGATCTGCTCGGTGTGGCCGGAGAGCGAGTCGGGGAAGTTCGCCCATTCCCAGGTGAAGGTGTAGCCGGTCGTCAGCGTCCCCGAGCGCAACGCCAGTTCGCCCATGAAGTACATCGGCACGACGAAGAAGACGATGAGCCAGAGCAGGCCCGGTCCGAGGAGCCAGTAGGGGACCAGGCGCTGCCGCAGGCTCATCGCTCTAGCTCACCGGCTCAGCCGGTGATCACTTCCTGCCAGGCTTCGTTCACCGGTTCCAGTTCCGGCGGCGAGTCCTGGTCGGTGCAGTCGGCGGTGAACTCCTCGGTCGGGAAGGTGAGCGGGCTTTCGGCCAGCTCGGACCCGCGATCTTCGAGCAGATCCTTGACCCCTTCCACGGGCGAGATGTATTCGACGTATTCGGTGATGTCGACCGCGACCTCGGGCTGGTAGACGTAGTCCATCCAGCCCAGCGCGGCGGCCGTGTTCGGCGCCCCGACCGGGATCACCATGTTGTCCGACCACAGCGAGCAGCCCTCGGCCGGCATCCGCCATTCGGCGTTGTCGTTTTCGATCAACGAAGCATCGCCCGACCAGCCGATCGCGGCGACGATGTTGCCCGAGGTCAGGTCCTCGGTGTAGTCGTTGCCGGTGAAGCGCCGGATCTGCCCCGACTCCGAAGCGCTCTTGATCCTGTCGATCGCGTTCAGCCAGTCTTCGTTGGTCGCCTCGACCGGGTCGATCCCTTCGGCCAGCATCACCAGCGGCACGGTTTCGCGCAATTCGCTCAGCATCGTCACCTGGCCTTTGTATTTCGGGTCGAAGAGGTCGTTGACCGATTTGATCCCCGGCGCCTTCGCGGTGTCGACCCAGATCCCGCCCATGCCGCTCTGCCACGGCAGCGAGAACTTGCGCTCCGGGTCGAAGGAGGGGCTCTCGAGGCTGGGCAGCAGGTTGGCGAAGGCGGTCGGCAGGTCGTCGTGGTTTATCTCCTGCAGGTAGCCGAGGTCGTACATCTGCTTCGCCATCCAGTCGGTGACGACGAAGATGCTGCGACCGCCCGACTCGCCCTGCTCCAGCTGCGGCTGCAGCTTGCCGAAGAAGCCGTCGTTGTCGTTGACGTCCTCGATGTAGTCGACGCTGACGCCGGTGTCTTTTTCGAACTCCTTGACCGTTCCTTCTTTGCCCGGGTCGATGTAGCCCGGCCAGTTGGAGATCGTCAGGTCGCCTTTGACCTCGCCCGCCGCGGCGGTGGTCACGTCTCCGTTGCCTCCACCGCCGACGGTGTCATCGCCGCAGGCCGCCAGGCCCAGCGCGGCCAGCAGCACCCCCAGCGCCAGCACCAGGGCGCGTTTGTGGTGCATATCACCCAGAACGCGCCCCATCGTCGTCTTACGACTCCTCATCCGACTCACCCTCTCTCGGTTGGGTCCCGCTTTTCACATTCCTGCTCAAGCTCTCGCGCACGACGTGCATGTGCTCCGGCTCCCAGGCGAGGCCGACGCGGGCGCCGCCGCCGGGGAGCCGCTGGCGCTCGGCCTCGCTGACGTTGGGCACGAGCACGGTCATCCGCACCTCGTCGCCGAGGTCGACGACGATCTGCGTCGACGTGCCCAGGTAGAGGGAGCTCTCGACGACGCCCTCGACCCGCGGCCGCCCGTTCATCCCCTCGCCGGTCAGCTCGATCTCGAGCTTCTCCGGCCGCACGACCGCGAAGCAGCGCTCGCCGGCGCCGAAGCCGTTGGCCGAGGTGCGCACAGCCGGCCCGTTGTCGAGCTGGATCTCGTCGCCGCCGACGACCCTGGCCGGCATCAGGTTGGAGACGCCGATGAAGCCGGCGACGAAGGTCGTCGCCGGCCGCTCGTAGACGCCCTCGGGGTCGGCTACCTGCTCGACCCGGCCGCGGTTCATCACCGCGATCCGGTCGCTCATCGTCAACGCCTCCTCCTGGTCGTGGGTGACGTAGACGAAGGTGATCCCGACCTCGCGCTGGATCCGCTTCAGCTCGACCTGCAGGCCCTTGCGCAGCTTCAGGTCAAGCGCCCCGAGCGGCTCGTCGAGCAGCAGCACCTTGGGCAGGTTGACCAGCGCCCGCGCCAGCGCGACGCGCTGCTGCTGGCCGCCGGAGAGCTGCGCCGGGCGACGCTTCGCCTCGGCCGCCAGCCCGACCCGCTCGAGCTCGGCGCCGACCCGCTCGCGGATCTCGCCCTTGTCCACCTTCTTGCGCTTGAGCCCGAAGGCGACGTTGTCCTCGACGCTGAGGTGGGGGAAGAGCGCGTAGCTCTGGAAGACGGTGTTGGTCGGCCGCTTGTGGGCGGGCCGGCCGGCGACGTCGTCGCCCTCGATCCGCACCGCGCCGGCGCTCGGCTGGTCGAAGCCGGCGATCATCCGCAGCGTCGTCGTCTTGCCGCAGCCGCTCGGCCCGAGCAGGGTGAAGAACTCGCCGCGGGCCAGGTCGAGGCTGAGGTCGTCCACCGCGACCAGCTCGCCGAAGCGCTTGGTCACGTGCTCCAACTCGACGCTCGGAACCTCTGCTTCCATCCTCCTCCTTGACGTCCCTGCCTCGGCGGAGTGCCGCTTGAGACCGTATGTCCAAGCCGTAGGCATTGCAAGGGGCGGTGCCGCCAAAACGAAGCTCTACACTTGTACAGCATGTATAAGCAACATCCAAGTCCTCGACTTACCGACCATTGCACAGTGGCCAGTTCGGCTTTAGCTTTGTCCATAACGTCGTAGGACGAGAGGAGAACCAGTATGGCCACCGCGTCGAAGTCGCCCGAGGCAGTCGACACCGGCCTCCAGCAGCTGGCAATGCGCCACCTCTGGATGCACTTCTCGCGCATGGGCTCCTACGGGCCGGGCCACGAGATCCCGATCATCACCCGCGGCGAGGGCTGCTACGTCTACGACGAGCAGGGCAACCGCTACCTGGACGGGCTCTCGGCGCTGTTCTGCGTCAACGCCGGCCACGGCCGCAGCGAGCTCGGCGAGGCCGCTGCGCGCCAGGTCGAAGAGCTCGACTTCTACACGCTTTGGAGCTACGCCCACCCGCGCGCGATCGAGCTCGCCGCGCGGATCGCCGCGCTCGCCCCCGGCGACCTCAACCGCGTCTTCTTCACCTCCGGTGGCGGCGAGGCGGTCGAGTCGGCGCTGAAGCTCGCCCGCAACTACCACCGCGCGCTCGGCAAAGGCCAGAAGCACAAGGTGATCGCGCGTGAGATCGCCTACCACGGGACCACGCTGGGGGCGCTCTCGGCGACCGGGATCACCGAGCTGCGCAGCCAGTTCGAGCCGCTCGCTCCGGGCGGCTGCCACGTGCCCAACACCAACGTCTACCGCTGGCCCGCCGACCGCCACCCGCTCTGGGCGGCGGACGCGATCGAGGAGCGGATCGAGTTCGAGGGCGCCGAGACCGTCGCCGCGGTGATCGTCGAGCCGGTGCAGAACGCCGGCGGCTGTTTCGTCCCGCCCGACGGCTACTTCCAGCGGGTGCGCGAGATCTGCGACCGCCACGACGTGCTGATGATCTCCGACGAGGTGATCTGCGCCTGGGGCCGGCTCGGGCACTACTTCGGCTGCGAACGCTTCGGCTACGTGCCCGACATCGTCACCGTCGCCAAGGCGCTGACCTCGGCCTACGCGCCGATGGGCGCCTTGATCGCCGACGATCGCATCGCCGAGCCGTTCATGCAGGGCGACGCCTCCTTCGCCCACGGCTTCACCTTCGCCGGCCACCCCGTCGCCTCGGCGGTGGCGATGGCCAACCTCGACGTCTACGAGCGCGAGGGGCTCTGCGAGCACGTGCTCGCCAAGGAGGGCGAGTTCCGCGCGATGCTGGAGACCCTGCACGACCTGCCGATCGTCGGCGACGTGCGCGGCGCCGGCTTCTTCCAGGCGATCGAGCTGGTCAAGGACAAGGAGACCAAGGAGAGCTTCGACGACGCGGAGGCGGAGGACCTGCTGCGCGGCTTCCTCTCCGGCGAGCTCTACAAACGGGGTCTGATCTGCCGAGCCGACGACCGCGGCGACCCGGTGATCCAGCTGGCGCCGCCGCTGATCGCCGACAGCGAGCAGTTCGAGGAGATCCACGACGTACTGCGGGGGGTACTTACGGACGCGTGGGAGCGGGTCCGCAGATAGGAGTGCCGATGCTGACCGTGCAGAGCCTGCTCGACGAGGTCGGTCTCGACCTCGCTGCCGGCGCGGGCGCGGCCGAGGCGCCGTTGCGCTGGATACACATCTCCGAGCTCGAGGACCCGACCCCATGGCTCTCCGGCGGCGAGTTGATGCTGACCACCGGCATCCCGCTCGACAGCGCCGCCAAGCAACGCAAGTACATCGGCCTGCTGGTCGAGCACAACCTCGCCGGGCTCGGCTTCGGCACTGGCTTCAGCCACAAGAAGCTGCCGAAAGCGCTGCTCGAGGAGGCGAAGAAACGCGACTTCCCGCTCTTCGAGGTGCCCTACTCGACCCCGTTCATCGCGCTCACCGAGAAGGCCTTCGCCAAGCTCGTCAACGAGCAGTACGAGGTGCTGCAGCGCGGCATCGCCGTGCAGCGCCGGCTCGAGCGACTGGTGCTCGAAGAGCGCGGCCTGGAGGAGATCGTGGCGACGATCGCCTCCGCGGTCGGCGGCACCGTGGCGATCCTCAACAGCCGCGGCGAGCGGCTCGCGGGGCGCGGCTTCCGCCGCCGGCTCTCGGCCGAGGCGGTCAACGCGATCCGCGACGAAGCGCTCTCGCACACCGCCGACGGGCATCCCTTCGTTCCCACCCACCCCTCGGTGGCGGGCCGGGCGCTGGCCCACCCGGTGATCTCACCGGGTGGGGGCCCACCCCAGGCCTGGGTCGTGATGGTGCGCGACTCCGGCGGCCTCGGCGACTTCGAGCGGCTGATCCTGCAGCAGGCGGTCGCCGTCGTCGCGCTCGAGCTGATGCGCCGCCGCGTCGCCCGCGAGACCGAGCGCCGGCTGGCCGGCGACGTGCTCGCCGGGGCGCTGGGCGGGCGGCTCGACCCGAGCGAGCTGCGCCGCCGGCTGGAGCCGTTCGGGATCGGCGACGAAGCCGCGGTGCTCGTGTTCGACCTCGACGACCCCGCCGCCGCCGAGCACGCGCTCGAGCGGGCGCTCGCCGCCGACGCCTGCCCCGCGGTCGTCGCGCCGCACTCCAGCGGCAGCCGCGAGCTGCTCTGCGCCGTCGTCGACGCCGCCGACCGCGACCCGATCGACCTCGCCTCCGAAGCGCGCAAGGCGCTGATCAAGGAGCGCGGCACGGTGCGCGCCGCGGCCAGCCGCCCGGCGCCGCCGGAGGAGCTGCGCCACTCCTTCCACGAGGCCCGCTGCGCGCTCGAGGCGACGGCATTCAGCGAGAACGGCAGCGCCCCGGACGTCGCCTCCTGGCGCGACCTCGGCGCCTTCACCCTGCTGCTCTCGATCCAGGACGACGACGCGCTCGGGCTCTACTGCGACAGCGTGCTCGGCCCGATCAAGGCGGGCGACGAGGAGTACGGCGGCGAGCTGCTGCGCTCGCTGGAAGCCTTCATCGAGCAGAACGGGCAGTGGGAGCGGGCGGCGAAAGAGGTCTACTGCCACCGCCACACGCTGCGCTACCGCATGCGCAAGGTCGAAGAGCTGACCGGGCGCGACCTCTCGCGCGCCCACGACCGGATCGAGTTCTGGCTGGCGCTGCGGGCCAGGGAGCTGGTCGGATGATCGTCGGCGTTCCGCGCGAGATCAAGCCCGACGAGTACCGGGTCGCGATCACCCCCGCCGGGGTGCGCGAGATGTCCGAGCACGGCCACCGGGTCCTGATCGAGGTCGGGGCGGGCGAGGGCAGCGCGATCGCCGATGCCGAATACGAGTCGCAGGGGGCGCAGATCGTGCCCGACGCGGCCACCGTGTTCGCCGAGGCGGAGATGGTCCTGAAGGTGAAGGAGCCGCAGGCGGCCGAGATCGAGATGCTCCGCAGGGACCAGCTGCTGTTCACGTACCTGCACCTTGCGCCCGACCCCGAGCAGACCCGCGGCCTCTGCGGTTCCGGCGCCACCTGCGTCGCCTACGAGACGGTCGAGGACGCGCACGGGCGGCTGCCGCTGCTGGCGCCGATGAGCGAGATCGCCGGCAAGATCGCCACCCAGGCCGGCGCCTTCATGCTGGAGAAGCCGCTCGGCGGGCGCGGCATCCTGCTCGGCGGCGTGCCCGGCGTGGCGGCGGCCAACGTGATCGTGATCGGCGGCGGCGCGGTCGGCATGAACGCCGCCTTCGTCGCGATCGGGATGGGCGCCGACGTCTTCGTCTACGACAAGTCGATCGACCGCCTGCGCGAGCTCGAGGTCGGCTTCGCCGGCGCCTGCTCGACCGTGTTCTCGACCACGCTCGCGATCGAGGAGATGCTGCCGCGGGCCGACCTCGTGATCGGCGCGGTGCTGGTTCACGGCGCGCGCGCCCCTCATGTGGTGCGGCGCGAGCAGCTGGCGCTGATGAAGCCGGGCGCGGTGCTCGTCGACGTCGCGATCGACCAGGGCGGCTGCTTCGAGACCTCGCACCCGACCACGCACCGCGAGCCGACCTTCGAGGTCGACGGGATCACCCACTACTGCGTCGCCAACATGCCCGGCGCGGTCCCGATCACCTCGACCCAGGCGCTGACCAACGCCACCCTGCCCTACGCGATCGCGCTCGCCGACCGCGGGGTGGAGGACGCGATCCGCCGCGACCCCGGCCTGCGCCCCGGCGTCAACGTCGCCGCCGGCCACGTCACCCACCCGGCCGTGGCCGAAGCGGTAGGCATGGAATGCGTCCCTGTGGAGCAAGCCCTACGACATGCGGAGGTATTGACTGAATGAGCGCCTATGCGGTGGTCAACCCGGCGACCGGCGAGACGGTCAAGGAGTACCCGGAGATAAGCGACGACGAGCTGCGCGCCGCGATCGGGCGGGCCGACGAGGCGGCCCGGACGTGGCCCGGCTCCTCCACCGTGGCCGAGCGCGCCGCGCTGGTGCGCCGGGCCGGCGAGCTGCACGGCGAGCGCCGTCGGCAGCTGGCCGAGATCATCGTCGGCGAGATGGGCAAGCCGATCGAGCAGGCCCTGGCGGAGGTCGACTTCACGGCCGAAATCTACGGCTTCTATGCCGACAACGCCGAGGGCCTGCTGGCCGACGAGCCGATCGAGCTGCAGGACGGCGAGGGCACGGCGCTGGTCCGCCGCAGCCCCTTCGGCGTGCTGCTCGGGATCATGCCCTGGAACTTCCCCTACTACCAGGTGGCCCGCTTCGCGGCGCCGAATCTGGCGATCGGCAACACGATCCTGCTCAAGCACGCGCCGCAGTGCCCCGAATCGGCCGCGGCAATGCAGCGGATCTTCGACGACGCCGGCTTCCCGCGGGGCTCCTACGAGAACATCTACGCGACCAACGAGCAGATCGAGTGGGCGATCGCCGACCCGCGCGTGCGCGGCGTCTCGGTCACCGGCTCCGAGCGGGCCGGCGCCGCCGTCGCCGCGGCGGCCGGGCGCAACCTGAAGAAGGTCGTGCTCGAGCTCGGCGGCTCCGATCCCTTCATCCTGCTCGGCTCCGACGACGTCGACGCGGCCGCCGGGGCGGCGGCCGAAGCGCGGCTCGACAACGCCGGCCAGTCCTGCAACGCGGCCAAGCGCTTCATCGTCGTCCACGAGCTCTATGACGAGTTCCTCGAGAAGTTCCGCCAGAAGCTGGAGGCGGCGAAGCCGGGCGACCCGACGGCGGATGACACCGAGGTCGGCCCGCTCTCCTCGGCGGGCGCGGCGGACCGGCTCGAGGACCAGGTGAAGCGCGCGGTCGAGAACGGCGCCGAGCTCGTCCTCGGCGGCGACCGCGACGGCAACTACTTCGAGCCGACGGTCCTCACCGGGATCGTCCCCGGCGACGAGGCCTCCCAGGAAGAGTTCTTCGGCCCCGTGGCGCAGGTCTACCGCGTCGGCTCCGAGGAGGAGGCGATCGAGCTCGCCAACCAGACCCCGTTCGGCCTCGGCTCCTACGTGATGACCACCGACCCCGAGCAGGCCGACCGGGTCGCCGACCGGATCGAAGCCGGCATGGTCTACGTCAACCTGGTCGGCGCCGATGCCCCCGAGCTCCCCTTCGGCGGCTTCAAGCGCTCCGGCTTCGGCCGCGAGCTGGGCCGCTACGGCGCCGACGAGTTCGTAAACAAGAAGCTGATCCGCACCGCCTGAGCGTCAGCCCCGCCTCCGGGCGAACCGTGGACCAAGTGGACCAAGCTGTGCTACCGTCGCATTGTGGCCGCAAGCGTCAACATCCACGAGGCGAAGACGCAGTTCTCCAAGCTCGTGCGTCGGGCTGAAGAGGGGGAGGAGATCGTCGTTCGCCGGGGCTCCGAGCCGGTGGCTCAGA
>DASTVL010000095.1:0-22953 GCA_035759115.1 Solirubrobacterales bacterium | reverse complement strand
GCTCATAGGAGAACCTCCCTCTTGTTCTTCTGAGATTGAGAGGCCGACCGAAGGGAGGCCGTCGAAGATCCCAGGGGAACGCATAGAGAAGCCGACCGCCGTCGGGAGAGCGCCTCGCTCGCTTGCCCCTTGGAGGGCCCGGATGAGACCAGCGCCTCCCGGCGGTCGGAGGCACCTGAAGCGGCCACAGGAAGTGGCGCCCCAGAGCGCCCAACTATGAGCACCCGCAACGGTACCTCCCGGCCGGCGCAAGTCAATTCGATCCGAGGAGGGAACTGATGGAGGAGGCGTTTGCTGGTATCGACTGGGCCAGCGAGGAGCACGCGCTCTGCGTGGTCGACGGCGGTGGCTTGGTGCTGGAGGGCGAGATGCATGCCCACGAAGAGGCCGGGCTCAGGGAGATGATCGCCCGGATGCGGGCGCTCGGGGTCGTGCGGGTGGCGATAGAGCGCCCCGACGGGCTCCTGGTCGATCGCTTGCTGGAGGCGGGCTTCACCGTCATGCCGATCCACCCCAACAAGCTGAAGGCGACGCGGCCTCGCTATGAGGCCTCCGGCGGCAAGTCCGACGGCTTCGATGCCTTTGTCCTGGCAGAGCTGGCGCGCACCGACTCCCATCGCCACCGGGCGCTGACCCCGGACTCGGACGAGACCAAGGCGCTGCGGGCGCTGACCCGCACACGCGAGGACCTGGTCGGGGCCAGGGTGCGGCTGGCCAACGAGCTGCGTGCGCAGCTGGACGCCTTCTGGCCCGGTGCGGCGCGGATCTTCGCCGACGTCGACTCCCCGATCGGGCTCGCCTTCTTGGCACGCTACCCCGCTCCGGCCGACGCACGTGGGCTGGGCGAGAAGCGTCTGGAGGGTTTCCTCGCCCGCCACGGCTACTGCGGCCGGCGCTCGGCTGCCGAGCTCCTGGAGCGGCTGCGCACCGCGCCGGCGGGACGGGCGGAGACCCTCGAGGCCGAGGCGCGCCGGGGCGCCGTGCTCGGCCTGGTGGCGACGCTTAAGCCGATCGTCGAGCAGATCCGCGAGCTGACCTCCCAGATCGCCCAGGCTGTTCGAGCCCACCCCGACGCGGAGGTGTTCCTGCCGCTGTTCAAAGACCCCAAGTCGGTGATCACGGCGGCGCGGCTGGTCGCCGAGATCGGTGACGACCGTTCGCGCTATCCGACCCGCGAGGCTCTCGCTGCCGACGCCGGCATGGCGCCGGTCGCCAGGGAGTCGGGCAAGCGCAAGGTCGCCGGCTTTCGCTGGGCCTGCGACAAGCGCCTCAGAGACGCCGTCTCCTGCCTTGCCGATTCGACAAGGCATCACCATCCCTGGGCTCGCAGCGTCTACCTCAGCGCTCGCTCTCGCGGCCTCGACCATCCCCATGCGATCCGGGTTCTGGGGCGCGCCTGGCTGCGCGTGCTCTGGCGCTGCTGGCAGGACGAAGTTCCCTATGACCCCTCCAAACACGGCAACTTGCGACGCATTCAAATGGCTGGGGGTTGACACAGGAAGTCTCATTCCGCCTCCGCCAGCAAGGGCTCCCGCCCTGGCCGCTCATGGGAGGTGAAGCGACCAGGACGCGACCGTTGACGATTGCAAGAACCGCGTCCGTCTCAGTTCCTAGAGACCGATCGAGACGCTGTCCATTGCTCCCCATCCGGCATCTCCCGCCGATCTTGGAGATTGGCAATCTAACATATATGCTATGGCCTAAGCAAAGCGGCAGCGGGAGGCTGGTCTGCCCCCGTGTCGCAGCCGAGCCTCACTCAACTTGGAGCCGCAATCCGAGTCCTTCGCGAACAGCGCGGTCTCAGCATCGAAGCGCTCGCCGCAGAGGCCGAATTGCACACCGTCTCGGTCTCGCGGATAGAGGGTGGCAAGCAGAACCCGACCTGGATCGCGCTCGTCAGCCTGGCGACGGCGATCGACGTCGACGTGCTCGAGCTCGTCAGATTGGCTGGCGAGCAGCCTCGCTCCTAGTCCTGACCGCTGCCAGCCTGGCAGCGGAGCTTTGGCCCTTCACTCCGCGCGGGTAGCGGGAAGCACATCATCGCCGAAAGGATGTTGATCCCCTCCTCGCCGGTCTTCAACCGGCGCTCTGCCGACCGGGTCACCGCATCGAAGGACTCGTGCATTGCCCTCGTCTGCGCTGCGGCGACTTCGCCGAGGCCCTCTCTGTCGACCAGCAATGGTGATCGGCTCAGGTGTCGGTTGGGATAGGCGTCGAAGAGTTCCGCATCGAAGGACGTCGCCGCATCGGCGAGGACCAGCTGGACGATCCAGGCCGAGTAGAGTTGTCGTTCGACGAGGTCCAGCTTCTCCCATTCTGCGTCGCTGACGATCGGTCGGATGACTGCGCGATAGAAGTGCTCAATCGTCCCTCCGACTTCTCGTTCCTCGACGAGCTCGGCGACCCCCAGCCGCTCCAGCTTCTTCAGGTGATGGCTCGCCTTCGAGGAGGAGATGTTCAGGCGCTTGCCGACTTCTTTCGGGCTGCGCATGTCATCGGCGATGAGGATCATTGCTTTGACCGTGATCTCGTGGGAGATCACCAGCGAGAACTTCTCGTTGAGAGATACCTCGGCTTCTCGACTTTCTACGGCCACTTTCCCCTCCAAGGTGAGCTTGACCGCACCAGGCTAGCCGATTTGTCGGCGAAATTTCTGAGCAGTTAGCGAGAACTTCGCTTGTTTACGGCTCGCCTCGGTTTAATGCTCTGATTAGTTTGAGCATTAGTCAAAGGAGGTGAACTGATGCAGCTCTCAAAGACTGCGAGCACGATTCCGGATCGCTCGATCACCAAGGGGTCCTAGCCCCACTGCGACCGGGAGGGCGGTCTGCGCTTGTCGCAGGCCGCCCCATCCTGGCCATTAATAGACACGAATTTTCGAGCAAAGCATCCGAATTGGTCGCTTTGTCATCGTCGCTTCGCTTTATCGGGATGGCTCCTTAGCGTCGGGCACCAAACGCTCAGACGTACCTGAGAAGAGACGGAGGCAGACCCAATGGCTCGAAAGTCCCGAGACAGGAAGACCACCGCTGGAAACGCGGCACAACGAAAGACGACGGCTAGGAAGGATGCTGCCAAGGGAGGACGCAAGCGCCCGCTTCGGCCACTGTTGAACTACAGGCAGATGCAGGCTCTGTCCAATGAGGAGCGGGTCAGGATCTTCGCGGTTTTCTGCGAAAGGGAGGCGAGCCCTAAGGAAGTCTCGAAGGAGTTGGACGAAGGACTGAGCCAGGTCAGCTACCACGTCTCCGTACTGTCGAAATGCGGTCTGATCACGCTGGTGCGCACCGCACCTCGCCGGGGCGCCGTCGAGCACTTCTACGAGGCGACGGTGCCTACTCTGATTCCCCCGGACGCGTGGACCAACCTTCCGCCTGCGATAAGGAAAACGGTCTCTCTGGAAATCTTGCAGGAGTTCTTCAATGATGCTCGTGACTCGATCGGCGCCGGCATCTTCGACGCCTCACCGGGTGAGTTGAGCCTGACCCCCCTGGTTCTCGACGAACCCGGCGTCGAGGAGTTCGGCCGGCTTGCGCGCGAGTTCCTGGGGTCGGTGCAGGAGCTGCAATCTGCGGCAAGCCGGCGGATGGGGGCAATGAACGATGACGGGTCGGAGGCGATCTCGGCGACCGTGTTCTTGGCGAGCTTTCTCTCAGCCCGCAGCCCCGAAGAGAACAGGAAGGCGTCCGCCAGGAAAGCCCGCTGAGCGACGATGGCGCTCGATCCCCGGCAGGTCGAACTTGCTGTGCTCAATCAGGTCATCGATTTTCACCCGAAGCATCTGGAATCGGTTGAACTGGTTCGGCTGATGTCTGGGGTACGCGGCGAAGAACGCGAGATCGAGCGCGCGCTCTTCGGGCTGGAAGGGGCCGGGCTCTTGTGCCGCGAGGACGATGGGCGCGTCACGCCCACACGGGCGGCTCTTCACGCCCAAGCTCTGTTTACGCTCTAAGCGGGCGAGCCCGAGGTCCAGCAGTCGCTGCAGCGCTTCATCGAGAGCGTCCGCCCCGGGCTCGAGCGCCTCGAGGCTTTGAACAGCGCCGCTTGAGCGGGTCTCGCCCCCGTCCGGGGATTCGAAGACCGGACGACGAGGGCTCGCCGTCCGGCGTGCCCGCGCCGCCCCCGGCATCTCTTCAGCTTGCAGACCGTCCTCGACGGCGTCGAACGCCGCTTCCTCGATCGACCTGGCTGAGCATGCCCCGCGACGATCGGTGACCATGGGCGGACAACACGACTGGAAGGGGAGGCTCGATGACCGCTGACACGCAACTCGTTACCCACACCGACTTCGTCGCTGTCCCGACGCGCGACTACGAGGCTGCCGCCAGGTTCTACGGCGAGGTGCTCGGCCTGCCGTTCGCCAAGCGCTGGGGTGAGATGCCGGCGGGCGAGTTCGAGACCGGCAACCTGACGATCGCGCTGATGCAGACCGACGCCTTCGGCATCGAGTTCTCCGCGAACGCGACGCCGATCGCCCTGCGCGTCGAGGACGTCGAGGCCGCTCGCGCCCAGCTCGAATCCGAGGGCATCGAGTTCCGGGCCGACACGATGGACTCCGGCGTCTGCCACATGGCCTTCTTCGCCGACCCCGACGGCAACGCCCTGCTGCTTCACCACCGCTACGCGCCGGAGGGCGAGGGACCGGGATCGGAGTAGCGGCACCCGCCCGCACCCCTGTCCGCGCAGCGTCATAGGGTGACCGCGTTGAGCTTCCCGGGCACGCGCCCATCTGCGTTTGCGGCGGTCGTCCTGCTTCCCGCGCTGCTGGCGCTGCTGTTGCCCGCCGGCGCGCTCGGCGCCAAGGCGGCGAAGCCGGGTCGCCCCTCGGCCGCGGCGAGCGGGCGCCTGGTCCAGCTGCCCGGCGAGCGCGGCTGCCTCGTCGACCGCTCCGTCAAAGCGGGCAGCTGCGGGACCGCTCGCGCGCTCAAGGGCGCCGGCCCGTTCATGGGCTCGCGGGCGATCGCGGTCAGCGCAGACGGCCGCAACGTCTACGTCGCCTCCTCGCGCAGCGACGCGATCGCGACCTTCGTCCGCAACCGCCGGACCGGCGCGCTGAGACAGCCCGCCGGCAAGGGCGGCTGCGTCGCGGCGAAAGGAAGCGGCGGCTGCGCCCGGGCGGTCGGGCTCGACGGCCCGAACTCGGTCGCGCTCAGCCCCGAAGGCCGCTTTCTCTACGCGACCTCGCGCGTCGGCAACTCCGTCACCGCCTTCCACCGCAACACCTCGACCGGCGCGCTGACCCAGCTCGCGGCGGGCAGCGGCTGCGTCTCCGGCATCCCGATCCCCGGCTGCGCCGTCGGCCGCGCCCTGGTCGCGCCCGACGTCGTCGCCGTCAGCCCCGATGGCGCGAACGTCTACGTCGGCTCCTTCTTCGGCAACGCCGTCGCGATCTTCCAGCGGGCGAAAAACGGGGTTCTGTACCAGGCGGCCGATGCGAGCGGCTGCATCGCCGAGGCGATCGCCGGCTGCGCACCCGCGATCGCCCTCGCCGCCCCGGAGGGCCTCGCGGTCAGCCCCGACGGCGCCAGTGTCTACGTCGCCGGCGCGCTCTCCAACTCGGTCGTCGAGCTGGCCCGCGAACCGTCCACGGGCGCGCTCTCCCAGCCGGCCGACGGCAGCGGCTGCATCGTCGACGCCGCGCTCGCCGGCTGCACGACCGGCGTGCAGCTGAGCGGCGCCAATGCGGTCGCGATCGCGCCGGCCGGGCGCGACGTCTACGTCACCTCGCTGTTCAGCAACTCCGTCACCTCGTTCAGCCGCTCCGCCGCCGGCCTGCTCACGCAGAAGCCGAACACTCACGCCTGCATGGTCTACCTGCGCTCCGTCGGCTGCTCGTTCGGCCGCGCGATGATCGCGCCCGAGGGCCTCGCGGTCAGCCCCGACGGCTTCAGCGTCTACCTCGCCTCTTTCAAAAGCGGCGCGATCGACGTTCTCGACCGCGACCGCGAAACGGGCTTCCTCGCGCAGAAGGCGGGCCGCGCGGGCTGCCTGGCGGCGCGCCGGGTCCCCGGCTGCGGCACGGGACGGGCGCTGCGCGGGGTCAGCTCGATCGCGGTCAGCCCCGACGGTCGCTCCGTCTACTCGACCTCCTTCGCCAGCAATGCCGTCAACGTCTTCAGGAGGAAGAGATGACCGATTCGGAGCGCCGCGAGGCGGGCCTCACCCGCAAGCAGCTGCTCGGCACCGGGGCGGGAGCGGCGGCGGCCGCGCTGCTGGCGCAGAGCGGGGCGGAGGCGCTCGCCGCCAAGGGCAAGGGCCGCAGCGTCGCCGGGATGAACGTCCTGCTCATCCTCACCGACCAGGAACGGGCGATCCAGCACTTCCCGCCCCACTGGCTGCGCAGGAACCTGCCGGGGATGCGGCGGCTGCGGCGGCACGGGATCAGCTTCGAACGCGCCTTCACCAACGCCTGCATGTGCTCGCCGGCGCGCTCGACCCTGATGAGCGGCTTCTTCCCCGCCCAGCACGGGGTCAAGTACACGCTCGAGGAAGACATGCCCTACCCCGAATACGAAGCGCAGGTCGAGCTGCCGCCGCCCCCGGCGCTGCCGAACCTCGCCACGGTGATGAGGGCCGCCGGCTACAACGTCGTCTACAAGGGCAAGTGGCACTGCTCGAAGCCGGCCGAAAAGGAACACGCGGTGCCGGCGGATCTCGAAAAGTACGGCTTCGACCGCTGGAACCCGCCGGACGCGGGCGCCAACCAGACGGTCCCCGAGGCCGGCGGCGGCTACGTCGACAACGACGGCCGCTTTATCGACTCCCAGGGCGAAGGCGCGGACGAAGGGGCGCTGCAGTACCTCAGCTCCAACGCCGCCCAGGAGCAGCCGTTCTTCATGGTGATCTCACTGGTCAACCCCCACGACGTCCTCTTCTACCCGAGCCGGACCTTCGAAGAAGCCGGCTACGACGCGACCTGGCTGGAGGGCGAGATCGGCGTCCCCGCGACCAACGGCGAAAGCCTGAAGACCAAGCCGAGCGCCCAGGAGGAGTTCCTGCGGATCTTCAACCTGACCGGGAAGCCCGGCAGCGAAGCCGAAAAACGCCGCTACCTGAACTTCTACGGCAATCTGATGCGCTCCTCGGACAGCTACATCGTCAACGTCCTCGACAAGCTCGAAGCGACCGGCCTGCTCGACGACACGCTGATCGTGCGCACCGCCGACCACGGCGAGATGGGGCTGGCCCACGGGGGGATGAGGCAGAAGAACTTCAACTTCTACGAGGAGGCGATCCGGGTCCCGCTGGTCTACTCGAACCCGCGCCTCTACCCGCGGCCGCTGAGCACCGACGCGATGGTCTCCCACGTCGACTTCCTGCCGACGCTGGCGAGCCTGGCGAAGGCGCCGAAATCCGCCCGCGCAAACTGGCAGGGCGTCGACTACTCCTCGCTGGTGCTGAGGCCGGCCAAGGACAAGTCGACCCAGAACTACGTCGTCTTCACCTACGACGACTACCAGTCGGGGCAGAAGAACCCGCCCTACCCGAAACCGCCGAACCACATAGTCAGCATCCGCGAAGGGCGCTGGAAGCTGGCGAAGTACTACGACGTGGCGAAGGAAAACCCGAAGCGGCCGCAGTGGGAGATGTACGACCTGAAGACCGACCCCGAAGAGACGGAAAACATCGCCCACCCCCGCTTCGACCGCTCGCCGGCCCAGGAGAAACAGCTCCAGCGCCTCAAACGCAAGCTCGCCCGGGTCGAAAAGACCCGCTTGCGGGCGACGACGACCTAGCCTCCCCGCCATGTTTCGACGCTGCCCCGACCCGGGTAGATCGCTGCCATGCCGCGAGAGAGGAAAGTGGGAGCTGAGCCGCCGGTTGCTCGAACGGCGCCTTCCCTCGCCCGCACCGTCCAGGCCCTGCGCACGATCCGGGCCCAGCATCCCCACATGCCGGGCGTGCGACGGCTCAATTCGCGCTGAGGGTGTCTTGCATGGGCGGGCTGCTCGCCATCTATCTCAACGACCACCTGGCGGGAGCGACGGTCGGAGTCGAGCTGGCGCGGCGACTGCAGGCAAGCAACGAGGACGATCGGGAGTTCGGGCCGGCGCTGGCCGAGATCTGCGCCGAGGTCGAAGATGACCGCGCGACCCTCGAGTCGGCGATGGATCGACTGGGGATCGGCCGGAGCAAGCTGAAGCCGGCCGCCGCGGTGCTCGGCGAGCGGCTGGGCCGGTTGAAGCCGAACGGGCGGCTGCGAGGCTACTCGCCGCTCAGCCGTCTTGACGAGCTGGAGCTGCTGCAGATCGGCGTCGCGGGCAAGCGCCGGCTGTGGCGGGCGCTCGAGCACACCCACGCTGACGATCTCTCGGGCTTCGACCTGGGCGCCCTGGCCGAGCGCGCCACCGACCAGCTGCGCCGGCTCGAAGCGCTGCACCTGAAGGCCGCCTCGCTGGCTTTGTAAGGAGGGATGCCCCGTTTCGTTGTAGAGTCGTCGCCGGCTGGGCTCATATCCCCAGCCGGCGCGAACTCAGCGAAGCCGGTGCGAATCCGGCGCTGTCCCGCAACTGCGATGCCCCTTCGGGGGACGAGCCAGGTCGCCTGACCGCGTCGACGGATCGACCCTCGAAGGAAGGGTCGGTGCGCGCGGATCCCTCCGTTCGTCCGACCTCCCTTCGAACGAACTCGTGGAGGTTTCGATGGGATCCTGGTGTGCGTGGGCGGTTCTGGTGGCGCTGGCGTTGGTCGGCGCGGGTTGCGGATCTAAGGAGGGCTCGGCGGCCACGGAGCCCGGCGAGGGCGACGGCTTCCCGGTCACCGTCGAGGACGCGAGGCGGAGCGTCACGATCGAGCAGCGGCCGCAGCGGATCGTCTCGCTCTCCCCCTCGGCGACCGAAACGCTGTTCGCGCTCGGCGCCGGCGAGCAGGTGATCGCGGTCGACGAGGAATCGGACTACCCGCCGGCGGTGCCGCGCACCGCCCTCTCCTCCTACCAGCCGAGCGTGGAGGCGATCATCGGCTACGAACCCGACCTCGTGGTGCTGCCGGCGTCCGTCCCGCGCGACGTCTCGGCCGGGCTGCGCCGGGTCGGCCTCACCGTCCTCGCCGAGCCGGCCCCGGCCAACCTCGACGACGCCTACGCGCAGTTCCGCGAGCTCGGGGTCGCGACCGGGCACGCGGCCGAGGGCCGCCGCCTGGCTCGCGAGGTCCGGGCCGCGGTCGAGAGCGAGATCGAGGCCGCGCCCCCGGGGCGCGGGCTCGACTTCTTCCACGAGCTCGACCCCGACCTCTACACGGTCGGCAACCGCAACTTCATCGGCCGCGTCTACCAGCGGCTCGGGCTCGGCAACGTCGCCGAGCCGGCGGCGCGGCGGGCGGGCACGCCGTATCCGCAGCTGTCCTCCGAGGCGGTGGTCGGGGCCGATCCCGACCTGATCGTGCTCGCCGACACCGAGTGCTGCGGGCAGGACCCGGCGCAGGTCGCCAGGCGGCCCGGCTGGGACGAAGTGGCGGCGGTCCGCAACGGCGCCGTGGTCGCGATCGACGACGACGTCGCCTCGCGCTGGGGCCCGCGCATCCCCGTCTTCGTCGCCAGGGTCGTCGAAGCGATGGAGCGGGCGCGCGGCGCCGGCGGGGCCGGCGGTTGAGCACGGCGGCGAGCACGATGGGGGCCCGCGCGCCCGCCGCGGCGCTGCGCCACGGCGGCGAGCTCTCCTGGCGCTGGCTGGCGCTCGGGGCCCTCTCCCTGTTCGCCGCGATGCTCGCCGGCTTCGCCGTCGGCCCGGCCGGGATCCCGCCGGGAGCGCTGTTCGGCGACCTGTTCGCGCGCCTCCCCTTCGGCGACGCCGAAGGGGAGCTGTCCCCGCTGCAGAGCGCCGTGCTCTGGGAGCTGCGGGCGCCGCGGGTGGTGCTGGGGGCGCTGGTCGGCGCCTGCCTGGCGACGGCCGGCGGCGCCTACCAGCGGTCTTCCGCAACCCACTCGCCGACCCCTACCTCCTCGGTGCCGCCGCCGGCGCCGGGCTAGGGGCGACGATCGCGATCGTCTACGCCGGCGCCGTGCCGCTTCCCCTGGCCGCCTTCGTCGGGGCGACCGCCGCCGCCATGGGCGCCTACCTGATCGGCCGCTCGGTCGGCGAAGGCGGCGGCACGGCGACGCTGATCCTGGCCGGGGTCGCGGTCGCGACCTTCCTCACCGCGCTGCAGACGCTGCTCCTCCAGCAGAACACCGAGAACGTGCGCGCCATCTACTCCTGGCTGATGGGGAGGCTCTCGACTTCGGGCTGGAGCGACGTGCTGCTGGTCCTGCCCTACGCACTCGCCGGCGTCGCCCTCATCCTCGCCCACCGCCGCCTGCTCGACGTGCTCCGGGTCGGCGACGAGGAGGCGGCGGGACTCGGGGTCCGCGTCGGCCGCCTGCGCCTGCTCGTGGTCGGCGCGGCGACCCTGGGGACCGCGGCGGCGGTCTCGGTCAGCGGCCTGATCGGTTTTGTCGGGATCGTCATCCCCCACGCGGTGCGCCTCCTCGCCGGCTCCAGCTACCGGGTCGTGCTGCCGCTCTCGGCCCTGTTCGGCGCGGCCTTCCTGGTCCTCGCCGACGTCGTCGCCCGCACCGCCCTCGCCCCGGCCGAGCTGCCGATCGGCGTGGTCACGGCCTGCATCGGCGCCCCCTTCTTCATCGTCGTGCTGCGTACCACTCGGGCGGTGCGGGCATGATCGAGCTGGAGCGGGTTTCGGTGGCGCTGGCCGGGAGGCCGGTCCTCGAGGAGGTGACGATGAGGGTCGAGGAGGGCGGTTGGACGACCCTGATCGGCGCCAACGGGGCCGGCAAGACGACCCTGCTGCGGGCGGTCGCCGGCGTGCTTGCCTGCGACGGCTCGGTCGCGGTCGCCGGCCGCGACCCACGCCGGGTCCCGGTCACGCAACGGGCCCGCGACGTCGCGATCGTCTGGCAGTCCCCCCTGCTGCCGCTCGAGATGAGCGTCCACGAGTACGTGATGCTGGGGCGCACGGCGCACCTGGGGATGCTCGGCCGTGCCGGGGCCGGCGACGCGCGCGCCACCGCCGGGGCGCTGCGCCGCCTCGACCTGGGGGCGCTGGCGGGGCGGCGGCTCGGCGCGCTCAGCGGCGGTGAGCGCCAGCGCGCCACGCTCGCCCGCGCGCTCGCCCAGGAGGCGCCGGTCCTGATCCTCGACGAGCCGACCACGGCGCTCGACGTCGGCCGCCAGCAGGAGGCGCTGGAGCTGGTCGGCCAGCTGCGCGAGGAACGGCGGCTGACCGTGCTCGGGGCGATGCACGACCTCACCCTGGCCGGGCAGTACGCGGATCGGCTGGCGCTGCTCGATCGCGGCCGGCTGGTCCGT
The DNA here is from genome assembly GCA_035759115.1 of Solirubrobacterales bacterium. Classification (GTDB taxonomy): domain Bacteria; phylum Actinomycetota; class Thermoleophilia; order Solirubrobacterales; family 70-9; genus VRUE01. The sequence continues at coordinate 11,650 of DASTVL010000095.1, read as the reverse complement.
CACGGCCCGCCCGGCGAGGTGCTGAGGCGGGAGCTGATCCGCCGCCACTACCGCGCCCACGTCGAGGTGACCGAGGCGCACGGCGCCCCCGTGGTCCTGCCCGTCCGTCCGGGGGCGGCGGCGTGAGCGCGCGCGAGCCCGAGCGCGAGGTGCCGGAGAAGCCGCCGCTGCGGCGGCAGCGCTCGCTCGTCCTCGTCAACACCGGCGACGGCAAGGGCAAGTCGACCGCCGCCTTCGGCGTCGTCCTGCGCGGCGTTGCCCGCGGCTGGCGCGTCGCCGTGATCCAGTTCGTCAAGTCCGACAAGTGGAAGGTGGGGGAGGAGGAGGTCTGCCGCGGCCTCGGCGTCGAGTGGGCGCGGACCGGCGACGGCTTCAGCTGGCTCAGCGACGACCTCGAGCGCAGCGCCGCCCTCGCGGGCGCCGCCTGGGAGCTGGCCCGGGAGACGATCGCCGCCGGCGAGCACCGGCTCGTCGTCCTCGACGAGATCACCTACCCGATCAACTGGGGCTGGATCGACGGCGGCGAGGTGGCGCGGGTGCTGCGCGAGCGACCGCAGCAGGTGAACGTGATCGCCACCGGGCGCGAGGCGCCGGCGCAGCTGCTCGAGGTCGCCGACACCGTGACCGAGATGCGCAAGGTCCGCCACGCCTACGACCGCGGCGTGCGGGCCAAGCGGGGGATCGACTTCTGATGGGCCTGACGCTGCTGCTCGGCGGCGCCCGCAGCGGCAAGTCGGCACTCGCCCTGCGCCGCGCCGCCGCGGCGAGCGGCCCCGTCGTCTTCATCGCCACCGGGGAGGCGCTCGACGCCGAGATGGAGGCGCGGATCGCCCGCCACCGGGCCGAGCGCGACCCGGCCTGGACGACGGTCGAGGCGCCGCTCGACCTGCACGGCACGCTGGCGCAGGCGCCGGCGCGGGCCTGCGTCCTGGTCGACTGCCTTTCCTTCTGGGTGGCGAACCTGCTGCGGAGCGGGCTCGGCGAGGCGGAGATCCTCGAGCGGACCGCCGCCGCCGCGGCGCTCGCCCGCCGCCGCGTGGGAGCGACGATCGCGGTCAGCAACGAGGTCGGGATGGGGGTCATCCCCGAGTACGAGCTCGGACGCCGCTACCGCGACCTGCTCGGCTGGGTCAACGCGGCCTGGGCGGAGCGGGCCGAGGAGGCGCTGCTGGTCGTCGCCGGGCGGACGTTGAGGCTGGAGGCGGCGCGGTGAGCGGGGCCGGCGATGGCACGACGGGGGCGGGGCGCGAGGCGATCGCGCGCACGGCCGCCCGCATCCCCGCCTTCGACCGGGCGGCCGCCGCGGCTGCGCAGCGGACGCTCGACGGCAAGACCAAGCCGCGCGGCAGCCTCGGGCGGCTCGAGCAGATCGCCTGCCGCCTGGCGGGGGTCAGGGGCGACGCGGAGCTGGGGGCCCTGGAGCCGGCGATCGTCGTCTGCGCGGCCGACCACGGCGTCGCCGCCGAGGGCGTCAGCGCCTACCCGCAGGAGGTGACCGAGCAGATGCTGCGCAACTTCGCCGCCGGCGGCGCGGCCGTCTGCGTGCTCGCCCGCCACGCCGGCGCCCGGCTGGTGGTCGCCGACCTCGGCGTGCGCAGGCCGGTCGCGGGCGCGGCGATCCTCGACCGGCGGGTCGCGGCCGGGACCGCCAACTCGGCGCGGGGGCCGGCGATGGCGGAGGAGGAGATGTGCCGCGCCGTCCTCGCCGGCGTCGAGTTGGCCGAGGCGCTCGCCGGCGAAGGCATCGGGCTGGTCGCGCTGGGGGAGATGGGGATCGGCAACACGACCGCGGCGAGCGCGCTGACCGCGGCGCTGCTGCGCTGCAGCCCTGACGGCGTCTGCGGCTCCGGCACCGGCCTCGACGAGGCGGGGGTCGCGCACAAGCGCGCCGTCGTCTGGCGCGCGCTCGAAGCCAACGACGTCTCTCCCTACGACCCGCTCGGCGCCGTCGCCGGGGTCGGCGGGTTCGAGATCGCGGGGCTGGTCGGGCTGGTGCTCGGCTGCGCGGCGAACCGCGTCGCGGTCCTCGTCGACGGGTTCATCACCGCGGCGGCGGCGCTGGCGGCGGTCTGCGTCGAGGAGCGCTGCCGAGAGGCCCTGATCGCCTCGCACCTCTCGCCCGAGCCCGGCCACCGGCTGCTGCTGCAGGCGCTCGCCCTCGATCCTCTGCTCGACCTCGAGCTGCGGCTCGGCGAGGGCAGCGGCGCCGCCTTGGCGCTGCCGCTGGTGCTCTCGGCGGCGGCGATCCTGACCGAGATGGCGAGCTTCGGGCAGGCGGGGGTGACCGATGCCGGCGCCTGAGCCGCTCGCCGCCGTGGCCTTCCTCACCCGCCTGCCGCTGGGACGGACCGTCGGCGGCGATCCCGCCGCCCTGCTCAGGGCCGCCCCGTTCTTCCCCCTGGTCGGCGCCGCGATCGGCCTCGCCGTCGGCGCCGCCGCGATCGGCCTCGCCGAGGTGCTGCCGGCGCTGCTGGCCGGCCTCCTCGCCGTCGCGCTCGAGCTGGTCCTCACCGGCGCCCTCCACCTCGACGGCCTCGCCGACTCCGCCGACGGCCTCGGCGGCGCCGACCGCGAGCGGTCGCTGGCGATCATGCGCGACCACGCCCTCGGCGCCTACGGCGGCGCCGCCGTGGCCTTGGACCTGCTGGTCAAAGGCGCGGCCCTGGGTATCTTGGCCGAAGCCGACGCCCTCGCCGCAGTGGTCGCCGCCTTCGCGCTCTCGCGAGCGGCGCCGCTGCCGCTCGCCCGCCTCCTCCCCTACGCGCGCACGGGCGCGGGGACCGGTCGCCTGCTGAGCGTGCACGCCCGCACGGGCCCCGTCTGCGCCGGAATCGCCCTCGCCGTCGCGCTGGCGCTCGCCCTCTACCGCCTCGACGCCCTGGCTCTGTTCGCCGCCGCCGCCGCAGTCACCGCCGCCACCGGCCTGCTCGCCCGCCGCCGCCTCGGCGGCGTCACGGGCGACGTGATGGGCGCCGCGATCGAGCTCTCCGCCACCACCGCCCTTCTCGTCGCCGTGGCGCTGGAGGGTTGAGGCGCTCCGCGCTCGAAGCGTTCGTCGGCGTTTCAGGCACTCCTGGTGACGAATACCTGGGTGGACGGATCAGCACGAAATGTTCTATTTCATCCTTCAGCCTCCGCTGGCCGCGGCGTCGAGCCGTGTCGATCGCCTGGCGCAGGAGTCCGCTCGGACGCCGGCTTCGATCCCCTCGGCAATCGCGCGAAGCGATAGACGCCTCGAGTGACGCGCTCGATCGTCCCCCGGCGCTCCATGTCGACTAGGCGATGAGGGACGACCCCGGCTTCTCGGGCATCGGCGGTGGCGATCAAGCCCTGCGCGTGCCGTCAAGCGCCTCTCCGGCTGAGGAGCCGGCGCGGAGCTATTCCTGCATTGCCGTGGCTGACGTGGCCGAGCGACCATCGTGCATCGCGACGACATAGACCCGATCTGACGATTGCTCGTAGCTGTAGAGCAGGATCATCCAGGACCAGGGGCCGAGCACGAACCGAGCCGGTGCCCAGTTCCCGCCCAACTCGACACCGGCGAGCGGGAATGTCTCCAGCGTGCGCAGCGAGCGGGCAATCCGAGGCCAGGTGTCGTCCGGCAGGTTGAGGGCCGCGATCGCCTCGTCAACGTCCCGCTGGGCCTGCGGGGTGACGAATACCTGCGCCACTCAGGCCAGCTCGTCGAGCGACGTCCCCTCGCCGCGTGCTGCCTGCGCCAGCCCCTCTTGCGTTCGCTGCCACGCGCCGGGAATTGCGTCGAGGATCTCGGTGATGCGAGCGGCTTCGGGATCGGCATCGTCGAGCGCCGTGGAGAGGAGCGACCGGGCAAGCGTCCCCTCCTGCACATGCGTGCGCTCTGCCAGCGTCGCGAGCTTTCTCGCATGCTCGTCATCGAGCGTCACATTGATCCGCCTAGCCGAGGCCGCCATTCGCGACAGGCTACACGATTTGACACGCTTTGTTCAATAAACTAGCCGGACTTGAGCCGGCGACCTCCTGGGTGCGATGACCAAGCTCTGACCGGGGATCTGGCGTTAGAAGGCGACCATTAGCAGGGGATTCGCCAGAGGCCGCGCGAGTCGCCATCGGCGCGGATATGCACCGATTAGCGGGGATTGTCGGCGTTTCGGGCACTCCTGGCGCCGAGTGCCTGGGTGGACGGATCAGCACGAAATGTTCTATTTCATCCTTCAGCCGCCGCCGATCTCTTCGATGAAGGCTCGGACCTGCGAGGCGGCGTCTTCGACGTCGTCCACCGGGAACCCCTCCTCGTCAGCGATGGCCGCGTAGGTCTCGGCCCAGCCCGGGTAGACGATCAGCTCCGGTGGCCACGGCTGCTTCGCCCGGTTGGCGAAGATGGCCTCGCAAGCCTCGCGAACTCGGCCCAGGCTCGCCGGCTCGAGCAGATCCCGTGCCAGAAGCAGGTCCATCAGGTCATGCACTCGCTCGTTCTCCTGGCCATCGAAGACCTCGGTGCAGGCGTGCAGCTTCTGGGCGACGAGATATGGCAACCCGACGACGCTGATCTGGCCCGGCGACTCGAGGCCGAGCTGACCGATGTCGAACGGCTCGACTCGATCGATGTCGAGGACAGCCTCTACCTCTACCGGCGCGACCTCAAGCTGGACCTTGCCCCAGCGTTTGCCCTTGTAGTCGATGGCGATGTTGACGCGGAACGTATTCGTGCCGCGAATCCGAGCCGGCTCGTCGCGGGAGTAGGAGAAGTCGTCGATCTCCTCCGCAAGCGCCTCGTCGAGGGAGCCGACCCAGTGCTCGAAAGTGCCGCGGTAGACCGTATCCAGGTCCTTCGTCGTCCTCGCTCGCATCTTCAGGCGAAGCTCCATCGAGACACCGCCCTTGACCAGGAAGAGCGGATTGCCCTCCCCGTCGAGCGAGCGATCGAGCGGGAGGGCGACGAGCATGAACGAGACGGCGCGGCGGACGCGGGACTGCGGCAGCTCCTCCTGGTCGGCGTAGTGGCGAATCCAGTCCTGCAGGACTCGCCAGCTTCTCGGCTTCTTTTGCTTCGGGAACCTCACCGTCGGCCCCTGGCAGCGAGCATCTTGCGGAGTCGGCTCAGCTGCGGGCCGCGAACCAAGCCGTGGCGCCGAGCCGTGTCGATCGCCTGGCGCAACAGGTCCGCTCGGACGCCGGTTTCGATCCCCTCGGTGATCGCGCGATAGGGCGTGACGATCGGAATGCCTTCGTAGAAGGTCCACTCGCCTTTTTCGAGATCTCCCTGGTGGATTCGGTAGAGCTTCGGCACCGGCTTCTGGAGCCTGTACGCGGTCGGGATCGTGATGTGGATCTGCGCAGGATTGATGTCGCAAAGCTCGTGCAGATCGAGGGCCGTGTCATGGGAGAGGGTGCCGCGTCGATTCGCCCAGAGCGTTGCCTCCGCGAGCTGGCCGAGCTCTGGATTGGGCTCGAGGAGCGGGAAGCGATAGACACCCCGAGCAACCCGCTCGATCGTCCCCCGGCGCTCCATGTCGACAAGACGATGAGGATCGAGCCCGGCCTCCCGAGCATCGGCAGGCGTGACCAGGCCCTGCTGCTCCGCAGCGATCGTCGCGAGCGCGTTGTAGTTGCGTCCTGGCATGGCTCTTTCTTAAAACGTTGCTTTTTGCAACTTAATCAGCTTAAGACCTTAGCACGTCGTGACGATCCATCAGTTGCATTTTGCAACGTTTCAAGTCTGGGTAACGCTAACGAGATCGCCCTCGGCGTCCGAAGGTGTTTCGTCTGGCGGGGTTCGAATGAGGACGTTCCAGTGGAGCTAGGCGGACGACTCTCGAACCCCGGCTTTCGGCAGCACATAGCCGATCTCTTGAAGCCTGGTTCTGAGAATTAAGTATCGTCCAAGCGTTCACGCTTTCACGCGAAGGCAGCAGCCCGCCGATCACTCGACGGGCACCAACGACGACTACGCGACGGCTTATCGTTCGAGGCGTTGTTCGACCCCCTAACGCCCTGTTCGGGCCGATCCCCGTGGGGGTTGAGGCGACGGGCTCGGATGTCGAATTACAGGAATCGATGGTCTTCAAGGTCTACAGCGACGGGAGCGGCATGACTGGCGGCCCTGCCGGCATCGGTTTTGTCGCTTACGTGGATGGCGAGCTCCTGCTCAAAGGGAACCGCGCAGTGGCGAGCGCGACCAACCACCAGGCCGAGCTCCGCGCGGCCGCATTCGCGCTTGACTCGATCCCCGAGGGGCAGGACGTCGACCTCCTCAGCGACAGCAAGTACCTTGTCGACGGCTACAACACGTACCTCCCGAAGTGGCGCGAGCGCGGGTGGCCCGACAGCGGGGTTGGCTCCGTCGTCAACCGCGCCCTCTGGAAGCAGCTCATCGTCGCCGCCAAGCGTCACCGCGACGTCCGCTTTAGGTGGACCAAGGGGCACGATGGCACCGAGGGCAACGAGCACGCCCACCGGCTGGCCACTCAGGCGCGGCGGGTGGCCGAGGGCCTCGAGTGGCTCGATGTCGTCCCGGCGGAGGAGCCTCCAACGCTCCTCTGACCTCGCGGACACAGGCGCGAAAGTTGCCCAGATCGCGGGTGCGATGCGGAGAGGTGATTCGGGCCACGGGTCGCACTGGTACGCCGCAGGCTATCCGCTACCGCTTCGCACGAGAGGCAGAACTCACGGATGGTTGCTTGCCCTCCCTCGGCCGAAGCAGCCAAGCAGGCGATGGAGCTAGCCGGGACGACTCTCGAACCCGGTATTCGTCCGGAGGATTTCGACGGGCCCTCTCCTTTGACGCCGACCGGGGCTAATCGGCGCCATGGGCCGATCTCCGCTCCCCGCAGCTTCGAGGCTCCATCGCAAACGGCGCGGTCCAGAAGGTCTCGGCTCGGTACCGTCTCGGTATGTCCTCAGTCGAAGCCAGAGATGCCCTCCATTCGGGTCCGCTTATAGCGGTCGACGGATGCAGCGGGGTGGGAAAGACGACGCTCGTCGCTGAGCTGGCGTCGGGATTGGGCTCATTGGCTCCCGCGTGCCGTGTGAAGTTGCCGTCGTCTGGGCCGCTCGGCAAATTGGCACGCGAGCTGTTGGAGCAAGAGGCACACGACGCCGTGGCGCTTGCTGCTGCTGCTGACCGCGCACTGGTCGCCGAATCCACGATTCTCCCGGCAATCCAAGAGGGGCAGGCGGCCATCGTCGATCGTTACGTCTTGTCAGCTCTGGCACTCAACGCCCTCAGCGGATTGCCGCATGAGTTCAGCTACGCCCTGTGCTCCCGGTTGCCCCGCCCGGACCTTTCCGTCCACGTCTTGGCCGATCCGATGGTGACCCGGGCTCGCCTGCGTGATCGCGATCACCTCGATCACTACGAGCGAGCCGAGCTAAAGGCGGCGCTAGACGAGCGCGCGGCCCTTGAGCGTAGCGCTCAGTTTCTGAGCGCACGGGGTTGGAACATCGCACCCTTGGACGTGACCTCTCTGACGCCGTCCCAAGCCGCAGAGCGCATCTGCGGCTTGGTGGAGGGCTCCAAGTGGCCCCGGAGTGAAAAGGCATGAACGTCACCTTCATCTACCCTGAGGTGCCGGACCTGGGTCGCTTGGGCTCAGGGCGTAGAGAGTTTCCACCGTTTGGCGTGCTGTATCTCGCAGCAGTGGCTGAGGCCGCCGGGCACGACGTGTCGGTCATTCCGGCCCGCAGCGAGACGGACGGGTTCGATCTGACCGGTAGTAACTTTGTCGGTTACAGCGTCGCGTCGTCGGCAACGTTCTCTCTTCTGAGTACTGTCCACCGGCGCTCGACCTATGGGGATGACACGCTTGTCATGGTTGGAGGCGTACATGTCAATCTGTACCCGGAGCAGTCTTTGCGGGATTTTCCCTCAAAGTTCGCTGGCGTCGGACCCTGCGAGGAGTCACTTGAGCAGATCCTTCAGGCAAGCGACAACCATCGACACCTGGCCGCCCTGCCGAACGTGGCGTGGCTTGACGCCGACGGCGCTTACCAACCCGGAGTCCCAGCGAACGAGGCACCGCTAGACCAACTGCCGTTCCCGGCTCGGCATCTACTCCCAGATGATCGTGTCGTCATGACCGATCGCTTGGCCGGAACCGATTTGCGCATGGCCCACGTCCTATTCAGCCGCGGATGCCCGTTTAAGTGCAAGTACTGCGCGGTTGCAGGTAGCCGAATCCACTACCAGGCGGCTGTGCGTGCCCGCGACGAGCTCATCGACCTCACCAATCGCACCGCTATCGACGGATTTGCGATCGTAGACGACAACTTCATTGTCAACCGCCATCGCGTTGCGGAGATCGCGCGGGAGATCCAGCCTCTTGGGCTACGTTGGTCGGCGCTGTCGCGCGTCGATACCGTCCGTGAAGACCTTGTGGGGACCCTCGCCGACGCTGGTTGCATAGAGCTGAAGTTCGGGATCGAGTCGGGGTCTGAGACTTTGCTGCGGGCGATGGGAAAGCGCACGACCGTGCGGCAGATTTCTGATGCAGTGAGTTGGGCTGCGGCGGCGGGTATCGGGGTCAAGGCCTTCCTGATCCACGGCTTTCCCGGGGAGTCGCGTGCCACCACGCGCGAAACCATCCGGCTGCTTGATAGCCTCGGCAACCAGATCGAGCGGCTGTCGCTGTTTCGATTCGTGCCATTGCCCGGCACGGAGGTCTACGAGCGATGGACAGACTATGACGTGCATGGGACCCACCTTGCGCCCGATTGGGATGGAAACTGGGCAAAGTTCCACATCCACCATAATCACTACCACTGGTGGGGCGGTGCCGACCAGTTCGCTGAGTTGCAGGCAGCGTATACAGAGCTAGCGCAATATGTCACCGAACGCTGGCCAGACGCCGCCCCACAGTGATAGGTTGTACGCGTGACTAGAGTTGCGGCGCCGGCTCGGTCGTTCGCCGAGCAGCTCACCACGCATCTAGCCGAGCTACAAGCGGCGACGCCAACTGTTATTGCGGAACACTTGGTTGGTATTCATGCTGCGCGAGTCGTGTCCCCACTGCCAATCGTTGCGGCCCGCACCAACGATTCTGCCCGCGCACTCCCTGTCCTTGACTTCGCCCCCAGTAGCAAATTGCTGCGGGTCCGCTGTATGCGCAAGACGCTGCACATCCTTCCACGTCCTCTCGCGCGATTGGCCCACGCAGCCACCAGGCGCTATCGCGTGCGGGATGCCGCTCGGCCACTCGTGGTGCATGGGCTAACCGCCCGGAAGTTCGAGACGCTTGCGGATCGAGCAGTCAGCATTGTCAGTGACCATGGTCCGGCGACGCCCCGTGAACTCGCGGAGCAAGTCACTCAAGCTGCCCGCCTCACCGATCATCGACTGGCAACGCTCATCCTCAGGTATTGCTGGGAAGCTGGTGATTTGTTTGTGTGGCGGTCCCCTTCGGCCTGGGATGCCGAGCGCCGGGTTATCGGAGCCGACGCGCGGCTGCGTGCCGATTTCGCCTCCTTGGAGGCCGAGGACGCACAGGATCAGCTTCTCGCACATTACTTTCGGCGGTTTGGACCAGCGTCGATTCGTGATGCCTGTTGGTGGTCGGGGCTGAGTCGCGGCGTAGTAAACCGTCATCTGGACTCGATGGGTGACCGGTACCTAACGTACAGCGCGCCATGGGCGGAATCAGCGCTCTATGGCCTAACCGAGCATGGCGCGACCACCCAGCGTCATGCTGACACTGACCTCAGCGAGTCTGACCGTCGCTATACCTTCCTTGGACATGAGGACCCCATTCTCAAGGCGTACTTTGAGACGCGGGCGCGCTACATCGACAAAGCGAACTATTCGCGTCTGTATAACCAGATCGGGGAGGCCCGGCCCGCAATTGTCGCCAATGGCCATATCGTCGGCGTGTGGCAATGGGATCGCCAGGCCCGCCTGGTGACGACGAGCGTGTTTCCGCAGCATCGGGCCTTGCGACGGGAGGTTGCAGCGGCTGGCCGGACCCATGCGGACCTGCTGTGTACGGCCTAAATCAGCAGCGCTCGACTCTCGAAGTCTGAGCGACGTTCCATCCGGGAGCCCCGGTGCAGCGGAGCGCCGGCCGTGATTCGCCGAGCGCCGCGGGTTGGCACCGGCCGTCCGGTTTCCGCCTCGAAGCTCTAGGGCCAAGCAGCGGAGGCCTAGAGCTACCGAGCAAGCTCGGTCTTCAACAGGGTGAGATCACCCTGGGCCTTGTCGATCATCTCGATCGCGCAGGCGGCGCAATAGCCCTTCTCTCCGGTAGCAACTCCGGGCGCCTTTACGACGAACCGCGGTTCGCCTTTCCGAATTTCGTGCGACTTCTTGTGCGAGCAACGGCTCAACCTTCCGGCTGGCCGCACCTCAAGGCGTAGAAGCACGGACTTAACTCTTGACACGCGCCAACCCCTCCTGCAGTTCAGTTTCGACCCCGTCGGCGACCTCGTCCAACTGCGGCAGGATTGTTTCGATCTCCTCGAGCGTCAGGTCGCGGCGCTTGCCGGACTCGATGCCGAGCTTAGCGTTAACTGCCCGATGCATGCGGGCGATGGCGGCTCCGAGGTTGTTTTGTCCAGGAACGCCGCCGAGGTTGGCAATTCGGACGCCTCCCGGAGCCTCGCCGAGCGCGTCGCAGATCCGACCGGCCGCGGCCCGCGTTTGCTCGTCGAGTTGTTGGCGAAGAATTTTGCGACGACGCTGAGGTTGGACCGGTAGCTCCTCAAGCGTCTGGGGCGCCCCCTCCTGTTCGCGGGAGACGAGGATTCGTCGTCGAAGCTCGTCTCGGTCAAGCCCCAAGACTTCAGGGTCGATGCCCTGTTCTCTCATGACGCTCATCAGGTTGTCGATTGCTGCATCGTCGGTCTGGTCGAAGTAGGGATCGGAGACGAACCGGTCAATGATCTCCTGAGTCACGTCCATTCCTGGACGAAGCCGCCGTCGCGTCCCCTCTCGATCGTCCTCAGGAGGTGTTGCTTCCCCGGCCTCCAACCAGCCTCGAACCACGTTCTGGTCGTCGCCGTCTATGCCCTTGAAATCGTCCCAGTTCGCGTCCTGGTTCATCCCCACGTGCGAAACGACGATGCCCTCGTTGTCTGGATGGTTGACGGCATTCGGGGTGTTGACCCGCATGATCCGGCCGACGAACTGGATATATGGGTTGAGCGAGCGGAACGGCCGGAAAATCGCTCCCACGGACAACGGTGGATGATCGAATCCCTCTCCAAGCATCTGAACCTGGACGATCACGTCGAGCGTCCCGCTCTTGAGCGCAGTCAGAATCTCCTCTCGCTCCTCCTTGTCCAAGCCCGAGTGGATAACCTCCGCCTCCAGGTTTCGCTCGCGATAGAGGTCGCGAACCTGTTTGGCATGAGCGACAGAGCACGCGACGGCAATGAGCTGGTGATTGAAGCCGGTGCGATTGCGGAGGTACTCCAGCCACTGGATCGAGGCGTCCGCGATGTGCTTGTTGCACTCAGGCGCCAACGCAACTCCCCGAGAGAACCAAGTCTCTTCCTTGAGCTCCATGACCTCCGCCAGCGTGTGACGGCGTTCGTCACCTTCGTAGACGAAGGAGATCTCGGTCGGCTTGAGGTTGACGGCCGTGATCTGCTTGATGTATCCCCGCTGCATTGCGTCGAGAAAGCTGTACTGATAGATGACCTCACCGTGAACCGGTTGATCGTCTGCCCGGAATGGCGT
>DASTVL010000094.1:0-2608 GCA_035759115.1 Solirubrobacterales bacterium | reverse complement strand
CGACGCCGAGCGGCAGCAGGGCGCCGAAGAAGGTGAGGTGCCAGCGGAACGGGCGGCGGAACCAGGCGAGCACGCCGGCGGCGATCACCGCGAGGCCGACGAAGCCGGTGAGCAGGCGGTTGCCGTACTCGATCACCGCGTGGGTCTCCAGCGGGGGCACCGTGCCGCCGTAGCATTTGGGCCAGTCCGGGCAGCCGAGCCCGGAGCCGGTGAGGCGCACTGCGGCGCCGGTGAGCACGATCAGCGCCAGCGCGATCAGGGCGACGAGCGTGACCTGGGCGTAGCGGTGCGGCGAGATGTCGAGGCGGTCCTTGAGGGAGGTCCCCATGCGTCCTCAGATGATGTCAGCGGCCCGGCCTCGGGCCGCGGCGCTCAGCCGCCTTTGCCGCCACCCGTGCTCTGCAGCAGGTATTCGACCAGGTCTTCGATTTCTTTCTGCGTCAGCGTCTCTTTGTAGTTGGCCGGCATCACGTTGGCCGGGAAGCCTTTGGCGATCTCCGTGTTCGGGTCGACGATCGACTCTTCGACCATCGCCGCGCTCTGGCCCGGCAGCGCTTCGTCGAGGTCGGGGCCGGTGACGCCGCCCGATCCGGCCTCGGCGAGCACGTGGCAGCCGCCGCAGCCGTTGCTGGCGAAGACCTGGGCGCCGGGGCCGCCGGGGACTTTCGGGGGCGCCGCGCCGGGCACGCCGGCGTACTTGCCGACGTAGGCGGCGACGTCGCGGGCATCCTGGCCCTCGACGATCATCGCCGGCATCGAGTTGGCCGGGTTGTCGGTGCTGGGCCGCGGGTATTCGATCTGGGACAGGGTGATGCCCTCGATCGTCGCGTCGTTCTGGCCGGATGCGCGGGCGGCGGCGAAGGCGTCGTCGAGGTTGGGCCCGATCTGCGCCGTCGTGCCCGCCTGCGCCATTTCATGGCAGGTGCCGCACTTTTCCACGAACAGGGCGCGGCCGCGCTCCTCGTCGGCGCTGCTGGTGCCGCAGCCGGAGGCCGCGAGCGCGGTCGCCGCGAGCGCGGCGAGGGCGAGGAGGGGGCGGATCTTGCTGGTTGGCTTGGACATCGTCATGCGGCTCGAAGCGCGCCGGAGTCTATAGGTCGAAGCCGCGTCAAACGCGGCTTGTCATGCCTGGCGGGTGGGGTAGGCTTGAGGCGATTCTCACGAGACCCGCGAACCGCGAAGGGGGAGGGACGAAGTGGAGGTACGGGACGGGATGTCGGAGGTGGTGCTGACCGTCGGCCCATCGCACACGCTGCGCGAGGCGGCGCGGATGATGGTCGCGAAGGGGACCGGCGCGGCGCTGGTCGAGGACGACGAGCGACCCGTGCCCTGCATCGTCACCGAGCGCGACCTGCTGGAGTCGGTCGGGCACGGCCAGGACCCCGACGTAGAGCGCGTCGCCGACCACATGAGCGAGGGCGTCGTCGCCGCCGAGCCCAGCTGGAGCCTCGAGCACGCGGCCTCGGAGATGTCGACCCGCGGCATCCGCCACCTCGTCGTCTTCGACGAGGGCGAGCTGGTCGGGATCCTCTCGATCCGCGACATCGTCAGGTGCTGGACCAGCGACGGTGCGACTTCGGGGATGACGCCAGACTGAGCGCGTCTCGGCGGCTCAGGAGCGCGGTGGAGAGATCGTCTCTACCGGGAGCACCGCGCCGCGGACGTGCTGGCTGCGGGGCAGGCTGAAGTAGGCGCCGGTGGCGCTGCGGATCATGCTGCGCAGGGCGAAGAGCATGACCACGCCGCCGATGATCGAGTAGATCCAGCCCGGGACCATGAACTCGATGAAGACGCCGCACAGCGTCAGCGCGGCGGCGAAGGCGAAGACGAGCGGCGCCCAGGAGGCGCGCCCCGGGTAGACCATCTCGCCGGGCTCGGGGATGTCGCGGTGCTCGCTCACGATGCGATGTAGAGCATCGCGGCGACGAAGCAGAGGCCGAAGACCGCGGCGGCGAAGCCGCCGGCCACCAGGCCGGCGCGGATGTCCCGTCTAGAGGTCTCGCGATCCACGGCCGGATTTCTATCAGGCAGCGACGCTAGACCAGCCGGTCGAGCGGCATCGCGAGGAAGAGCAGCGCCAGGTAGGCGAGCGAGAAGAGGTAGGTGCGCAGCGCCCAGCGGCGGTCGGCGCTGCGCCACAGCTTCACCGCGCAGTAGATGAAGCCGGCGCCGAGGGTCATCGAGGCGACCAGGTACTCGACCCCGAAGCCGCCGGCGCAGAAGGGCAGCTGGGTGACCGCGTAGAGCAGGATCGTGTAGAGCAGGATCTGGCGACGGGTCTCGTCCTCGCCGCGCACGACCGGCATCATCGGCACGCCGGCCTTGGCGTACTCGTCCTTCATCAGCAGCGAGAGCGCCCAGAAGTGGGGCGGCGTCCAGAAGAAGACGATCGCGAAGAGGTAGAAGGCGGTGCCGCTGAGCCCGCCGGTCACCGCCGCCCAGGCGACCAGCGGCGGCACGGCGCCCGCGGCGCCGCCGATGACGATGTTCTGCGGCGTCGAGCGCTTGAGCCAGAGCGTGTAGACGAAGACGTAGCCGAGCAGGCCGGAGAGCGAGAGCGCCGCCGCCAGCGGGTTGACGGTGAGCGAGAGCAGCAGGAAGGAGCAGA
>DASTVL010000093.1:0-14612 GCA_035759115.1 Solirubrobacterales bacterium | reverse complement strand
GGTGATCTCGGTGTTGTCGCCGTCGCGTCCCGCCTCGATCACTTTGCCCACGTCGACGCCGGCGATCCGGATCGGCGAGTTGACCGAGATGTTGACCCCGTTGGAGAAGGTGGCGTTGAGCGTGTAGCCGTAGCCGGTGAACGGAATGTGTTTGGTGAAGGCCAGGTAGGGCCCGAGCGTGAAGACGAGGATGAAGAGCAGCGCGATCATCGCGTTGCTCGGCCGCCACTTGAAGCGACTGTCGGTCGCTCCGGCCCTGGTGTCTCTCTCCGGCAGGCGTCCCACTATTCCTCGTTCTCCGTCGTCGTGCCCCAGAGTTCGGGGGCGCGGCCGATCACCGTTTTGCCGGGCGTATAGCGCTCGTTGCCCGCTTCGCAGACGCCGCCCTGGCCCGGCGCGGCGGTCCGCGGATAGGGGTTGTAGTGAAGGTGGTTCTTCGTGTTCGGCCCGTCCGCCGGCGCCGATGAGGGAGTCGACTCGGCGTTCGGCCCGTACGGCGCCTCGAAGGAGATCGCGCTGAGCCAGTTGGCCTTGCCGTTGCCCTCGCCGAAGGCGCTCGCGAGCTGCGTGAACATCAGGGTCAGGTAGTTGCAGGTCGTCTGCGCCGGCGCGATGAAGGAGATCCCCGGGTCGAGCACGTTGTTGGTGTCGGTCAGCAGATCGAGGCCGTTGAAGACCCCCGGCTCGCGCTGGAAGTCGAGTACCGCTTCCGCCGTCGGGTCGAGTTGCGCGAACAGCGCCGGCGAGCGGTTAAGCGCCGGGATGCCCGCGCGCAGCGCGGCGTTGATCGTCGGCGAGGTGCGACCCAGGGCGCGTGCCCCCGGCTCGAGCGCGGTGAAGAAGCGGCCGCTGCTGCGGAAGAAGGGTCGCAGGGCGGGCAGGGCGGCGGTGACGGCGTCGAGCGTCGGCGGCCCTTTGACGATCGTTTCCTGGATGTAGGGGCGCGAGACGCGGGCGAAGGCGGCGAAGGTGCGGTCGAGCGCGACGAACATGCTCGCCTGCTGCTCGGCGACCGGCGCGACCGTGGCCGAGAGGTCCTCGAGCGCTTCCCAGAAGCCGCCGAAGTTGGTGCTGGGGGCGACCAGGGTGCGCAGCACCGGCTGGCCGTTTTCGGCAAGGCTGCGCAGGGCGCCGAGGGCGCTGTTGATCTGCGGGCCGCGGCCGGCGAAGGCGTTGCCGAAGCCGGCGTTGCTGCGCTGGACCGCCTTGCGGGTCGGCTCGTCGAAGGTGTCGAAGAACTCGTCGATGTCGACCGGCTCCGGACGGGCGGCGCTGACCGGGATCGTCTCGCCCGCGTCGAGGCCCTCGGAGGAGTCGCCCGGGACGATCTGCAGGTACTTCAGTCCGAGCGGCGATTTGGGCCGGATGATCATCGTCGAGTCATCCGGGATCGGTTCGGCGCTCTTGTCGAGCTTGAGGTCGAACTCGGCGACGACGGCGCCGTTGTCGAGCTGCACCGGCGTGACCGTTCGCACCACGCCGACCCGCGAGCCGCCGATCCGCACCTCGTTGCCGTCGACCAGCGCGTTCGCGTTCGGCACCCGCGCTTTGAGGTCGTAGGTGGCGACGAAGGGCAGGCCGTTGTTGGCGTTGTAGGCGAGGAAGACGGCGACGATCACGACCAGCACGGTCACCGCTCCGACGATCACCGGGCTGCTTGCGACCCCCTGTATGCCGCTGCGGTTTCTCATGGGCCTAGGAGGTAGTCGAGGAGGGCACGGTCCGAGGCGGATGCTGCGGCTTCGGGCTCCTTGGCGCCGAGCTCTTCGCCTTCGCCGAGATCGGGCTGCGGCGCTCGCGGTGCCGCGGAACCGCCGGCAGGCGAAGCCGGGAGGCTCGAGGCCGAGCCGGCAGCGGTGCCACCCCCGCCGCTTCGTTCAGCCTGTTCCCTCTGGATCCGCGAGAAGAGCGCAGCGGAATCGAAGGCCGACGCGGCGCCCGTTGCGCCGGTGCCGTTGTAGTTCGCCGAGCAGCCGCCGCTCTGCGGCGAGAGCACGTAGTCGAGGCAGTTGGTCAGCGTCGCCAGGCTGCGGGTGAAGTGGCCGTATTTGTCGAATTCGTTGGTCGCGGCGGCGCTGTTGTAGATCAGGTCGGCGATGCTGTTGAGGCCGCCCGTCTTCTTCGCGCTGCCGAGGAAGCGAGCGAGTTCGGTGGTCGGATGAGCGCCGCTCTGGGCGAGGTTGCGGGTCTTCTTCACCACCGGGTCGGCGGCGCGGATCTTCGGCCCGGCGACTTCGCCGCTGGCGCCGAGCGACTTCAGCGAGACGGTCGAGGCGGCAGAGAAGGGGGTCAGCGCCCGCGTCGCCTTGGTCAGCGCCGGGGCCGCCCTGCCGAGCGATTCGGCGACCGGGGTGCCGGCCTCGGAGAAGTATTCGAAGCTCGCCATCGTCTGCCGCAGCTCGCGCAGGAAGGCAGGCAGCTTGCTCAGCGAGGCTTCCAGAGCCGGGCCCTCTTCGGCGCTGGCCTGGGCGGCGGCGCCGGCGTTGGTGAAGAAACCGGCGACGGCGCGGCGCTCGCGGGCCAGCGGCACGAGGATCTGCTCGGAATCGGCGGCGAGCTGGGCGAGCTGCTTGCGCTGCGAGTTGAGGATCTGGAAGACGCGGTTGGTGTCGCGCAGCACCGGGTTGGCCCGTTTGACGACCTCCTCGATGTCCTCGCCGCGGCCGGCGAGGCCGGCGCCGAGTTCGTTGAGGATCAGGCGGAAGCGCTGTGCGTAGGTCAGCTCGTTGATGTTGTTGATCAGGTCCGGGTCGACGCTGGTGCTGTTGTTCTCGACCGGCAGCAGGTACTGGCCGGCGCCGGGCTCGCCGTCGGGGATCTGCTCGAGCGCGGGCGCCGGCTCGGCGCCGGGCGCGCGCGGCAGAGTGGGCCGGCAATCGACGAACTTCTCGCCGATCAGCGACTGCGGCCGGATGTGGCAGCTCGCGTCGGCGCGAAAGTCCTGGAAGCCGGGGTCTTCGATCCGCATCGCGATCACCGCCTTGCCGGGGATCGCCTGCGGCTCGCCGTCCTCGTAGCTGTCGATCTCGCCGGGCATCGTCACGTCGACGGAGTCGATCGAGCCGACGGTGGCGCCGGCGACGCGCACTTCCTCGCCCGCGACCATGAATCCGCCGCTGTCGAAGATCCCACGCACGACGTACTCGTCGTCATCGCCGCCCGCGAGCAGGGCGACGAGCACGACGACCGCGGCGATCAGGCCGAGTGGGAGCAGCCACCGCCTCATGGCGAATCACCCGGCTCGCAATCGGCGCCCGCTTTGACCGCCGAGCCGGCGAAGGGCGGGTCGGTGAACGGGCTCGAGCCGTCAGCGGCGTCCTGCGTCGCGCCGCCGGGGCAGGGACGGCGGGCGCCGGCGGAGTCGCCGAACGGGGCGTACTGTTCGCTGGGCGCGATCGGGTCGAGCCGGCCGCCATCTTCGCGCTCGAACAGGTTGAGCACCAGCTGGGCGCGCGCGTAGTGACCGTTGCCGTCGTAGTAGCCGCTGACCTGGCCGAGGGTGCCGAAGCCGTTGAAGATGTCGGGCGTGTAGGTGCGGGCGAAGTTGAGGTTCGGCTGGAAGGCTTCGATCGCCCTTTCGGAGTGGGGGAAGGCCTTCGAGGCCCGCTGCTGAACGCCGGGCAGGAAGCCGAGCAGTTCCGCGGTGTCGTTGGCGAAGCCCTTGCGGCGGGCGCTGAGGCGGAAGTCGCGGAAGACCGGCACGGCTTTCTGCAGCACCGGCGCCAGTTCGGAGAGGAACGGCGCCAGGTTCTTCGTCGCCGGCTTCGTCGTTTCGACCAGCGGATCGAGGTCGTCGAGGGCGGCGCGCAGGTTGACGAAGGTGGTGTTGCTCTGCCGCATGAAGGGCGGCAGCAGGCGCAGCGTCTGGTCGAGTGCTTCGTTCTGGCCGGCGATCGCGCCGAACGCCTGGCTCGCGTTGGAGACCGCGCTGGAGAGCTGCGGTCCGCGCTCGGCGACCGCGGTGGCGAGCTTGCTGGAGCTGACGACGAAACGCTCGAGCAGTTTCTGGTCTTTGTTCAGTTCGCCGAGGAAGGCGCCGGTCCGGTTCAGCGCCGGGCCGAAGTACTCGAACGTCCGGTTGGCGTCCTCCCCGCGGTCGCGGAACTGGTCGGCGTTGCCCTGGATGAACTGGCCGAGCGCGCGGCGCACCGGGGTCGGGAAGGTGTTGATGAACTGGTCGAGGTCGACCTCCGTCGTCGTATCGCCGAGGCCGAGCGTGGCGCCGTCGTCGAGCTCGGGGTTGCTGTTCGGCCCCGGGCTGATCGAGACGTAGTGGTTGGCGACACCGGAGAGCGAGGTCGCGCGGATCACCGCGGTCGTGCCCTCGTGCAGTTGCTGTTCGACGCTGACCTCGATCTCGGCGAGATTGTCGTCGGTCAGGTCGATGCTTTCGACCGAGCCGACCGGCTGGCCGCCGATCAGCACCTGGTTGTCGGGCACGAGCTGGGCCGCGTTCTGGAAGACGAGCTTGTACTGGTGGCTGCCGTTGCCGCCGAAGAGGAGGACGGCGAGGGCGATCACCACGATCGCCAGGGCGACGATCGCCGCAATTCGGGCGGGGGCGAACCCCCGGCTTTGCGCCGGGCTTTTCTCCTCGCCTAAGGAATTGGCAGCCACGGGTCGTCGCTTGCGGTTCCCCCGCCTCCATACAGAGGAACAAAGCTGCCGAATCGTATCCGAGCGATCAGCCGCCACGCGTGCGGCCCTGCCTGGCTTAACTGGAAGTCAACGCGTTTCAGGGGCCGTCCCCGTCGCCTCAGACGTCGATCCGCGGGATCACCCGGGCAAGCGGGCGCGGCAGCCACCAGACGCGGTCGCCGAGCAGCAGCATCAGCGCCGGCAACAGGACGATGCGGACGACGGTGGCATCGAGCAGAACCGCCACGGTGAGGCCGACGCCGAGCTGGCTGACCGTGGCGATCGGCGCCCCGGCGAAGGCGACGAAGACCGCCATCATGATCGCCGCCGCGCCGGTGATCACCCGCGCCGTGCGCTCGAGGCCGAACATGATCGCGGCGCGATTGTCGCCGTCGCGGTCATAGCGCTCCCGCATCCGCACCAGGAGGAAGACCGCGTAGTCGATCGAGAGGCCGAAGACGACCCCGAAGATCGCCGTCGCCCCGACCGCGTCGACGTAGCTGCGCCCACCCAGGGGCCAGTCCGCGGGCAGCTCGAAGAGCAGCGTGAGCACGCCGAAGGCGACGGCGACCGTGGCCAGGTTGAGCCCGACCGCGATCGCGGCCAGCGGCAGCGCGCGCAGGATCAGGACGAGCACGAGGAAGGTCGCGAGCGTGATCGCCGCGACGACGTAGGGAATCCGCTCGCGGGTGACGCTGCTGTAGTCGTTGAGCTGGGCCGGGCCGCCGGCGACGCCGGTGGTCAGGTCGGCTTCGCGGGCGAGCGCGTCGGCTTCTTCCTGCAGGCGCGCGTCGAGCGCGATCGAGCCGGGCGAGTTGAAGGTGAAGCGCGAGATCACCAGGATCGCCGCCGCCTGGCCGCCGCCGTTCAGGTCGATCGCTTCGGCGGCTCGCTCACGCGTCCGTGGCCGCGCGCCGTCGAGCGCGGAGAGCACGAAATAGCCGGAATCGAAGAGGCCCGGCGTGGCCCGCCGCACCCGCCTCGCCTGCCGTTTCAGCCTGGCGTCGCTCGAGAGCACCTGGACGGTCGCGCGGCGCAGGCCCGACTGCAGCGGCTCCGACGCCGTGTAGCCGCGGGCGAGGTTCTCTTCCAGCGCCGTGGCGCCGTCGCGCAGCTGTGCCAGCCCGCCGGCCAGGGCGGTCGCGCCGGCGGCGAGGCGCCCGACCCCGTCCTCGAGCCCGCTCGCGGCTCGCGCCAGCCTGGCCGAGCCATGCGCGAGGCGCTTGCCGCCGGCCTCGAGCTTGCGCAGGCCGTCGTTGAGTTTGGTCGCCCCGCGGCTCAGCCGCTTGAGCAGGAAGATCCCCGACTCGAGCCAGTCGGTCACCTGCTTTGCTTCGCCGGCGTCCTCTTCCAGCCGTTCCTGAAGGGCGGCGAGCTCGGTCGGCAGCCCGGCGTACTCGGGGGCGTAGGGAGCGCCGGTGACCGGGTCGCTGCCGCTGACGGCGGCCAGTGCGCGGCGCACCGCATCGAGCGTCGCCGCGTAGTTGGGGTCGGCTTTGCCGCTCGTCATCCCCTCCAGCTGCCGCAGCGCCTCGCGCAGCTGATCTTCCGTCTCCGCAGCCGGCGGCTGCAGCCGCGGCAGCGTCTCGTTCGCCTCCTCGTTCAGCGACTTTTCCAGCCGGCGCGAGCGGTTGAGCGCGTTGCGCCGCAGGTTGGCGGGGAGGCTCTGCAGGGCGAACTTGAGGTTGAGCGAGGCCAGCGCCGCCTGGTGCTGGGCGCCGGCCAGTTTGCGCGTGCCCTCGGCGAACGTCCGCAGCGCCCCGACCGCCCGCGCGCTGCCGGCTTCCGCCTGCGCGAGGCCCGAGGCGAGCAGCTCGGCGCCCTCCTCGGCCCGGCCGGAGCCCTCGGCGAGCAGGCCGGCCCCGTAGCTCGCCTGCGAGACCCCGTCGCGCAGCTGGCCGACACCCGCGGCGGCGCGGCCGAGGTTGCGGCCGAGGCGGCCGAGCTGGGCCAGCGGCCCCGATTCGCCGCCGGCGAGCAGCGCACCCGCCTGGCGCAACGGCTTGACCGCCTCGGAGACCTCGGCCGGGCCGACGACGGCCTGCACCCCCGGCAGATCGGCGATCCGCTGCTGCCAGCGACTCAGCGCAGCCAGGCGGCGCGGCTCGGTGACCGTCCCCTCCTCGGCGACGGCGACGACGACGAAGGGGGCGTCGTAGCCCGGCCCGACGGCGCGCGCGATCGTCTCGAAGTCCTCGCGGATCGGGTCGTCGGCGGCGAGCTGGGTCTGGCTCGGCGGCCCGGTCTTCAGGCCGAGCGCCGGGACGGCGAGCACGAGGACCAGCAGGCCGATCGCGAGCGCCACCGGCACCGGCCGGCGCAGGGCGGCGCCGACGAAGGTCATCAGCGCGGTGCGGCCCGATCCCGGCGCCGGGCCGATCCGCCAGCGATCGACGTCGGGCCCGAGCAGGGTCAGCACCGCCGGGCCGGCGACGACGGCGACCAGCACGCTGAGCGCGACGACGAGCAGCAGCGTCGCCGCCAGCGAGCCCAGCAGCGAGCCGGGGACGATGAAGAACGCCACCGCCATCGAGAGCATCAGCGTGCTGCCGGCGAAGATCGTCGTGCGGCCGGCGGTGCGGCGGGTGAGCCTGGCCGCATCGCGCGGGGCGATCCCGGCCGCGAGCTCTTCGCGGAAGCGCGAGACCATCAGCAGCGCGTAGTCGACGCCGAGCGCCAGCCCCATCATCGTGCAGACGGTGAGCGCGAAGGCGTCGACGCTGAACCACTCGGCCAGGATCGCGAGCAGGCCACGCGAGGCGATCACCGTCACCGCGCCGAAGGCGAGCGGGATCGCCGCCGCCACCGGCGAGCGGAAGACGAGCAGCAGGACGATCAGCAGGATCGGCAGGGCGATCAGCTCGCCGCGCTCGGTGGCGGCGATCGAGTCGTCCTGGATCGCCCGCGAGAGCGTCGCGTAGCCGGTCTGGGTCGAGCGCACCGGCGGCCGGATCTGCGTCTCCAGGGTCTCGTTCAGCTCCGGCACGGTCTCGTTCACCGCCTCGTCGATGCCGACGTGGAAGTCGGCGATCACGATCGCCTCGCGCGGGCTCGGCCGCAGACGCTGCACGGCGCCGACGTCCCAGGGAGAGAGCGTGGTCACGGTGGGGTCGCGGCGCAGGCTGCGAATCAGCCGCGGCCCCTGCCGGTCGAGCGCCTTCTGCGGCCCGCGCAGGAGGACCACGAAGGGCGCGCTTTCGCCGAAGTGCTCGCGCAGCAGCCGGTTGGCCTGCGAGGACGAGGTGCCGGGAATCTCGAGGCTGGTCGGGCTGAGCTTCTCCTCGACCCCGGCGCCGATGAAGCCGAGGACGACGAGCAGGACGAGGCCGACAGCGAGCACGCGGCGCTCGCGCCGCCCCCTGCCCCTGCTCCTCCTCAAGGCCACCGTGCTAGTTTGGCGGTCAGGGACTACGGAGGGGGCTTGCAATGCGGAAGACTGTGTTAAGGGTGCTGGTCGCCGTTGCGGCGGCGGCGCTGCTCGGGACTGCAGCTGCGCAGGCGATCACGCTGCGCGTCGGCAATATCGTCGTCACCGGCGACGGCGGTTTCACGCCGACGACCCTGCCGAAGCGCAAGAACGCGCCGATCAAGCTCTTCGGCCACGCCAAGTTCTCGACCACCGATGGGACGCGGCCCTCGCCGCTGCGGCGGCTGACGCTCCTCTTCGACAAGCACGGCGCGGTCGAGACCCGCGGGCTGCCGAAATGCACGCGGCAGAAGATCGTCGCGACGACGGTGAAGACGGCGCGCCGGAACTGCCGCGGCTCGATCGTCGGCAAGGGGTTCGGCACGGCGCTGGTCGTGCTGCCCGAACAGCGCGGAATCAGAGCCTCCTCGCCGCTGACCCTGTTCAACGGGCCGCGGAAGCACGGCAACCCGACCGTGCTCGGGCACGCCCATCTCGACTATCCGGCCCCGACCACCTACGTGATCCTGATCGAGATCGAGAAGATCCGCAAGGGGCGCTACGGCTTCAAGACCGTGGCCAACTTCCCCCGCATCGCCAACGACTACGGCTCGCCGCTCTCGGGCCGGCTGACGATCGGCCGCAAGTGGAAGCACAGGGGCCGGATTCTCAGCTTCGCCAACGCGCACTGCGCCGACGGCCGTCTCCAGGCGCAGGCGGAAGTCAGCTTCAAGGACGGCAGCTTCGCCAAGGGCACGATCTTCAAGCCCTGCAAGGCCCGCGGGTAGGCCGCGCGGCGCCCGCCGCTACCCTGTTCGGTATCGGGGTGTTTAGGGAGCGATGAGACAGATGCGACTGATCGGCTTGGCTGTGCTGGCTGCGGCGTGCGCGGTCACGCTCGCCGCAAGCGCCGGCGCCGCGACGGTGCGGGTCGGCAAGCTGGTCCTGCAGGCGGACGGCAGCTTCGAGCCGCGGGCGCTTCCGAAGCGGACCTTCGCGCCGATCCGCTTTCAGGGCTACGGCAAGATCAGGAAGACCGACGGCACGGTGCCGCCGGCGCTCCAGCACGTGAAGGTCGACTACGACCGCGACGGCCGGCTGACCACCGCGGGGCTCCCCGTCTGCGCCCCGGGGAAGCTGGCCGATGCGACCCCCCGGCAGGCACGCAACCGCTGCCGCAGTGCGATCGTCGGCACCGGGCAGATCGCAGCAGTCGTGCCACTGCCGCTGCTGGGCAAGATCGAGATGCGCTCGCCGCTGACGCTCTTCAACGGACCACACCGAGACGGCAACCCGACGGCGCTGCTCCACGCGCAGGCGCCGTTCCCGATCGCCGAGACCTATGTCGTCGTTGTCCCGATAGAACGGCGCCGCGGCGCCTATCGTTACCGCACCGAGTTCGATGTCCCGCCGATCGCCGGCGGCCTCGGCGCGATCACCAGGATCAGCGCCAAGGTCGGCCGCAGCTATCGCGCCGGCGGCAAGTCGCGGAGCTACATCTCGGCGCGCTGCTCGGACTACATCCTGCAGACCAAGGGGTACTTCTCCTTCGCCGACGGCAACGTGGTCTACGGCAGCGTCTTCAAACCCTGCACGATCCGACGCTGAGCTCGATGGGCCGTGTAGGGATCGAACCTACGACCTTGAGATTAAGAGTCTCCTGCTCTACCAACTGAGCTAACGGCCCGGGATCGGCAAGTATAGGAAGAGCGCGCTGCGCGCGCGCCTCTATCCGCCCGGAGCGGCGGCGCCGGCGCCGAAGCCGCCGAAGGGGTTCTGCAGCGCTTCTTTGCCCCGTTCGCCTTCGGCTTTCGCCACTTCCTTCTTCTGTTTGGCGAAGGCTTTGCCGCGTTTGCGGAATTCGGCCAGCTGTTCTTCGACGCCTTTCGCTTCGGCTTTCGACGGGGCTTTTGCCGCCGCCTGCTCAGTCGCCCTGTTACCGGCTGCGAAGTCGCCCTTGAAGTACTCGTAGATCGCCAGCGTGCTGAGCGAGCCGATGCTGGGGCTGGCTTCGGCCGCAATCCGCTGGGCCGCGGCCGCCTGAGCCACGTTTTCCTGCGCTTCGCCGACGGTGACGCTCGATTCCGCCAGACGGAAGAACGTGCCGGCGACGAGTTGGGCCGCGGCCGCGTTCGGTTCGTCGACCTGCTTCAGGTAGCGGTTCCAGGTCTGTGCGGCTTCGTCGAACTCGTTGCGGGCTTCCGCGGAGATCGTCGGCACTTCGCCTTCGGCGACCGGCTCGATGCGCGCGTTCCCGGCCGCTATCTGCGCCCGCGTCAGCGTAATCAGCAGCTGCTCGTCCTGGGGAGTGGCGGCAACCCGCTGTTCGAGCCGCTCGACCCGTTCGTCAGCCGACTTGGCGGCGTCGATCGTGTTCGAGCTGCCGATCAGTTCGGCGATGTTGACCGGGCCGACGGCGAGGAAGAGGCTGCCGCCCATCAACAGCGCGAGCACCGCGTAGACGACGCGGATGACGTTCTTGCGCCGCCCCCGCGTATCGAACAGCATCCGTCGCTCGTCGTCCGCCATCGCTCCCTATCTCTCCTGCGTCGAAGGTTTGCCCACGCCTCCGGCGGCCTTCGGCCGTCCAAAGGCACGAGCCAGCAAGATACTCAACTCGTACAAAGCGAGCAGAGGCACCATCTCGATCAGCATCGAGATCGGGTCGACGCCGGGCAGCACAGCGGCGAGCAGGGCGATCGCGAGGTAGGCGTAGCGGCGGTTGGCGCTGAGCTGCTCGACCTTGACGATGCCGGTGCGGGTGACCGCGAGGATCGCCAGCGGCAGCTGGAAGACGAGCCCGCCGGCGATCATCGTCATCGAGAAGAAGCTGTAGTACTCGCGCGCGCGCACCTGGATGTTGAACTCGCTGTCGTTGAAGTTGAGCAGGAAGTCGATCGCGGCCGGCATAACGATGAAGTAGGAGAAGGCGATGCCGGCGAGGAAGAGCACCGGCGCGAGCAGCACGATCGGCAGCACGACCCGCCGCTCGGTCTCGCTGAAGGCCGGCAGGACATAGGCGTAGGCCTGGTAGAGGACGACCGGCAGCGCCAGCGCGATCGCGCCGTAGGCGGCGACCGTCAGCGTCGTCGTGAAAGGCTCGGTGACACCGAAGGTGATCAGCTGCTTGTCGTTCGGCAATGGGCCGGAGGCGATCTCGAGCAGCAGGTGGTTCTGCCAGAAGCAGAGCGCCAGGGCGACCCCGAAGGCGGCGGCGCAGACGACGAGGCGGGTGCGCAGCTCGTCGAGGTGCTCGACGAGGCTGAGCCGGTCATCGTGGGAGACCGGCTTGATCCGGCGGGGCATCCGGCCCCGGCCTACGGTCGCTTCTGGGTGACCGGCTCCTCGGGGGCAGACGCCGTCTGGTTCCCGCCGGCCTCGATCTTGGCCGGCGTGGACGGTCGCTCGTCCTCGTCGTCGTCCTCGTCGTCAGCGCCGGTGACCGAGCCTTTGAACTCTCGGATCCCCCTGCCCAGCGAGCGGCCGAGCTCCGGCAGGCGTTTGGGGCCGAAGACCACCAGGGCGATGATCAGGACGACGATTATCTCGAGGGGACCGATGTTTCCGGGCATCGACCCATGGTAACGGGGACCGGCCGCGATCGGATCACTTCGAATTCCTGGGTGCGGCTACCCGATTCTGGGTTTTTTTTGGGAACGGCGCGGGAAACCGCGGATAAAAACGCCGGCTCGCGTGTTCGATAGTCAGAGTCATGCACAAGGCAAGCCGCACAGACACGAAGACCGAGGCCGGCCTTCACGTCTGTCCGGAGTGCAGCTCGACGCTGGTCCAGCCGACCCGCTGGGAGCAGACCGCCAAGCGCGGGCACTGGCACCTCTGGCGGCGCTGCCCCGAATGCGAGTGGCGCAGCGACGGGATCCACGGCGAAGCCGAGATCGACGCCTTCGACGAGGCGCTCGACGACGGCGCCGAGGCGCTCGCCACCGAGCTGCAGGAGCTCGAACGCGAGAGCATGCGCGAAATCGCCGAGTGCTTCGCGACCGCGCTGGCGGCGGACCTGATCACCGCCGACGACTTCGGCACTCAGCTGTAGCGCTGCACGACGCCATCGGCGACCAGGTCGAGCAGCTTGCGTCGTTCGGCGTCGAAGCCGGCCGCACCGAGCCGCCGCTTCGCTTCGGCGACCTGCTCGAGCGCCCGGGCGCGCACGTCCCGCAGCGCGCCCGCGGCCTCGATCCGGTCGCACAGCGCCGCCGCCGCCTCGGCGTCGAGCCGACGCAGATCGACCGAGCGGATCTCCGGGTCGCGCTCGGCGGCGACGATCAGCGGCAGGGTGACGGTGCCGTCGAGCAGGTCGGTGCCGCGCGCCTTGCCGGTGCGCTCCGGCGGCCCGGAGACGTCGAGCACGTCGTCGAGCAGCTGGAAGGCGAGGCCGATCGCAGCGCCGAACTCGCCCAGCGCCGCCTCTTCGCCACCGAGCAGGCATGCGCACTCGAACAGGGCGCCGGTCTTGAGCCGGCACCGCTCCAGGTAGCGAGCCTCGCCGACCGACGTGTCGTAGGCGTCCTGGCGCTGCGCCAGCTCGCCGCGGGCGAGCGCGACCGAGGCGGTCGAGAGCAGCGCGATCGGGCGCCGGTCGCCGGCCGCAGCGAGCAGCGCGAAGGCGCGCGAGAAGAGCAGGTCGCCGGTCGCCGTCGCGCGCGCGCGGCCGGCGGTCGCGGCGAGCGTCGGGTGGCCGCGACGCAGCGGCGCGGCGTCGAGCACGTCGTCGTGAACCAGGGTCGCCATATGGACCAGCTCGATCGCCGCCGCTCCGCGGACCGCGCCCTCGCCGGCATCCTCACCGGCGCAGAGCAGGACCAGCATCGGCCGCAGCCGCTTGCCGCCGGCCTCAAGCGTCATCTCGGCGTCGCCGGCGAGCAGCTCGCCATGGCCTCCGACCTGTTCGCGCAGCAGCTGCTCGACCTCGCTCAGCCGCTTCGGCAGCCAGCGGCTCGATGCGTCGAGGACCGCGGTGACCGGCGGCGGCACCGCCGAGTGGCGCGTCACCCGGCCGCGACGCCGCTGTGGATCGCGATGATCCCACCGGCGAGGACGGTCCAGCGGATGCCCTCCAGCCCGGCAGCGTCCATCTTCCCGGCGAGGCCACGCGGGCTGGGGAAGCTGCGCACCGATTCGGGCAGGTAGCTGTAGGCCTCGGGGTCGCCGGCGAGCCTTCCGAGGACCGGCACGGCGCGGTCGAACCAGAGCGAGTAGAAGGTCGAGAGCGGCGGCCGCGCCGGCTGCGTGATCTCGAGGATCACGAGCCTCCCCCCCGGTCGCAGCACGCGCCGCATCTCGGCCAGGCCGCGGTCGAGGTCGGAGAGGTTGCGGACGCCGAAGCCGACGGTGACGGCGTCGAAGCGGCCACTGTCGTAGGGGAGGCTGAGCGCATCGGCCCACTCGAAGCGGACGCCGGCGGCGTCGCGCTCGCCCGCCTTCTCCCGCGCCAGGTCGAGCATCGGCTCGGAGAAGTCGCTGCCGACCACATGGCCACCGGGGAGGACGCGTCGGCCCAGCTCGAGCGCCAGGTCGCCGGTGCCGCAGCAGACGTCGAGCGCGGCGTCGCCGGGGCTCAGCGCCGCCCGGTCGGCGGCGCGTTGGCGCCAGCGGTGGTGCAGGCCGGCGGTCATCACCGAGTTGAGCAGGTCGTAGCGGCCGGCGATCCGGTCGAACATGCGATTGACCTGCCCCGCGAACTGAGCGGAGTCCCTGGACGGCTTGGCCGGGTTAGTCGAGTGAGGCGAGGAAATCGGCGAGCTCTTCGAGCTTTTTCGGAGGCAGGTCGCGGAAGGAGGGCATGATACCCGGGCCGATTTCGAGCGAGCGGACGATCGCCGCGCGCGGGACCTGCGAGCCGATGTGGGTCAGTTCCGGCCCGGGGCCGTGGTTGCCGTTCTCACCGATGTTGTGGCAGGCAAGGCAGCCGGCGCCGGCCGCGACCTCCTTGCCGGCCTCGAAGCGCGGCGCGACCTCCATCTCGATCTCGGTCGGCGAGCCGGCGGTCGCGCCGAGGAAGGTCAGGTAGGCCATCGCGACGATCGTCAGCACCCCCGCGGTGGTGGCGATCGGCCGCCGCGCCGGGTTACGCTCCGGGCTGCGGTCGTAGAACGGCAGCAGCAACAGCAGGACCATGCAGATCGTCGGGATCCCGATCGTCGCGATCGGGACCAGCTCCGGCGGTTTGATCACGCGCAGGAGCTCGAAGAGGAAGAAGAAGTACCACTCGGGGCGCGGCACGTAGGTGGTCGTGGTCGGGTCGGCCTTCGGCCCCTGCTCGGCCCCGAGGATCACCGACATCAGGATGATCACGCCGACGACCAGCAGCGCCATCGTCGAGTCCTTCATCACCGCGTAGGGGAAGAAGGGCTTGCCCTTCTTCTTCAGCAGCTCGTATTCCTCGAGGTAGGACTGCTTGTCAGCGGGTTTCATCGCGGTCCCCCGTTGCCCTCGACGCCCGCATCGAGCGCCGCGGTCGGCGTCGCGTTCTTGGGCTTATCCGCCCGCACCCATGGCGGCGCGGTCGTGCCGAGCTTGACCACGAGGTACATGTGGGCGCCGATCAGGG
>DASTVL010000092.1:0-7605 GCA_035759115.1 Solirubrobacterales bacterium | reverse complement strand
AGGTTGAGCCGCGAGATCAGCTGGTTGAAGCCGAGGATCGAGACCGATTCGGTGTCCTGTGCACCGGCGGTCATGATGTAGATCGTGTCGAAGACGCGGAAGGCGTCGAGCGTGCGGAAGAGCAGCGCGACGAGGATCGCCGGTTTCATCAGCGGCAGCGTGATCCGCGTGAAGCGCTGCCAGGCGCTCGCCCCGTCGACCCGCGCCGCCTCGTAGAGCTGGCCGTCGATCGTGACCAGGCCGGCGAGCAGCAAGAGCGCCATGAACGGCGTCGTCTTCCAGACCTCGGCCATGATGATCACGGCGAAGGCGCTGAAGCGGTCGCCGAACCAGTCCATGTCGTCGGCGATCAGCGGCAGGTTGTTGACGAAGCCGCTGTCGGGCGCGAAGGCGAACTGCCAGGCGAAGGCCGCGACCACGGTGATGATCCCGTAGGGGATCAGGACGGCGGTGCGGACGCCGCCGCGGCCGAAGATCGCGCGGTGCATGACCAGCGCGATCGCCATCCCCAGCACGAGCTCGATCGAGACCGAGATCACGCTGAGGAAGACGGTGTTGAAGAGGTCGGTCCACCAGAGCTGCGAGCTGAGCACCGCGATGTAGTTGTCGAGGCCGACGAAGCCGCCCTCCTCGGGGAAGCGCAGGTCGATCTGCTGGACCGAGAGGATCAGCGCGTAGACGATCGGATACGCGGTGACGGCGAGCATCGCGATCACCGCGGGCGCGCAGAGCAGCCAGGCGAGGCGGTGTTCGGAGCGGGTGCGCTCGCTGGCCGCCGCGGGTGCGCTCCCGGCCTCCACTAGAGCAGCCCCTTGCGTTCGACCGCGTCTTCGAGGTTGTCGCGCAGTTCCTCGTAGACCGACTGCGCGTCGGCCGGGTCGATCTTGCTCGGTGGGTGCAGCGAGCGCTGCACCGCGAGGCTGACGTCCTGGTAGGCCGGGCTGGTCGGCCGCGGGCCCGATTCTTCGATCGATTTCTTGATCAGCTGGGCGAAGCCGGGGAAGGCCTCGGTCACCGTCTTATTCGAGTACAGGGTCGAGCGGGAGGGAGGCAGGCCGTCGAGTTCGGTCGCGGTCAGCTGGCTCTTGCCGTCAGCGAGGCAGGCGGCGGCGTCGAAGGCGACGTCCTTGTTCTCCGAGAACGAGCTGACCGCGAGGTTGAAGCCGCCCAGCGGCGGTTTGCTCGGCCGGTTGGCGTCGACGCGGGGGAAGCGCGCGTAGCCCATTTTTTTGCCGATTTCGGGCGCTTCGGCCTGGGCGCTGGCGTAGGCGAAGGTGTAGTTGGTCATGAACGCCGATTCGCCCCCCTCGAAGGCGAGCCGGGCGCTGTCCTCGTCGGAGGTCGAGAGGCTCGGCGGCGCCGCCGGCGAGTTGGCGAAGCGGCCCATCACCTCGAGCGCCCGCGTCGCCGGCCCCTCGGCCAGTTCGACGCTCTTCGGCCCGGATAGCAGCTGCGTGCCGGCGCTCTCGATCAGCGCGTTGGCCCAGACCGTGAAGCCCTCGTAGCGGTTCGCCTGCACCTGGATCGTGCCGGCGTTCTTGCGGCCGAGCTTCACCGCCTGGTCGATCATCTGATCCCACGTCTGCGGCGGTTTGGGCACCAGGTCCTTGCGGTACCAGAGCAGCTGCGTGTTGGTGTTGAACGGAACCGCGTAGAGATCGCCCTCGAATGAGGCGGTCTCGATCACGCTGGGGAAGACGTCGGCGATCGCTTCGCGTTTGCGCTTGCCGGTCCACGGCTCGACCCAGCCGGCGTTAGCGAACTCGCCGGTCCAGATCACGTCCATGCCGACGATGTCGATCGAGCTGTCGTCGGCGCCGAGCCGGCGCACCAGCTGTTCGCGCTGCTGGCTGGCGTCGGTCGGCAGGAACTCCGGTTCGACCCGGTAGCGGCCGCCCGATTCCTGCGAGCAGCGCTTCGCGACCTGCTCGATCGTGCCGCCCGGCTGGATCGCGACGAACCAGCTCAGCTCACGCGTTCCAGAGCCCTCCGAGTCCGACCCGCAGCCGGCAAGGGCGACGACCGCCAGCACCGTCGCCCCCAGGCAGATCAGAGCCGTGGTCGTCGCCCGTGATGTCACTCTCGTTCCTCCATCACTCACCCCCGGGCCCCGGGGTAGTCGGGCGCAGGGGTGCAGAGAGGAAATGCCCGGATCGGCGGCGCTTTAAACGGAGATCAGGCGGCGAGCGAGCGCCAGGTTCGCTCGGCCTCGCTCAGCGGCAGGCTGAGGCTGCGGTCGCCGGCGGCGATCTCGATCGTCTCGCCGCCGACCTTGCCCAGGTGGAGGACGGCGATGCCCTCGCCGGCGAGGCTCTCCAGCTGCTCAGCCTCACCGCTGATCAGGAAGCCGCCGGGGCCTTCGCCGAACAGCGCCTCCTCGGGTGAGCAGCCGCGCTCGCGCAGGTGCTGGAGGTCGACCGCGCAGCCGAGCCCGGCGCCGATCGCGCACTCGGCCAGGGCGCAGGCGAGCCCGCCGTCGCTGACGTCGTGGGCCGAGGCGACCTTGCCGGCGCGGACCGCGGCGCACACGGCGGCGCAGGCGGCGGTGACCGCGGCGACGTCGGGCTGGGGCAGGCCGGCGTCGAGCTCGCCGCGCAGCTTCGCCAGCTCCGAGCCGGCGAGCGAGGGCTCGAACGGGCCGAGCAGGGCGATCGCGTCGCCCGCGGCGGCGAAGGCGCTCGGCGCCGCGAGGATCGGGTCGGGCAGCTCGCCGACCATGCCGACCACCGGGGTCGGGTAGATCGGACCGTCGGGCCCCTCGTTGTAGAGCGAGACGTTGCCGCCGACGACCGGCACGCCGAGCGCCTCGCAGGCGTCGGCCAGCCCCTGGACCGCGCGGTCGAGCTGCCAGGCCGTGGCCGGCTTCTCCGGGTTGCCGAAGTTGAGGCAGTTGGTCAGGCCGAGCGGCTCGGCCCCGGCGCAGGCGAGGTTCTGGGCGCACTCGAGCACCGCCTCGACCGTGCCCGCGTAGGGGTCGCAGGCGACGCGGCGGCCGTTGCCGTCGATCGAGACCGCGATCGCCGCATCGGCCTCGGGGACCGCGAGCACGGCGGCGTCGGCGCTCTCCGGTCGCCGCGCCGTGCGCGAGCCGACGATCGAGTCGTACTGCTCGAAGGCCCAGCGCTTCGAGGCGACGCTGGGCGAGGCGAGCAGCGCCAGCAGCGTCTCGACCGGAGTCGCGTCGCCGCGCAGGCTCGCCGCGTTGCCGTAGATCCAGCCCTCCGGCTCGGCCGGCTCGAGGTCGTACAGGGGGCAGCCGTCGACCAGCGCCTCGACCGGCATCTCGCCGACGACCTCGCCCGCGCGCAGCACCCGGACCAGGCCGTGATCGGCGATCGCGCCGATCTCGGTCCCGCCGGTCTGCCATTTCTCGCAGACCGCGATCACCTCGGCGACCCGGTCCGGCTCGACCACGGCGAGCATCCGCTCCTGCGACTCGGAGACCATGATCTCGAACGGCTCCATGTCGCCCTCGCGCAGCGGCACCGCGGCGACGTCGAGGTCGATCCCGACCCCGCCGGCCGAGGCCATCTCGCTCGCCGAGGAGGTCAGCCCGGCGGCGCCGAGGTCCTGCAGCGAGACGAGCAGGCCCTTGCCGAGCAGCTCGAGGCAGCACTCCAGCACCTTCGACTCCTCGAACGGGTCGCCGATCTGCACCGTCGGGCGCTTCGCCTCGTCGCCCTCGCCGAGCTCGGCCGAGGCCAGCACCGAGGCGCCGCCGATCCCGTCGCGCCCGGTCGAGGCGCCGATCAGCACGACCGCGTTGCCGACGCCGGCGGCCGCGGCCCGGACCATCTCGTCGCGCCGGGCGATGCCGACGCACATCGCGTTGACCAGGCAGTTGTGCTCGTAGGGCGGCTCGAAATAGATCTCGCCGCCGACCGTGGGCACGCCGATGCTGTTGCCGTAGTGGCCGATGCCGCGCACGGCCCCGTCGAGCAGGTGGCGCGAGCGCACCGAGTCGAGCTCGCCGAAGCGCAGCGAGTCGAGGATCGCGATCGGCCGCGCGCCGAGCGCGAAGACGTCGCGCAGGATGCCGCCGACCCCGGTCGCCGCCCCCTGGAAGGGCTCGACCGCGCTCGGGTGGTTGTGCGACTCGACCTTGAAGGCGATCGCGACGTCCTCGCCGAGGCTGACCGCGCCGGCGTTCTCGCCCGGCCCCATCACCACCCGCTCGCCCTCGGTCGGCAGCCGCCGCAGCAGCTTGCGCGAGTGCTTGTAGGCGCAGTGCTCGGACCAGAGCAGGCTGAACATCGCCAGCTCGACCCCGTTCGGCTCGCGCCCGAGCTTCGCGCAGATCAGCTCGAACTCGGAGTCGGTCAGCCCCAGCTCGCGATGCGGCGATGCGGCCGGAGCGCTCACGCCCGCGCTCCGGCGACCGCCTCGAAGACCGCCAGCCCGTCGGTGGAGCCGGTCATCGCGTCGACCGCGTGCTCGGGATGCGGCATCAGGCCGAGCCCGTTGCCCGCCGCGTTGCGCACCCCCGCGATGTCGCGCGCCGACCCGTTCGGGTTCTGCCCGGGCGCGTAGCGGAGGGCCACCTGCCCGTTGGCCTCGAGCTCGTTCAGCGTCTCCTCCGGCGCCCAGTAGCGCCCTTCCCCGTGCTTGGCCGGAATCGACAGCGTCTGACCCGGCATCTGGAGCGTTTTGGGGGTCTCTGGACCCCCAAAACGCTCCACCGTCAGCTCGACCTGGCGGCAGACGAAGCGCAGGCTCTCGTTGACGAGCAGGGCGCCGGGCAGCAGATCGGTCTCGCAGAGGACCTGGAAGCCGTTGCAGATGCCCAGCACCGGGCCGCCGGCCGCGGCGAACTCGGCGACCGCCTCCATCGCCGGCGAGAAGCGGGCGATCGCGCCGGCGCGCAGGTAGTCGCCGTAGGAGAAGCCGCCGGGGACGACGACCGCGTCGATCCCCTCGAGGTCGCGGCTCTCGTGCCAGACCAGCCGCGCCTCGCCGCTGAGGCCGCAGGCGTGCAGGGCGTCCCGCTCGTCGCAGGAGCCGGGGAACTGGAGCACCCCCCAGACCATCAGGCGCCGTCGATGCTCTCGATCTCGAAGTCCTCGATCAGCGGATTCGCGAGCAGCTTCTCGCAGAGCGCCGGGAGCTGCGCCGGGTCGTCCGCCTCCAGCTCGACCATTCGCCCGACCCGCACGTGCTCGATCCCCTCGAAGCCGAGCGCCGGCAGCGCCCGCTCGACCGCCTTGCCCTGCGGGTCGAGGATCCCCTCCTTCGGGCGGATCAGGACCCGGGCCTTCGCCACTAGAAGCTGCGCTCCGTGATCCGCTCGTAGGCCTCGACGTACTTGGCCCGAGTCTGCTCGATCACGTCGGCGGGCAGCTCCGGCGCCGGCGGCTTCTTGTCCCAGCCGCTCTGCGTCGCCCAGTCGCGCACGTACTGCTTGTCGAAGGACGGCTGCGTCTTGCCCGGCTCGTAGCGGTCGGCGGGCCAGAAGCGCGAGGAGTCCGGGGTCAGCACCTCGTCGGCGAGGACGATCTCGGCGCCGGCGTGGCGGCCGAACTCGAACTTGGTGTCGGCGAGGATGATCCCGCGCTCGGCCGCGTGCTCGGCGCCGCGCCTGTAGACGTCGATCGAGATCCGCCGCAGCTCTTCCATCAGCGCCCGGTCGCCGACGATCTCGGCGGCGCGCTCGAAGTCGACGTTCTCGTCGTGGTCGCCGATCTCGGCCTTGGTCGCCGGCGTGAAGATCGGCTCGGGCAGCTTGTCGGACTCGAGCAGGTTGGGCGGCAGCTCGATTCCGCAGACCGCGCCGCCCTGCTTGTATTCCTTCCAGCCCGAGCCGGAGAGGTAGCCGCGCACGACGCACTCGACCGGGTACATCTCCAGCCGCCGCACCCGCATCGCCCGTTCGGCGACCTCCTCCGGCACGTCGGCGGAGAGGAAGTGGTTGGGGACGATGTCACCGGTCAGCTCGAACCAGAATTCGGAGATCCGGTTGAGCACCTTGCCCTTGTCGGTGACCGGGGTCGGCATCACCACGTCGTAGATCGAGATCCGGTCGGAGGCGACCATCAGCAGGTCGTCCTCCCACTCGTAGATCTCGCGCACCTTCCCCGAGGAATGGAGCTTCAGATCTGCGACGGCGGTCACTGAGCCCGATGCTAGCTGCCGAACGATCCGGCTGTCCCCCCGCCCGCCGGGGAGGTGGCCGAACGGCGCGGCGTGGTGCAGAATCGCAGCGATGGCCGAAGAGGACGAGCAGTCGGCAGCCGATCGGATCGCCGCGGGCCATGCGGCCCTGGAGCGCGGCGAGTGGTCGCGTGCGGCGGAGCTGCTGCGCGGCGGCCTGCGGGCCGGCGACGATGCCGCCGCCCTCGAGGCGCTCGGCTGGGCGGCCTGGTGGCTGGCCGACGAGAGCGAGACCTTCGCGGCTCGCGAACGGGCCTTTCGCCTCTACCGCGACGCGGGCGATGAGGTTGCGGCGGGCCGGGTCGCGACCTGGCTCGCAGCGGACTTTCGCGAGTACCGCGGCGAGGCCGGGATCGGCCGCGGTTGGCTCGAGCGCGCCCATCGCCTGCTCGATTCCCATCCCGAGTCGGTCGAGCATGGCTGGCTTGCCGCGATCGACGCCGATTTCGCCCTCAACGTCGAGTTCGACCTCGGCGCCGTCGCCGCGCTGGCGCGCGAGGCCGCCGAGGTCGGGCGCCGCCGCGCCGTTCCCGACCTGGAGGCGGTGGGCCTCAGCCTCGAGGGCCTGGCGCTGGTCTGCGGCGGCGACGTCGACGGCGGGATGCGGCTGCTCGAGGAGGCGGCGGCGATCGTCACCGCCGAGGAGATCGCCCTTCCGCTCGCCGCCGGCTGGTCGCTCTGCTGTGTGCTCTCCGCCTGCGACGGGGTCGGCGACTTCGGACGGGCCGAACAGTGGTGCGCGGCGATCAGGCGCTTCACCGATCGCTGGGGAGGCCGCCAGCTGGTCGGCGTCTGCCGCACCTCCTACGGGCGCATCCTCGCCACCCGCGGGCAGTGGGCGGAGGCCGAAGGCGAGCTGGCCGCCGCGATCCGCGACATCGACGACGCCCGGCCGGGGATGGCCGGGACGGGGCTTGCCCGCCTCGGCGAGCTGCGCGCCCGCCAGGGCCGGCCCGAGGAGGCCCGCGAGCTGTTCGACCAGGCCGGCCCGGCCGGCCTGGTCGGGCTCGGCGAGCTCGCCCTGGAGAGCGGCGACGCGGCCGCCGCGGCCGACTGCGCCGAGCGCGTGCTGCGCAGGCTGCCCGAGGGCGCGCTGCTGGACCGCCTGGCGCCGCTGCAACTGCTCACGCGCGGGCGCATCGCGCTCGGCGAGCTGGAGGAGGCCGAGCGCCAGGTCGAGTCGGTGGAGCGGACCGCGGAGGCGCTCGGCACCGCCTACCTGTGCGGACACGCCGACCTGCTGCGCGCCGAGCTGGCCGCGGCGCGGGCCGACCACGAAGGCGCCCGCCGTGCCTGCGAGGACGCGATCGACCGCTTTGCCGACGCCTCGGCCGTCTACGAGGGCGCCCGGGCCCGCGAGCGGCTGGCGCTGGCGCTGGCGGCCCTGGGGCGCGACGAGCAGGCCGAGCGCGAGGTCGAGGCGGCGCGGCTCACGCTGGAGCAGCTCGGGGCGCGGCC
>DASTVL010000091.1:0-11933 GCA_035759115.1 Solirubrobacterales bacterium | reverse complement strand
CGCGGTAGCGGTAGGTGAAGGCCTCGAGCACGGTCGGGCGGCGCTCCTCGCGCGCCTGGCGGATCCCCTCGGCGACGCCCTCGCGCACCGCCAGCACGTCCATCCCGTCGATCCGCTCGCCGGAGATGCCGTAGCCCTCGGCCTTCTTGGAGAGATCGGTCTGGGCCGAGTGGCGCTCGACCGAGGTGCCCATCCCGTAGAGGTTGTTCTCGACCAGGAAGAAGACCGGCAGCGACCAGAGCGCCGCCAGGTTCATCGTCTCGCCGAAGTTGCCGGTGTTGGAGGCGCCGTCGCCGAACATGCAGACGGTGACCGCGTCTTCGCCCTTGTACTCGGAGGAGAGCGCCAGGCCGGCGGCGATCGGCAGGTTGCCGCCGACGATCCCGTAGCCGCCCATGAAGCGCTTCTCGCGGTCGAAGATGTGCATCGAGCCGCCGCGGCCGCCGCTGGTCCCGTCGACGCGGCCGAAGAGCTCGGCCATCACCCGCTTGGGCTCGGTGCCGCGGGCGATCGCGTGGCCGTGCGTGCGGTAGGTGCCGATCAGGTAGTCCTCGTCGCGCATCACCGAGGTCGTGCCGACGATCGTCGCCTCCTCGCCGATCGCCAGGTGCAGGAAGCCGCCGGCTTTGGCGCGCTGGTACTGCCGCCCGGCCTCCTCCTCGAAGCGCCGGATCAGGGCCATCCGCGCGAGCAGCTCGTAACAGGCGCCGGCGTCGGGCAGATCGGCCATTGCAGCCACCTTAGCTCGCCGCGCCGACCGCCTCCTCGAGCCGGTCGTCCCCCCAGAAGACCTGCTCGCCGACGGCGATCGAGGGCACGCCGATCACGCCGCGCTCGGCGGCGGCGTCGGTCGCCTCGCGCAGGGCGCCCTTGACGCTTTCGGTCCCGGCCGCCTTGCCGACGGCGTTCGGGTGCAGCTCGCAGGCCGCGGCGGCGATCAGCACGTTGTCGTGCTCGCTCAGGTCGCGGCCGGCGGCGAACTGCTGGCGGAAGGCGGCGAGGGCGAAGGAGACCGTGCGGCCGGTCTGCTTGGCGAAGGTCGCGACCCGCATCGCGAAGAGCATGTTGCCGGGCCAGGGCTCGGGCCAGGCGATCCGCGGCAGCCCGTATTCGGCGGCGCGTCGCTCGACCTCGGCGATCCCGTCCTCGCGCTCGGGCCCGTTGCCCCAGGAGTCGCGGCCGTAGCGCTGGAAGAGCCCGCCGAGCAGGATCGGCTGCCACTCGGGCTGCTCCAGCTCGGCGTCGGTGAAGAGGCCGCTGATCCGCTCCGCGGTCAGGTACGCGTAGGGCGAGCCCAGGTCGAAGTAGAAGGTCGCCCTAGGCGTGGATGGCCCAGCCATCGACTGCCCGTGCCGCGTCGAGGATCGCCTCGGAGATCGTCGGGTGGGGATGGACGATCTGCGCCAGCTCCTGGTAGCCGCCCTCGAGCGCCATCGTCGCGACCAGCTCGGCGATCATGTCGCAGGCGCGGTTGCCGACGATGTGGGCGCCGAGGATCTCGCCGTATTTGGCGTCGACGACGAGCTTGACCAGGCCGTCTTTGTCGTCGTAGACGGTGGCGCCGCCGACCCCGCCGAGCTTCTGCTTGCCGACCTTGATCTCGTGGCCCGCCTCCTTCGCCGCCGCCTCGGTCAGCCCGACGCTTGCGACCTGCGGGTGGCAGAAGGTCGCGCCGGCGACGAGGTTCTGGTCGACCGGGTGGGGGTTCTCGCCGGCGGCGTGCTCGACCGCGACGACGCCCTCCTCCGATGCCTTGTGGGCGAGCGCCTTGGCGTTGACGAGGTCGCCGATCGCGTAGACCTTCTCGTTCGACGTGCGGCCGTACTCGTCGACCTTGACCTTGCCGTTGTCCTCGAGCTCGACCCCGGCCGCTTCGAGCCCCAGTCCCTCGACGTCGGCGCCGCGACCGCCGGCGACGCAGAGGTAGTCGACCTCGGCGCTCTCGCCGCCGTACTTGAACGTGACCGACTTGCCGCCGGCCTCGACGTCCTCGACCGGGCTGCCGGTGGAGATCGCGATGTTCTGCTTCTTGAAGGCCCGCTCGACCACCCGCGCCATGTCCTTGTCCTCGGCGGGCAGGATCTGGTCGAGCATCTCGATCAGCAGCACCTCGGTGCCGAAGCGCCCGTAGGCGGAGGCGAGCTCGCAGCCCGAGGCGCCGGCGCCGACGACGGCGATCTTCTTCGGCTGTTCGGGCAGCGACCAGGCGCCCCAGGTGTCGAGCACCCGGTCGCCGAACTCGACCCCGGGGATCGGCCGCGCGACCGAGCCGGTGGCGAGGATCACGCTGCCAGCCTCGTAGACTTCGTCGCCGACGACGACGTTGCCGTCCGCGTCGAGCGAGCCGTCGCCCTCGATCATCGTCACCTTGTTCTTGTCCCAGAGCATCTTGACCCCGTCGGAGAGCGACTCGGAGACGGCGGCGCGGCGCTTGCCCAGGGCGTCCCAGTCGAGCGAGACGTCCTTGGCGACGACGCCGAGCTCGGCGCTCTCGCGCGCCTGGTCGTAGATCTCGGCCGTGCGCAGCACGGTCTTCGCCGGGATGCAGGCGTAGTTGAGGCAGCGCCCGCCCGGCTTGTCGCGCTCGACCACGGCGGTCTTCTTGCCGAGCTGCGCGGCGCGGATCGCGGCGACGTAGCCGCCGGGCCCGCCGCCGATGACGATCATGTCGAAGGGTTCAGCCAAGTCGATTCAGCCTATAGAAGCGTCGTTCCGGTGTGCCTTTCGTACCCAGGAGGTTCGAAAGGCACACGGGAAGCTCAGTCGCGCGTCGGCATCTGGATTCGCGCCATCGCCTTGACCATGAAGTAGAAGAACGAGCCGGTGACGGCGAGCAGGCCGAAGGTGGCGGCGAACTGGCCGACGCTCGACGCCTGCACGGCGAGGCCGAAGACGGCGCTGAAGATGAGGAAGACGAGCAGCAGCTGGAAGCCGAGCACGGCCCAGTAGCGGGCGCGCCACATGCCCCACGCCATCACACCCATGATCAGCGCCGGCGCCAGCACCTGGGCGAGCTCCGGTTTCTCGCCGTCGACCTCGGCCCCGGCCAGGTATGCGATCAGGATCGAGGCGCAGATCAGGCCGGCGACGACCGCGCCCAGCGTCACCACCAGCGGCCGCTCGCCCTCCGCCAGCGGCTCGAGGCTCTCGCGCACCTCCTGGTTGCGCTGCTCGGCGCGGGCGTAGCCGCGCTCCATCCGCTCACGCGGGGTCGGCGCCTCGCCGCCGCCGCGCCGCTTGCGCTTCTGCGGCTCGCCGCTCTCAGCCACCGGGCGCCGCCTCCCCGACCGCTGCGAGCGCGCCACGCAGCGCTTCCGCCTCGGCGGCCGGGTCCGCCGCGTCGCGGATCGCCCGCACCGCTCCCAGCCGCCGTGCGCCCGCGGCGATGACCTCGGCCGCGTTGGCCGGCTCGATCCCGCCGATCGCGAAGAAGGGGTGGGGGGCCTGCGCGGCGGCGTGCTCGACCAGGCCGAGGCCGACGCCGGGCCGGCCGGCTTTCGTCGGCGTCTCCCAGATAGGCCCGACGCTCACGTAGTCAATGGGTTCGTCGGCGCTTGCCGCGAGCTGCTGCTCGGAGTGGGTCGAGAGGCCGACGATCGCCTCCGGCCCGAGCACCTCGCGCGCCTCGCCCGCGCCGGCGTCGTCCTGGCCGACGTGGACGCCGTCGGCGCCGCAGGTGCGCGCCAGCCAGGGGTCGTCGTTGACGATGAAGAGGGCGCTGTAGGTGTCGCAGAGGCGGCGGAAGGTCCGCGCCGAGCGTTCGATCTCCTCCCGCCCCAGCTCCTTCTCACGCAGCTGGACGATGTCGACGCCGCCGTCCAGCGCCGCCCGCAGCAGCGCCTCCGGCTCGCGCCCGCCGGGCAGCGCCTCGCAGACGAAGTAGAGCCGCGCCGTGCGCAGCCGCTCGCGCCGCAGCGGTCCGTGTGCCTCAGGGGGCGCCAGGCTCATAAGCCGATTATTGCTTGCGGACGTTGCCGGAGGGGTACCATCGGTGGAGTTCGGGAGCCCCACCAAGGGCTGAGAGGGCGGCAGCACGGCCGCCGACCGTGGACCTGATCCGGGTAATGCCGGCGGAGGCAATGTCTTGAGCGAGCGCAGTTTCGATCTGGTGGTTGTCGGCGGCGGGGCCATCGGCCTCAGCTGCGCCTGGCGCGCGGCGCAGAGCGGCGCTCGGGTGGCGGTCGTAGAGCGCTCGCGGCCGCCGGCCGGGGCGACGCGGGTCGCGGCCGGGATGCGGGCCCCGGTCGGCGAGCTCAGCTTCGGCGAGCCCGAGCTGCTGAAGCTGACCCTGGCCGCGGCCGAGCTCTACCCGGACTTCGTCGCCGAGCTCGAGGCGTCGAGCGGCCTCGCCACCGGCTACCGGCGCGACGGCGCCCTGCACGTCGCGCTCGACCGGGACGAGGCGGCGGAGCTGTGTCGCGTGCATGAGCTGCAGCGCTCGCTCGACCTCGGCGCCGAGTGGCTGCCGCCGCGCCGCTGCCGCGAGCTCGAGCCCGGCCTGACGCCGTCGCTGAACGGCGGCGTCCACGCGCCCGGCGAGGGCTCGATCGACCCGCGGGCGCTCGCCGCCGCGCTGCTCGCCGCGGCCGAAGCGGAGGGTGTCGAGCTGTTGAGCGGGACCGAGGTGGGGGAGGCGCTGCTCGACGGCGGGCGACTGGTCGGGGTGCGGCTCGCGGGCGGCGCGGAGCTGCGCGCCGCCACGGTCGTGCTCGCCGCGGGCGCCTGGTCCGCCCGCGCCGCGTGGCTGCCCGAGACCGCCCGCCCGCCGGTGCGCCCGGTCAAGGGTCAGATCCTCGAGCTGCGCTCGCGCGAAGGCGCCGCGCCCTGCAGCCGCATCGTCGCCTCCGAGCGGATCTACCTGGTGCCGCGCGGCGACGGCCGCCTGATCGCCGGCGCGACGGTCGAGGAGCAGGGCTTCGATACGGCGGTGACCGCGGGCGGCGTGCACGAGCTGCTGCGCGAGGCCTACCGGCTGCTGCCCGAGGTCGCCGAGATGGAGCTGGTCGAGGCCGCGGCGGGTCTGCGCCCCGGCACTCCCGACAACCTGCCGCTGGTCGGCCCGGCGCCGCTCGACGGCCTGCTCTGGGCGACCGGCCACTTCCGCAACGGCATCCTGCTGGCGCCGCTGGCGGCGAAGCAGATCGCCGAGCACCTCAAAGGCACCCCCCCCGAGCGGTGGTCGAGGTTATGGTCGGTATCCGACCATAACC
Source organism: Solirubrobacterales bacterium (assembly GCA_035759115.1). Classification (GTDB taxonomy): domain Bacteria; phylum Actinomycetota; class Thermoleophilia; order Solirubrobacterales; family 70-9; genus VRUE01. The sequence goes on along the minus strand of DASTVL010000091.1, from coordinate 6,723 downwards.
TCGACCACACCCCGGAGGGGGAGGGGGAGGGGATGGTGCGGTGAGGATCGAGCTGAACGGCGAGCGGCGCGAGCTGCCGGCCGGGGCGACGCTCGCCGACGCGGTGCGCGAGAGCGGCGCCGACGAGGGCGCGCGCGGGGTCGCGGTCGCGCTCGACGGCGAGGTCGTGCCGCGCGCCGAGTGGGACTCGACCGCGCTCGGCGACGACTGCAGCGTCGAGGTTCTCGCCGCGATCCAGGGCGGCGCGGAGACCTGGGAGCTGGGCGACCGCCAGTGGTCCTCGCGGCTGATCGCCGGCACCGGCGGCTTCCGCTCGCTGGAGCAGATGGAGGCGGCGCTGGCCGCCTCGGGGGCGGAGATCGTCACGGTCGCCCTGCGCCGCATCGACCCCGCCGCCAAGGGCTCGGTGCTCGACGTGCTCGACCGGCTCGGCCTCTTCGCCCTGCCCAACACCGCCGGCTGCTTCACCGCCCGCGACGCGGTTCGCACCGCCCGCCTCGCCCGCGAGGCGTTCGAGACCGAGTGGATCAAGCTCGAGGTGATCGGCGACGACCGCACCCTCTACCCCGACGCGGTCGAGCTGCTCGACGCCGCCGAGACCCTGGTCGGCGAGGGCTTCACCGTGCTCCCCTACACCAACGACGACCCGATCCTCGCCCGCCGGCTCGAACAGGCCGGTTGCGCCGCGGTGATGCCGCTCGGCTCGCCGATCGGCTCCGGCGCCGGCATCCGCAACCCGTACAACATCGCGATCGTCACCGAGCAGGCCGAGGTGCCGGTGATCCTCGACGCCGGCGTCGGCACCGCCTCCGACGCCGCTTTGGCGATGGAGCTGGGGTGCGACGCGGTGATGGCCGCCAGCTCGATCTTCGGCGCCGAGGATCCGACCGCGATGGCCCGCGCCCTGCGCGGCGGAGTCGAGGCCGGCCACGCCGCCCGCCGCGCCGGCCGCATCCCCCGCCGCACCCACGCCCAGGCCTCGACCCCCGAGCAGGGCCTGCCCGAGCTCCCCTAGATCCCCCGCCGCGCTCTACCATGGGCCCGCGCCCCTGTAGCTCAGTTGGTTAGAGCGGCGGCCTTTTAAGCCGCGCGGCGCGGGTTCGAATCCCGCCGGGGGCATTTGCGCACGTCAACTCGCACGGTGGTCGAACCAGAGCAGGCAGCGCCACCCCGCCTGATCCTGTAGAGCCTAGAAATGCCGAGGCCGCCTTGCGGCGCCCCAGCCCTGCTGACGGAACAGCAGGGGATTAGCTCCAGCATTGGGGGTCGATGGTCTGGAGCCACAACGCTCACCACTTCTCGGGCTTGACCAGTCGAGCCCTTGGAGGAGACGCTCCTATCAGGTCGCGCCATCGGTCCTCGAACGCGGCGGGCGACAGGACCATTTGGTCAGCCCTATAGGCGACATCGACTGTCAGGTCAGCCCGTCGCGCCGAGGACGGTAGGTTGGCATTGGACGGCTCCGAGAGGGGGCCGACTGGGAACCCAGTTCACCCTGTCTTATTGGGGCGAGCAAGGTTGGCTTGCGGTTTGCTGTCCGCGCCAATAACTCGGCGCCTGATCCAGGTCGAAATGGCGTCCGCGAGCCCCAGTGCGAGGCCAGCGCCGATGCCTACGGCGGCACCCATGATGGCCACGCCAACCGGAACCGCCAGAAGGATAAGGGGCTCCCGGCTGGCTGCATAGCCGAGGCCCGCGCCAGCGCTGCAGATGGCGGTGATCGTACTGATCAACAGTCGATTGACCGGGACTGGGCCGTTGGGTGGCATGGACCCAGGTTTTCATGGCTAGAGCGGTCAGGCCGCCCTAGAGAGCCGTAGGGCAGCGCTAGAGAACGGTATGCCCGCTCTAGAGAACGAGTTATCCGGGCCTAGTGAAATTGCCTCGTCGTCGTTGCGGTAATTACCACAAGCTAGAGTTATCTAGATATAACTAGGTTTCTCTATGCAGCCGATCAAACCGTTCGTCGCCTATCTGGAAGGACTGCGGGGGCGACCCAAGTCGTCCAGCGGCCCACTTGATGCCGAGCGCGTCAGGTCGTTCGGCTTGCCCTATGCCCTACCCGGCGACGAGCCCGCCGCGAGCCTCGAGGCCCGGTCTGAGCGATTCCTGGAAAACCTCAGGGCCGCGGTAGATGCTCTTGAGCCGACTCAACAAGTCGTTGCAAAACATTATTTCTTTGGCTCTGGAACTTCGAGACAACGCGAAAACGCCGCCGTATCCGCTCTGCCGGGGGCCAGTGACAGCACGGCTCGCAACAGTCAGAAGTCGGCGCTCGAGGGTGTGGCCAGGCGCTTTCTCGAACACGGTGAGGTCCCGACCAAACCTGGGGCGCGAGAACCACTCGCGGAGACGGTCGGAGCAATTTCCTCGCTCTACCCTGCCGGATCGGATCTCCGACAGCTAGCCGCGATGATTGTGCCCAGCCGCCCGCCGGTCGAAGACGCCGAAATATCGCTCACGCTGGAGGATGCAGAGGATGCTTCCCTGTATAGCCTGCTACTGACCAACACCACGCTGACCCGATCTGGGCCTTTCTATCTGGCAATTACGTCACGGGCCACTTTGTCGGATCTCATCGTCACTATGTGCCCAGAGGTGGGAGAAGTTTTCGCCTGCTCGAGCGCCGCCGACGCCGAGCAGCGTGCGACCGAGTGGAGCGAGCGCGATCGCAGCCTTTTAACGGCGATCGGTAAAGACGATAGGGGCCTCACCACTCGCAGCGCCTTGTCCCTCAAGAGACTTTCAGACGGGGACAAGGCTTCGGTTCTCGTAGGACTCTCGGACGAAGATATCGACGCTACGATAGTGCTTGCCGCGGAGATTCCAGATCGCATCGCCGCGGAGGGATTGGTATCGATCGAGGTCAGGCTGTATTCGCAGATGGAACGGCGGGACCACTACTGCTATTGGCTAGCCAACCGCCCGACCTTCGTCAAAAAAATCGCCGTCAACTGGTCGGCGCTAACGCTGTCCGAGGACCAGAAGATCAGGCTACGCTCAACGATCCGTGCCACTGCGTATGAGCCGCACTACGACGACAGCGGCTGTGAGTTCCGTGTCGATGGATGGCTCGTCGCTGGACAGGGAGTCCTAGTTACCTGGTGATGCCGCGCTTGGCTGGCACCCTTTACACAAGACCTCCTCGGCGCAGCATCTGCAGATTAGCCCTGCTTTGCGGTCGAAGGTAACGGCGCTACGGATGGGGCTGGCTTGATCGTCATTTGATTTCACCTCCTTTCCGGAGCTGGCGGCGCCACTCCGCCTGTGGCGATGGCTTGGTCCGGCGAATTAAGACTGTCAGGTTAATTGGTCGATCGGGCGTAATTTCGTCCGGCAAGCGAGAAACGTCCACTCGGCACGCAAACGGGGCGTTGACCCTGAGGGCCCCATACGCTGAGGGTCGGGCCATCACGGTGTCAGCGATAGCGCGTCAGTCTTGATCCGAGCGACCTGGTTCGTCTTCTGTCCCGCCGGGGGCATAGTCGGCGACGACGGCGGCACGTCGCGCCGTCCGGTTCACATGGCCGTGCTTCTTTAGAGGATGCCGAGAAGGCGGAAGTCGTTCTCGACGCTGTCGACATCGTATGCCGCTGCGCCGCCCATGGTCTCGTCGGCCTCGCCACATGCGGTGTTGACGAATTCCCGCGCTTCCTTGAGGCCGTTGCGCGCCTCTTTGCGGCGGTTGACGAGGAACAGGGTCAGCGGTAGCTCGAGAATCCCGCCAGCGCCGGCGCCGGCCGCCGCGGCCCACTGCTGGTCGAACAGCGCCCAAACGAGCAGCACCCCCAGCACCCCGGTAATCACGATGCCGACCGCGAACAGCAGATAGTTCCAGAGGGCCACGAACCGGAGCGCTTGAATGTGCTCGAGTTGGGCAATCTGGCATGCAGTGGGGTTGTTACTGGTCTCGTTCATCCTGCTACCTCCGGTCCAGGGGTTTCGTCTTCGCTGGTCGCCAGGCGCTGCTCGGCCAGGCCGGCCAGATGCGATCGCATTTCGTCCCAGTTGTAGATGGCCCCCCCGTCGAGCCCGGCTGGAGCCGGCGCCAACGGTATGAAGACATCGTCTTTGCCCTGCTGATCCTTCAGCCAGAGCGACATCAGATAGAGAGCCGGGATTCTGAGAAGTCTCAGGTCGTAGTCGCCGTCTGCGACCTTTCCCGAGTCCTCCGCGGCGCGCAGCGCCTCCGCGGTCGCCTCGGTGAAGGGGCCATGGGTCGTGACCACACCGCGCGCGCCGTCGGGATCCGGCAGCTCCAGCGTCGCGACCGGCGCGCCGTCGCTCGTGACGAGGCAGCGACGACCCACCAGCTCGGCAGCGGTCAGGCCCGGACTGTGCTCGAACGTCTCGAGCGCCAGGTCGTAGACGTCATGTGGCAGGGCGACGGCGATGTCCGGTTCAGACTCTGCCGCCAGAGCCCGGGCGAGGGGCCGCTTGCTGAAGTCGGGCCGCTCGGCGAGGTCCGCCAGGCTGGCGTCGATCGCCTCCATCGCGTTCGAGGAAAGGCGCGGGGCGTGCAGGGTCATGGCTTGGTGAAATAAGTGTGAGTCCAGCTGCCGCGGCCCTGATAACCCCGGTAGAGGATGGCGGTGGGCAGATCGGACGATCCGTACAGGGGATCCTCCAGCGCCACCATGGCGCCGTCGTCCCGGTAGCCGTCGAGGACGATGAAATGCCCCCCCTTGTCCCAGCCGATCCGGATTCCCACCGGCCGCCCGGCATCGATTTCTCTTCCCACGGGGGCCGGCAAGCCGCCGCTGTCGGCAGGAGCGGAATCCATTTGACTCAGCGCTCCGACGTCGGAAAGCGCCTTGTCGAGACGCCAGACTCTGTTGCAGGACTTGGATGCGCCGTTCGCGCAGCAGTCGGCCTCGCCGAACTGGGCGCTCGCCAGGCTGCACTGCGTCCACGAGGTGGGTGGCGCGTAGTAGTCAGCGACGCTGACCGCTACCGCCGCCCAGCACCAGAGCGTCCGCTGTTGTGGCTGAACGCTGAATGCGAGCCGTGACCATCTTGCCGAGGGAGGAGCGGGCTGCAGGAAGCGCCCGTCCGCAAGCCCGGCGCGGCGCAGCTTCAGCCGCACGCTCGTCTTTGCGATCAGACCCATCGCCCCGGCCGCACTTCGCTCGCAATGGAGGTCATCGTCGCGGACAATCTCTACGATAGAACCCATTTAGTCAAGTAATCATCTAGTGAAAATCCTCCCGATTCCGGGAAGATGACGCGCAGACCGCCGCTTTCCCCCCGACCTCAGTGCCGGAAGTGGCGGTGCTTGGTGAAGACCATCGGGATGCCTGCCGCATCGCAGGCCTCGATCACCTCGGCGTCGCGTTTGGAGCCGCCGGGCTGGATCACGCAGTTGGCGCCGGCGTCGATCGCGGCCTGGGGGCCGTCGGCGAAGGGGAAGAAGGCGTCTGAGGCGACGGCGGAGCCGGCCAGCAGGGCGCCGGCCTCCTCGCCGCGGGCGTCGCGGCACTTCTCGACCGCGAGCCGGACCGAGTCGACGCGGCTCATTTGGCCGGCGCCGATGCCCAGCGTCGCCCCGTCCTTGGCGATCACGATCGCGTTCGAGCGGACATGGCGCACGACCGTCCAGGCGAAGAGCAGGTCGTCCCACTGCGCCTCGCCGGGCTCCGTCTTCGTCACCGCCTCGATGATCTGGCGCGGCTCGGGGTCGCCGTCGCGGTCCTGGATCAGCAGGCCGCCGCGCACGCGCTTGACGTCGCGTTCGGCGGGGTCGGCCGGGCGGCCCTCCTCGTCGCAGAGGATCCGGATCGCCTCCTTCTGCTGCAGCACCTCGAGCGCCCCGTCCTCGAAACCGGGCGCCAGCAGCACCTCGACGAAGTTCTCGTGCAGCGCCTCGGCCAAGGCCACGCTCACCGGGCGGTTGACCGCAATCACGCTGCCGTAGGCGGAGACCGGGTCGCAGGCGAGCGCCTTGCGGTAGGCGTCGAGCGCGTCCTCGCCGACCGCCACCCCGCAGGGGTTGTTGTGCTTGACGATCGTGCAGGCGGGCGGCTCGAAGTCTTCGTTCAGCCGCCGCGCCGAGTCGAGGTCGAGCACGTTGTTGAAGGAGAGCGCCTTGCCGTGCAGCTTCGCCACGCCGGAGAGGATGTGGCTGCGCAGCCCGTTCTCGGAGTAGAGCGCCGCTCGCTGGTGCGGGTTCTCGCCGTAGGCGAGGTCGAGCTCCTTCTCGTAGGAGACCGTCAGGTGCTCGGGGAAGTCCTCGTAGGAGGTCGAGAACCAGCGGCTGATCGCGGCGTCGTAGCGCGCGGTCTGGGCGAAGGCCTCGTTGGCGAGCCAGTGGCTGGTCGAGGCGGAGATCTCGCCGCCCGACTCCTCCAGCTCGGCGCAGACCGCGTCGTAGGACTCGGGCTTGACGACCACGGCGACGCCCTCGTGGTTCTTGGCCGCGGCGCGGATCATCGTCGGACCGCCGATGTCGATGTTCTCGACCGCCACATCGTGCGTCACGTCGGCGCCGGCGACGGTCTGCTCGAAGGGGTAGAGGTTGACGCAGACGAGGTCGATCGGCGCGATCCCCTCGCGTTCCAGCACAGCCATGTGCTCGGGGTCCGAGCGCCGCGCCAGCAGCGCCGCGTGCAGCCGCGGGTGCAGCGTCTTCACCCGGCCGCCGAGGATCTCCTCCTGGCCGGTGAACTCGGAGACGTCGGTCACCTCGAGCCCGGCCTTGCGCAGCGCGCTCGCCGTCCCGCCGGT
>DASTVL010000090.1:0-12830 GCA_035759115.1 Solirubrobacterales bacterium | reverse complement strand
CGGCGAGCTGATGAGGCCGCAGATCTGGAGTCGCGTGGTCGATCCCGACGGCCGCGTCAGCGAGCGGCTCGACCCGTCCCGCTACAGCGAGCCGATCGACGAGCAGACCGCGGCTTCCCTGACCACGGCGATGGAAGGCGTCGTCAGCGAAGGCACCGGCACCAACGCGGCGATCCCCGGCATCGCCGTCGCCGGCAAGACCGGCACGGCGGAAACGCCGTTCAACGACAGTTGCGGCGGTGGCAGCGAAGAGAACCAGGCCTGGTTCATCGGCTTCGCGCCGGCCGACGACCCGCAGGTCGCGATCGCGGCGACGGTCGAGTGCACGACCGCCTTCGGCGGCGACATCGCGGCGCCGATCTTCCGCGATGTGGCCGAAACGATCATCGACGACGAGGGGAGCTGACAGTGCCGCCAGAAGTCGGCGTGGGGAGCACAATCGACGGCCGCTACCGGCTGCTGCGCCGGATCGGCTCGGGCGGGATGGCCGATGTCTGGCTGGCCGAGGATCCGCATCTGCAGCGCCGCGTCGCGCTCAAGATCCTGCACGGCCGCTTCGCCCAGGACCGTGAGTTCGTCGAGCGCTTCCGCCGCGAGGCCGAGGCCGCCGCCGGCCTCTCGCACCCGAACATCGTCGCCGTCTACGACCGCGGCGACGTCGAAGGGACCTACTACATCGCGATGCAGCTGCTCGAGGGCCGCTCGTTGAAGGAGCTGATCGACCAGGGGCTGACACCGGAGCAGTCCGCGGGTCTGATCCGTCAGGTGCTCGAGGCGGCCGGCTTCGCCCATCGCAACGGCGTCGTCCATCGCGACCTGAAGCCGCAGAACGTGATCGTCGACGACGAGGGCAAGGCGACCGTGACCGACTTCGGCATCGCCCGCGCCGGCGCCTCGGAGATCACCCAGGCGGGCTCGGTGATGGGCACGCCGCACTACCTCTCGCCCGAGCAGGCCCAGGGCCAGGCGGTGACCGCGGTCTCCGACCTCTACTCGATCGGCGTGATCCTCTACGAGGCGCTGGCCGGGCGGGTCCCGTTCGAGGCCGAGTCGGCGGTGGCGATCGCGATGAAGCAGGTCTCGCACACGCCGCAGCGGCCGAGCTCGCTCAACCCGGCGGTCTCGCCCGCGCTCGACGCGGTCGTGATGCGGGCGCTGGAGAAGGACCCCGGCCAGCGCTTCCAGAACGCAGACGCCTTCATCGCCGCGCTCGACGCGGCGCTGCGCGACCCGAACGCGGTCGCGGGGGGGACCGCCGCCTTCGCGCCGCTGCCGCCGCCGGTCGCCGGGCCCGAGCAGGCCGCGGCCGAGCAGGAGGAGCGCCGCCGCCGCCGGCTCTGGATCGCGCTCGGGGTCGCCGCGGTGCTGATCGGCCTCCTGGCCGGCTTCGCGCTCACCCGCGACACCGATACCGATGTCCCCGGCGTCACCGGCAACCAGCTCGGCGTCGCGATCTCGCTGCTCGAACAGAACGGCTTCAAGGTCGGCGACATCGACCGCGTGCAGCGCCAGGTGGCTGCGAACACCGTGCTCGAGCAGGATCCGCCTTCGGGCGGCGCCTCGCTCGACTGCGCGATCTTCAGCTTCTTCTGCTCGAAGCCGAAGGTCGGGCTGACGGTCAGCGCCGGGCCCGGCAGCGCCAAGGTGCCCGGCGGGCTGGCGGGGACGAGCCAGGGCGACGCCGAAGAAGAGCTGGAAGAAGCCGGCTTCGTCGCCCAGGTCGTCAAGGCCAACTCGGAATCGGTCGAAGCCGGCCTGGTGATCCGCTCCAGCCCCTCGGGAGGCTCGACCGCGACCCGCGGCTCGACCGTCGTGCTCACGGTCTCCCGCGGCCAGAAGGAAGTCAAGGTGCCGGTCGTGGTCGGCGCCCAGCGCTCGCTCGCCGTGCAGCAGATCCGCGGCCGCGGGCTCAGCCCCGGCGTCGCCGAAGAAGAAAGCTCGAAGCCGGCGGGCCAGGTGATCTCCCAGTCGCCCAGCGCCGGCAGCGAATTGCCGCGCGGCTCGACCGTCTCGATCGTCGTCTCCATGGGCGAAGAGCAGGCGCGGGTGCCGAACGTGATCGGCAAGGAACGCAGGGAGGCGGTCGAAGCGCTGCGCGAAGCCGGGCTCGAGCCGTCGGTCAGCGAAGAGGAAACCGAAGTGCCCTCGCAGGTCGGCCGAGTGACCGACCAGTTCCCGCCACCCGGGGCCGAAGTCGAACCGGGCTCGACCGTGACTCTGACGGTCGGCAAGCGCGCGCCCGAAAGCGAAGCGGTCGAATGAAGGTCGCGGTCCTCTGCGGCGGCCGCTCCTCCGAGCACGAGGTCTCGCTGCGCTCGGGCGCCGCGGTCGCGCGCGGCCTCGAGCAGGCCGGCCACGAGGCGCTGCCGGTGACGATCGCCCGCGACGGCGGCTGGAGCTACCGCGGCGCCCCGGTCGAGCTGCTGCCGGCCGCCGGCTTGTTCGGCGCCGACGTCGCCTTCCCCGCCCTGCACGGGCCCTTCGGCGAGGACGGCAGCGTGCAGGGCGTGCTCGAGTGGCTCGACCTGCCCTACGTCGGCTCCGACGTGCTCGCCTCGGCGATCTGTATGGACAAGCTGACGTTGAAGCGGCTCTTCGCCCAGGCCGGCCTACCGCAGGTCGATTTCGTCGCCGTCGGCGAAGAGGGCTGGCGCGGACGCTGCGAGGAGTTGGGCCTGCCGCTCTGGGTCAAGCCCTCGCGCCTCGGCTCCAGCGTCGGGATCGGCAGGGTCGAGGACCTGGGGGAGGGTCTCGACGCCGCCGTCGACCTCGCCCGCCGCCACGATCCGCGGGTGATCGTCGAGGCGCACGCCGCCGGCCGCGAGGTCGAGTGCTCGCTGCTCGGCAACGAGCGGGTCGAGGCCTCGCTGCCGGGCGAGGTCGTCGCCCACGGCGAGTGGTACGACTACGAGACCAAGTACAGCGACGGCGGCATGGAGCTGATCGCGCCGGCGCCGCTCGACCCCGGGCAGGCCGCCCGCCTGCAGGAGCTGGCGATCGAGGCCTTCCGGCTCGGCGGCTGCGCCGGCCTCGCCCGCTGCGACTTCTTCGTCGAGCCCGACGGCGAGATCCTCGTCAACGAGCTCAACACGATGCCCGGCTTCACCGAGACCAGCGTCTACGCCAAGCTCTGGGAGGCCACCGATTTAGCCTATCCCGACCTCTGCAACCGCCTGCTCGAGCTGGCGATAGAGCGCCACACCACAGCCCGCTCCCACGAGTTCTGAGCCGTCGCGCAGTGTAATGTCTGCGGCCATGTTGGTCGACCTCCGCAGGGCGTTGCTCGCCGAGCGTGGAGTGCGGCTTGCCGTGCTCTTCGGGTCAATCGCGCGCGGCGACGAGGATCAAGGCTCAGACATCGATCTCCTCGTCGACCTGTCTGATGTAGAGCTATTGAGTGTCACTCGGCTGATGGACCGCTTGCGCCCACTTGTGGATCGCGATGTCGACATCGCGCTCTTGGACAGAGTCCAAGAAAACGCCCCACTCCTCCTGTCCCGTGTGATGGACGAGGGCCAGGTAATCGTCGACCGCGACGGAGTCTGGGCCGACCTACAACGACAACGGCACACCATCGACGCCGAAGCAGAGCGCTCCTACCGCCAGCAGATGAAAGAAGCAGCCAAGGCAATCAAGAATCTGACCGCCTGACAGGAGGCTCTTGCTTTCACGCGAAAGCAGCATTCGATGCGGCCAGGGCCTGTACCCATTCGACACAGGTCGTCGGGACCCCGCGTCCACTTCTCGGACTACGGAACGGCGTGAGAAGCAAGGAGCCGATGGTTCGTTGCCGGGGGTATCGATCGCGGGAGTGCCCAAGTGGGAGCTGGATTGCCTTGGGCCACTAGCCTTAATGCCTGCGCAAGCATGGCCATCATTCCCAAAGGACCGACTGAATACCCGCTCGGCGGCCTTACGCCCGACCAGTTTGAGGCGCTCGTTTTTCTTATCGCCCGCGACGAGTTTCCCGAGGTTGTTCGCATTCGCGTCAAGGACCGCGGCCTTGATGCCCGTCGGCCCGACCCTTCGGGCGCCACCCTCCGGGGCTGGCAAGCCAAGCGTTTCACCGGCGATATCAAGTGGGATCAATGTGAGAAGTCGGTTCGCCGCGCGCTCGCCTTTTGGCGGCCACCCCGCCTCACCTTTGCCTTCCCCAAGGTTCTCTCAGCCAAAGAGCAGGACGATTTCCGCACCCGCCTTATCGAGAAGTTTCCCCATCTACACCTCGACTGGTGGGATGACGAAGAGCTTCAGGCCCGCATGCGCGACACGGAGGGCGGCCGCCGCGCCGCGGCCTGGCTCTTCGACAACCTTGAGGAGACCGAGGAGCGAATGCGCCGCGCAATCGCGGTCGGCGGTGAACTCGCCGACGCCCATCAGGCTGCTGAGCGCGTCGCCGAGGTCCAGAGCTTCGTCGACCGCGATCCTCACCTCCGTTACACGATCGTCTCCGCCGACGTCGATGCGCCGCCCACTCCTCTCGCTGCGGAGACGATCGTCAGCCTCGAGGCGCACTTCGGCTCAAAGCGGATTCGCTTCGACGGCACCCAGCGTTATCCGGGCGCCGCCGCCGATGCAGGTATCGCTGGCAGGCTTCTCTTTAGTGACGATGAGGCTGGGCGAAGCGCTCGCGAGGCGCTTGATCGCGCGGCGAAAACGGGTGAGGCGGTAGCAATCTCCTCCGGGCTCCGGGCTAGCTTCGACAAGGTCCCGGTTGGTCTTCGCGGCCTACTTCCCGAGGGGGAGATCTCAGGCGCGATAGAGCTGGAGCCTGTTCCTCTGCCGGATTCGTCGTCGGCGGCCCCGGAGGTCCTGTCAGTCTTGGTCCGCTGCGGACCTGCGGAGCTCGGTCTCACCCTTGCGCCTCTCGACCCCCCGCCCGGTCAAACGGGATTGCTCGTCGGTTCTGCGGGTGGCCTCGAATTGCGCCTTGACTTCCAAGGTAAGCCCGGAGAAGGCAAGATCGCTATGTCTTGGCGATGGGAACCCGGCGAAGGCACCGCACTGGAGCAGCTGCTGGCCGCCCAACTCCTCCTTGCCGCCCACCGAGGTGAACCGGTCGAGGTCTATGACCCCGCCTTCGGCCGCGTCGTGACTTCTTCTCTTATCGACGGTCCCAGCGATCGGAATGCGCACATCTCCGAGTTCGAGGCAGAGATTGCCTACCTCGAATACGTCGTCGAGACGGAAGTCTGGATCGGCGCTCCGCTCCGCCCACCTGCATCCCCCAGCGAGGCCGACGCCAAGGTCCTCTCCGAGCTGATCGGGCGCATCCGCAATCCGAAGATCGAGGGAACCTGGGAGCGGATTGAGCTGACGATGACCAATCGCCCCGACCTCGATGCCTTCGTTCTCGCAGTGGTTCGCCCGATCTATGCCCCTCTCTTCGGCGAGACCCACTATGCCGGGGGCGAGCTTGTCGCCATTCCCAGGGCGAAGCTCGCACCCGAGTCTGCCGAGGCGAAGGTGGGGGAGAAGATTGCCGTGGTGCCCGCTGGCGATGACACCGTGACGGTCACCCTGTCGTCGCCGGCCGACGCCCCCGAGGACGCCTTGCTCAAACGATGAGCGCCCCTCCCTTGGCGCGCTCCACCGTAGATCTCTGCGAGCTGCCCTTCTCCTTCTGGCAGCTTCCCCTGCTCGGCCCTGACAAGTTCATCGAAGCCGCCCGCGAACGCCATGTCTATTTGACTCCGGGTTGGCTTGAGGCGCTGCATCGGGTTGGCCTCCTAGTGCCCTTCCTGCGCGTCCGTCGCGACGGCCGGGAGATCGCCGCCGCCGCCCGCCGCCAGGACCCTTGGGTCTGGGAGCGGGCACGATTTGTTCCGACCGAAATCACTGACCTACGCGAGGCCTTCGATAAGGACCTCGTTCACGACCCTGCCACGGAGGGGTTCACCGCCCGCCAGCGCTTCCAGCGCGCGCTCGGTGAAATCACGTACAACACGAGCGACTACCTCTACTCCCACCACCAATTCCTCCATCTTCCCGACGTGAGGGGTGCCCTTTCTCGTCTGCATCAGGGCCCTTCCGGGCGCTTCCAGGGAGGTGCGCCGCCTCGACTGCGACAACTTCGGGCCAACTCCGCGGCCATCAGAGAGGTAGTGATTGCTTGCAGCGCCCTTGAGCCCGCCCAATATCCGCTCATCGTGCTTCGCACCCGCTCACGCGGCGACGAGTACGAGCAATATCGACGCTGGCTCAAGAGCCAGCGCGGGCGGGCGATGATGAAGTGGCTCGGTGTCAGTCCCGATTGGCTACGGGTTCGCGGCCAGGGCCTGCTCGCAGAGGCCGATCGCATCGACCCTCTCGGCACCTGGCAGCGTGTGGTCCGCGAGGCGGACTCGCGCAGTTGGGAGTCGCTTCGCGGCGATGCCCGCATCGCCCTCGATCTGCGGATTGGTGCCGAGATCCTCCTCCGCTACTGCGAGCGACTGGCTAAGGCTCGTGTGCCCGGCGCCCGTGCCCTGCCGCGCGCTGAGCCAGGCCACCGTGACCCCTTTGCCTCGCGTCTGAAGCCAACCGGAAAGCTGAATCGGGTGTTAACCGAACACCGCGTCTCACCGCACCCCAATCTCGTCTTCGTCGTCGAGGGCGACACCGAGGCGCTGCTCTTGCCCCGCGTCTACGCCCATTTCGATCTCCGTCTCGACCGCGAGTTCATCGCGATCGAGAACGCCCGCGGCGTCGATCGCGACCTTACTGCGCTGGTCGCCTTCGCGATCTCCCCTCAGGTCGAAGTCGAAGACGGGCGCCGCTACCTGCGCATGGAGACTCCGCCGACGCGCCTCTTGGCGGTGATGGATGCCGAGGGCCGCTACGCGCTGCCCACGCAGCGTGAGGAAGAGCGCCGCAAGCTGATCGAACGCATCATGCTCACCTTCCCGAAGCGCTACCGCACGCCTGCGGCTGAAGAGTCGATTTCGGGCCTGATTACGATCGAAACCTGGAACCGCAAGGGGGAGAGCTTCGAGTTTGCCCACTTCACCAACCGTCAAATTGCCGTTGCCGTTGGACAGGCCTATCGGCCCAAGAAGAAGAGCAAGCGCTGCCCTTCGCTGAAACACAGGATCGAAGCCGTTGAGCGCCTTCGTTCCCGTCGTGGCCGCCTCGACGAGCTCCTCGGCGCAGGGTCCAAGGTCGACCTTGCCGAGGCGCTTTGGCCCGTCTTGGAGAAGAAGATCAGCCGTGCCGAGGGAAATAAGACGGAGCGCCGAATCCCTATCGTGCGGGCGATCGACCTCGCCGGCGAACTTGCCCACGAGTACCCCCGCGCCGAGCTGGTGATCCCACTTGAGCGCACTGGCTAGTTGATAAATGCCGAGCGGCATACAGTGCACCAGGGCATTCAGCGCGATAGGACCATCGAGTGGGCGACGCTGGCGATGGCCGGGTGCCTGCTTTGCGCGATAGCCGGCAGATGGCTCGGGCTGCTTCGCGAATCGCTTTCGACGGCAGGATGATCCCCTGGATCGATCCCTTAGCTCAGTTCTTCTTCGTCCAGGGTTTCGGGATATCGAGCCGCGGCACGTGCAAGCTTCTTCGGTCCGTAGATATGGCGAGCCCACCAGGACTCGGGTCGCGCGAGCCTGAAGGCGGCGATCCACCAGACGAAGCCGACCGTATTGAAGCCCGCGTCGAACAGAGGCCATTGACCCTTCACTGCGGTAATGGTCGCCGGCCCGATGATGAGCACGACCCAGAGGCCGACTCCGTAGGCGATCGCGACCCCCGTCGATACCGCGAGCAGCTCCATGAAGGGCCTAAGACCGGAGGCGAGCGCGCTGTCGTTCCCGTGCGGCGTCGACTTTGTCCCTAAAGAGGGCGAGCAGTAGCCACGCAACGCCTATTACGAGCCAGCACGTGCCAATGCCGTATCGGGCCTCAGCGAGCGCCCAGATGCCGAGGGCGACGAAGGCCGCGGAAAGGATGAGCCCCCCGATACGGAACTGGCGCGAAGTCATGGGTCGGATGGTACTTCTGTTCCGCGGGGTTCGGCAATCGAAAAGTTCGAACGCGAATCGGAAGCTGGTCCGCCGCTTCCGCTTCGCGCGAGGAGCGACACAGCCACGACAATGGGCTCAACGGCGGATCGTGAATTTCGCCATAGCGGGCGCGAAACGGGTATCTCCGACCTCAAAGGACCGGGTTCGGACCTTGATGGTCGCTTTCTGCCAGCGACGCGGCTCGCGGACCTTAAGGATCTGGGTGCGCCGGAGGCGGAGCATCCGCTTTCGAGGGCGACCGAGATTACGCCATCCACAGGGACCTGCCGCAGAGGCGAAGGCTCGTCCACAACCTCGTTCGTGGCGGAATATGACGAAGCGTGCGCGATGCCCTCGCAGCGCGCCACCGGCGACCAAACGAAGCCGTATGAACTTGCCTGTCTTTCCAACTTGCCTCAGCTGCAGCTTTGAGCTCTTCCAGGGCCGGCGTTCTTGTCCTTCAAGCGACATCGCTCCCGTCGTAAAGCTGAATTCCTGCAAGAAGAACTCGGTTTGAGACAACGGTTCTTCAGATTCGCCTTCGAATGCTTGCCCGTAGGACAAATTTCGCCACCTGACGCTCACTGTGTAGGTCGTGTGCTCGGCAAGTGGCTTCTCGGGAACGATGACACCGCCCCCTGAGAACCAGCCGCCGCTACCCACCTCGTTGCGGGTGTTTTCGTCGACCATACGCGCAGGGACCACTCCCGTCGGGCCACGCAGCGAGAAACTCTCCGCATCGAGGCCATTGGTGCCAAGCGAGAAGAGGAGAATGTTCGTCCCGGTTACCTCGTACTCGCGTATTCCGACCAGTTGCTGAGGGGTATAGGGCCACTCGGCTGCATACTCGTCGGGGTAGATGCCGTTGGTTCCGGGGCCCGGATAGCTGAAGAACTGGGGGGCAGGGGGGTCGGGGCGCGGCTCGCCGCCATACATCCGCATGCAGGCGTAACCGTGGCTCCCGTCGTAGCCAGCGCTCGTTAGCTCAGGCCTGAGCATGATGTAGAGATGAATGGGAGCCCACTCCCATGGGTTTTTTCCGGAAGGCAGGTAGCCGTTCCCCATTGAGATGACCGCCGCACCGGCAGCATCGGCCCCCTCGGGCGTGTAGTAGGGGCTAGCTGGATTCTCGCTGTGACCCCAATCGCCGGTCATTTGAGAGTAGAGATTGTGTTTGGCGCAGCCGTCAGCCCAGTCGGGCCGATTCGCGAGGTCGCCAGGAATTCCATTGACAGCGCGCTGCTGGTTCAGAAAGGCGACGGCCTGCTCAGAGGTAACCGCAGCGGCGTTGGAGGCGAGCACACCCAGGCTCGTCGCGAGCACGACCCCGAGACCAAAGATCTTGCGTGAAATCGCAGCCACGCAATCGAAGGCTAGTCGCCTTGTGATCGCCGCGCTTTCATGGCACTCCCGAAGCGCTGCGTCGTAGCTCCTGCATTGCGCGAGAAGCGGCTGCTGCACTTGCACTTCGTGTACGCACAACTAAAAGACCCGCCGGAGCGGGTCTTTGGGCGATTGGTCAGGTCGCAATGTGAGGCGCGTCTGAGGGGAGCGACCTTAGCATGACGACTAAACACCTCGCTCAGGTACCACTGTAGTCGACCGCGCTCCTTCTCAGCCCAGCAGCTCGATGTCTGAGATCTCGATCTGGAAGCGGTCGGGTTGGTCGCGGGCGGCTGAGGCCTTGGTGAACCAGAGCAGGAAGTAGGTCGAGGGCTGGGGGACGCGGAGGGGGATTTCCTGGGTTTCCTCGGCTTCGGTGACTTCGCCCACCGGTTCGTCCCAGCCGGAGAGCTCGGAGGGGGGACCGGCGGCGGCGGCGTAGACCTGGGCGTCCCAGCCGGGGGTCGGGGAGCGGACGATCATCCGCCGCGGGGCGGCCGGCTCGGTCGTGCTGACGTAGACGCCGACGCCCGGTTCGGGGCCGGTCTTGGTGCCGGCGAAGGTGTCGGAGTCGTAGTGCTCGGTTTCCCAGGCGGTGCCGGTCGGGTCGTTGTCGGCGGCGAGTTCGACCTTGCTGCCGATCTCCTCTTCGTCGCCCTGTGGGTCGTAGTCGGTGGCCCCGGAGATCGTCACGGCGCCGCCTTTGCCCTCGTTCGCCCCGCCACCGCCGAGATCGCCGCTGGAGATCAGCTGCACGGCGAGCAGCGCGCCGCCGCCGACCAGCAGCAGGAGCACGACCGCCGCCCAGGACCAGCGCGCGCGGCCGGAGAGCTTGCGCTCGGGCGGCGGCACCGCGTCGAGCACGCTGGTCGCCTCGCCGGTGGTCGAGCCGGCCCGCGCGGCCTCGACCTCGAGCGCGGTCTCGAGGTCGTCGATCATCTCGGCGACCGTCTGGTAGCGCTCGTCGGGGTTCTTCGCCGTCGCCCGCTCGACCACCAGCGCCACCGCGGCCGAGGCCTCCGGGCGCCGCCGCTGCACGTCGGGCAGCTCCTCGTTGACGTGTTTCATCGCCACGCCGACCTGGCTGTCGGCGTGGAAGGGCACCTGGCCGATCAGCATCTCGTAGAGCACGACGCCGAGCGAGTAGATGTCGGAGCGCGTGTCGATGTCCTTGCCCATCGCCTGCTCGGGGGCGACGTAGTCGGTCGTGCCGAGCACCCGGCCGGTCGCGGTGACGCCGTCCTGTTCGAGCTGGCGCGAGATCCCGAAGTCGGTCAGCTTCGCCCGCCCCTCCTCGTCGATCAGCACGTTCTGCGGCTTGATGTCGCGGTGGACCATGTTGCGCGCGTGGGCGACGCTGAGCCCGCGCGCGACCTCGATCGCGTAGGCGATCGACTCCTGCGTGTCGAGCGCCCCGACCCGGCCGATCCGCTGCTTCAGCGTCTCGCCCTTGACGTACTCGAAGACGATGTAGGGGTGGCCGCCGTCCTCGCCGGCGTCGATCACGGCGACGACGTTGGGGTGGGTCAGCTTGGCGACCGCGCGCGCCTCCTGGCGGAAGCGCTGCAGCTGGTCCTCCTGCTCGGACATCTCACGGTGCATCACCTTGACCGCGACCGGGCGGTCGAGCGTGTCGTCGCGGGCCAGGTAGACGGTCGACATCCCGCCGCTGCCCAGCTTCGCCTCCAGCCGGTAGCGGCCGGAGAGCACGGTTCCGATCATCGAGCTGGAGGGGCGGGTGTTCATCTAGCTGCGGGCATTGTCGAACACGGCGCCGATGGCAGCGGCCTACCAGGCCGCCAGGAGCTCATCCGGGCCAAAGCTTGCATCCACGTTCGGAATTGAGCTCGGTCAGGGTAGGAAACGCGCCTCAAGTAGACACTGCTCAACTAGTGTCTACTTGGCTCGCGTTTAGTCGCGGGCTCTCCTGGGAGCCAGGCAGAGCCCTGCCGATCCGCTGTGCATGCGGGTAATGATCGCGCAGCAGATCGAGGGCAGCCGCCTCGTCCTCCGCCGCGACCACGCAGCAGAAGCCGCAGCCCATGTTGAAGACCTCGTGCATCTCGGCGTCGGGGACGCCGGCGCGCTCCTGGATCAGCCCGAAGATCGGCGGCACGGGGAGGGGGTCGTCGATCTCGTAGCCGACGTCGGCGGCGAGCCGGTCCAGGTTCTTGAGGCCGCCCGAGGTGATGTGGGCGAGCCCGCGCACGTCGACCTCGGAGCGCAGCAGCTCCAGCACCGGCTTGACGTAGATCTCGGTCGGCTCGAGCAGGGCGTCGCCGAGCGGTCGGCCGAGCCGGCCCTCCGGGTCCTCGCCGAGCGACAGACCGTCGAGCGCCGAGCGGGCGAGCGTGTAGCCGTTGGAGTGGATGCCGGAGGAGGGCAGGCCGACGATCGCATCGCCCGGCTGCACGGCGGAGCCGTCGACGATCGCGTCGAGCGCGACCGTGCCGAAGCAGGCGCCGGCGACGTCGAAGCCGCGCACCATGTCGCCGAGCTGCGCGAGCTCGCCGCCGGGGATCTCGACCCCGGCCAGCTCGGCTCCGCGGGCGAGCCCGACCCCGATCTGCTCGCAGACCTCCGGGTCGGCGCGCTCGATCGCGATGTAGTCGAGCATCGCCAGCGGCTCGGCGCCGACGCAGATCACGTCGTTGACGTTCATCGCCACGCAGTCGATCCCGACCGTGTCGAAGCGCCCGAGCTGCTCGGCGACCAGCAGCTTGGTGCCGACGCCGTCGGTCGAGAGCGCGATCCCGAGCCGCTCGTCGATCCGGATCACGCTGGCGTAGTGGCCCGGCAGCGGCACCTGCCGCGAGGGCCGGCCGAGCTCGATCGCGCCCAGCGCCCGCACCAGCCCGGCGACGGCGGAGTCCGCCGCCCCCTGGTCGACCCCGGCCTGCGCGTAGGCGTCCGCGTCGCTCACGCAGGCGATTCTTTCAGGCGCGTCGGGTTCCAATTCCAAATTAACTCCAAGTTACTCCAAATTTTGGAAATGGCTGCTAACGACGCATTTTTAGGAGCACAGCGGCTGCCAATCCCGCTCGATACGCCGCGTATGGCCACAACGCGCGGTCGCGCTCGACCAGGTCGATCAGGCGCTGCGAGGCGAGGGTCGAGGCGAAGGAGGCGGCGACGCCGATCGCCATCGAGCGGCGCAGGCCGGGGGTTGCGCCGCGGCGTCGCAGCCGCTCGCCCTTCAGCGCCGTGGCGCCGACGATGATCGGCAGCGCGATCGTGCGCGAGAGCAGGTTGGCCTGGTCGCGCGAGAAGCGCCGCCAGCGCGCCGCCGCCAAGGTGACGCCGTTGCGCGAGACCCCGGGCGCCAGCGCCGCCGCCTGGGCGACGCCGAGCGCCAGCCCGTCGGCCGCGGTCGCCTCGCCCTCGCCGCGCTGCTGCGGGCGGGTGTCGGCGATCGCCATCGCGGCGGCGCCGGCGAACAGGCCGATCGCGGTCGCCTTCGGC
>DASTVL010000089.1:0-2283 GCA_035759115.1 Solirubrobacterales bacterium | reverse complement strand
CCGCTGCAGCGAGTTCTTGTCAGCGGCGAGGTCGACGCCCTGGTCCTTCTTGAACTCGGCGACCAGCCACTCGACGATCGCCTTGTCCCAGTTGTCGCCGCCGAGGTGGTTGTCGCCGGCGGTCGACTTCACTTCGAAGACCCCGTCGCCGATTTCGAGCACGGAGACGTCGAAGGTGCCGCCGCCGAGGTCGAAGACGAGGATCGTGTGGTCGGCCTCCTCCTTCTCCAGCCCGTAGGCGAGCGAGGCGGCGGTCGGCTCGTTGATGATCCGCTTGACGTCGAGCCCGGCGATCTTGCCGGCGTCCTTGGTCGCCTGGCGTTGGTCGTCGTTGAAGTAGGCGGGGACGGTGATCACGGCGCTGTCGACCGTTTCGCCCAGCTTCGCTTCGGCGTCGGTCTTCAGCTTCTGCAGGATCATCGCGCTGATCTCCGGCGGGCTGTACTGCTTGTCCCGCACGTCGACGCGGACGTCGCCGTTGGGGCCGGCGACGACCTCGTAGGGGACGATCGTCTCCTCCTCTTTGACTTCGGCCTCCTTACGGCCCATGAAGCGCTTGATCGAGAAGATCGTGTTCTCGGGGTTCATCACCGCCTGCCGTTTGGCGACGGTGCCGACGAGGCGGTCGCCGGAGTCGGCGAAGGCGACGACGGATGGGGTGGTGCGACCGCCCTCGGCGTTCTCGAGGACGGTCGGCTCACCACCCTCCATCACCGCCACGCAGGAGTTGGTCGTGCCCAGGTCGATGCCGATCGTTTTCGCCACTTCGCAAGTACCTCCAGGTGCAGGGGATTTGTGTCTGACTGGTAGAGAGCCGCCGTGCGGACTCTTAAAATCTAAGCGGCAGTGTGGCAGATTTCCCGGGCGGTTTCAAGGCGATGTGCGTATATTGGTTTCGGGCACCGTGACAGCGGGCACCGGGGAGGCGCCTCGATTAATCACGGAAACAGGAGGAATCCCTTGAGTCACGCTCACGCACCGGCTCGTCGTTTGCTCGCGGCGATCGCGGCAGTCTTCGTCTTCGCGCTGATGCCGGCGCTCGCCGCCGGCCACGGCCAGTCCCACGGCCACGGCAAATCCCACGGCCACGGTCATCACCAGGGTCACGGCAACGGCCACCACAAAGGCCACGGCCATCACGGCTTTCGCGGCCGCGGTAAGGCCTTCGACACGATGACCCGCAACCTCTACCTCGGCGCCAACCTGACGCCGGCGATCGGCGCGCCCAGCCTCGAAGCCCTGGCCGCGGCCAACGGGCAGATCCTGCGCGAAGTGACCCACA
The DNA here is from genome assembly GCA_035759115.1 of Solirubrobacterales bacterium. GTDB lineage: Bacteria > Actinomycetota > Thermoleophilia > Solirubrobacterales > 70-9 > VRUE01. The sequence goes on along the minus strand of DASTVL010000089.1, from coordinate 1,001 downwards.
ACGACTTCCCGACCCGGGCCGAGGGCCTGGCCGAGGAGATCATCGAGCAAAAGCCCGACCTCGTCGGCCTGCAGGAGGTCGCGCTGTGGCGCACCGCGCCGCCGAGCGTCTTCGTGCTGCAGACCGGCCCGAGCGCGGAAACCGTCCGCTACGACTACCTGGCCGAACTGCTCGCCGAGCTCAACGACGGCAAGAAGCGCTACGAAGTCGTCGTTGTCCAGAACGAGTTCGACCTCGAGGCCCCCGCCGACGAGAACGGCGTCGCCGGGGACGGCATCGCCGCCCAGGGGATCCCCAACGCGGAGATCAACGGCCGGCTGACGATGCGCGACGTGATCCTCGCCCGGCACGGCGCCGGGGTGCAGACCTGGAACGAGCAGGGGGCGAACTTCAACACCCTGCTTGAAGTCCCGATCCTGGGCACGCCGCTGCCGATCAAACGCGGCTGGACGGCGACCGACGCCAAGGTGCGCGGAAGCCACCGGTTCCGGTTCGTCAACACCCACCTCGAGGCGTTCCACCCGCTGATCCGTCAGGCCCAGGCCGCCGAGCTGGTCGCGCCGGGTGGCCCGGCGACGAGCGATCGGCCCGTGGTCCTGGTCGGCGACCTCAACTCCGACGACGACACGGTCGAAGGGGCGGACCGGCTCGCCTACGAACTGCTGCTGGCCAACGACATGGTCAACCGCAGCACCGACGACCCGCTCAGCTGCTGTCTCGATGCGAGCGAAATCGGTGAGTTCGACGGTGGCAGCGTCGCCGACTTCGACCACCAGGTCGACCACATCATGACCCGCGATCCCGACAACGTGAAGCTGCGCAGCTCGACGGTGACCGGGCTCTTCCCGGTCAACGGGTTCTGGAACTCAGATCACGCCGGCGTCTTCAGCGCGCTGAGGTTCGTGCGCTGAGGCCGCGGTCCATTGCGGGCGGGGGCGCTCAGCCCTCGCCCGCGGTGGCGGCGACGAATTCGGCCACTTCCTCGGCCTGTTCGCCGCTGA
>DASTVL010000088.1:0-16533 GCA_035759115.1 Solirubrobacterales bacterium | reverse complement strand
CCTCAGCGAGCAACTCGAGGATCTGCCGCTCGCGCGGCGAGAGCTGGAGCAGCTTCTCGACCTCCGACGGCTTACCACCCGAGAAGTCGCCGCCGAGACAGGTGCCGCCGCCGGTCACAGCCTTGACCGCGCGGGCAATGTCCTCCGCCGGCGCCGACTTCAGCACGTACCCGGAGGCGCCGGCACGCAGCGCGAGCGCCAGCAGGTCGGGCTGGGCGTGGGCGGTGAAGATGATCACCTTGGTCCGCGGCCTCACCTTGAGCACCGCCTTGGTCGCCTCGATCCCGTCCATCTTGGGCAACTCGACGTCGATGATCAGGACGTCGGGTTCGAGCTCCTTGACCACGTTGACGACGTCGCGGCCATTGCCGGCCTCGCCGACGATCTGAAGCGCGGTCGAGTTGGCCATGCGCGCTTTGATCGCGTCGCGGACGATCTCGTGGTCGTCGCAGAGGACGACCCGCTTAGCGCCGCCGACCGCCGCGCTCATGCTGGGCCGATCCTTTCAGGGCACCCATACTCGTACAGAATATTGGGTAGCGTAAACCCGCCGTCTTCCTCTTGTCTGTTCTCGATCAGGGCGATCATCGTGCGTCCGACGGCCACGGCCGTCCCGTTCAGGGTGTGGACCACCTGGGCAGCTTCGTTATCGGCAGGTCGATACCTACAATTGAGGCGACGCGCCTGGAAGTCGGTCGTGTTCGAGCAGGAGGTCAGCTCGCGATAGCGCTCCTGGCTCGGGATCCACGCCTCGCAGTCGTACTTCTTCGCCGCCGGGGCGCCGAGGTCGCCGGCGGCGACGTTGACCACGCGGTAGGGGATCTCCAGCGCGGTGAGGATGCGCTCCTCGATCGCCAGCAGCCGCTCGTGCTCGGCGGCCGACTCGGCGGGCTCGACGAACGAGAACATCTCGACCTTGTCGAACTGGTGGACGCGGAAGATGCCGCGCGTGTCGCGGCCGGCGGCGCCGGCCTCGCGGCGGAAGCAGGGCGAGAAGCCAGCGTAGCGCAGCGGCAGCCGGCCGCCGTCGAGGATCTCGTCGGCGTGCAGGCCGGCGAGCGCGACCTCGGAGGTGCCGACGAGGAAGAGCTCGTCCTTCTCGATCTCGTAGATCTGGTCGCGGTCGCCGGGCAGGAAGCCGGTGCCGTAGAGAGCCTGCTCGCGGACCAGCACCGGCGGCACGACCGGCTCGTGGCCCTCGCCGCGGACGAGGTCGAGCGCGAAGCGGACCAGCGCCAGCTCGAGCAGGACCAGGTCGCCCTTGAGGTAGGCGAAGCGCGAGCCCGAGAGCTGCGCCGCGGACTCCATGTCGATCAGGCCCAGCTCGGTGCCGAGCTCGAGGTGGTCGCGCGGCTCGAAGGCGAAGCTCGGCCGCTCGCCGACTTCGCGCACGACGACCGCGTCCTCCTCGGTCATCCCGTCGGGGGCGTCGGGGTCGGGCAGGTTGGGCAGCGCCGCGGCGAGGGCCTCGAGCTCGGCCTCGACCTTCTCCAGCTCCTCCTTGCCGGTCTCGATCCGCCGCTTCAGCTCGGCCACCTGCTCGATCGGCCCGGCCGCGTCCTCGCCGCGCTGTTTGGCCTCGCCGATCTGCTTGGAGAGCGTCTTGCGCTCCGCCTGGGCGCCCTCGATCTCGGGCAGCAGCTCGCGGCGGCGGGTGTCGAGCGCGAGCAGCGCGTCGACCTGCTCGGCGGCGCCGCGGCGCGCGAGCGCCCGCTTGACCCGCTCGGCGTCGGAGCGGATCAGCTTCAGGTCGAGCATCGGGCTTCCCGCTTAGGGTGAGGAGTCGTCGCCGGGGCGGGGCGGTTCGCCGGCTTCGCTGCCGGCGTACTCGGCGACGAAGCGGGCCAGCGCCTCGGCCTCGTCGCCGACGACGATGTTCTGCGGCATGATCGCCCCGGAGAAACCGCCGTTCTGGATCGCGAAGAGGGCATCGTCGTAGGTCTCGGTTCGCTGGTCGAGGTTCGGACCCTGCGTGCGGGCGCTGCGGTTCCCGCTTCCCTGCGTGCCCGCAGCGCTCAGCGTGTGGCAGCCGCTGCAGTGGGTCGCGAACAGCTCCGCCCCCTCGCGGTCGGGGCTGTTCTGGGAAACCTCGATGCCCTCCTCGCCGAATCCGCAGGCGGCGAGGGCGAGCGCGGCCACCAGGGCCGCCGCTATGGCAAGTGCAGGTCGCACGCGGCGCGCATCATATTGTCCAGCCGAGATGTCCGACGCCCGCTCCAGGCCAGACCCCGCCGGCTTCCGCGCCGCGATCGGGATGCTGCCCACCGGCGTCACCGTCGTCGCCGCCTCCGGGCCCGGCGGACCGGCCGGCGCCACGGCCAACGCGGTCAGCTCGCTCTCGATCGAGCCGATGCTGATGCTGGCCTGCCTCGACCGCGGCTCACGCACCCTGCTGGCCGTGCAGGCCGCCAACCGCTTCGGGATCAGCGTCCTCCACGCCGGCCAGGAGCCGATCGCCCGCGCCTTCGCCACCAAGGCCCCGCCGGCCGAGAAGTGGGAGGGCGTCCCCTGGTCCGACCGCGACGGTGTCCCGATGGTCGACGACGCCCTCGCCTTCATCGCCTGCGACCTGCGCGACATCCTCGCCGGCGGCGACCACGTGATCGTCACCGGCGAGGTCACCGCCCTGGAGACGAGCGAGGGCGACCCGCTCGTCTTCCACGGCGGCGAGTACCGGCCGCTGGGCTGAGCGGCTGCCTACGGTTGCTCCGGGACGCCGATCAGCGGCGTCTTGACCGGCGCGGCGACGCCGAGGTAGGCGACGATCTGGTAGCCGCCAGGGTTGGTCTGGATCGGCGCGTTCTTCCAGTTGTTGGTCAGCCAGACGTTGCCCGAGGGGTCGACCGCGACGCCGGTGGTGCGGGTCAGGCCGTTGAAGCCGTAGCCGGTCCCGGGCGGCGAGATCGAGGCGCCGACCTGGCGCTTGCCGGCCGGGCAGTTGCGCGGCCGGGCGCCGCAGAGCGCCGAGAGCCGGCGGCCGCCGAAGTTGCCGACCCAGACGTTGTCCTTGCCGTCGATCGCAACCCCCCAGGCGTTTTTGATCCCCCCGTTGCGGTAGGGGCTCGCTTTCGTGACGTTGCCGTTGCTCCCGATCAGGGTCATGCTGCCCCCTTTGCGCGGGCCGCGCTCGGGGTGGAAGCGACCCTCGCAGGGGGCGACGACCCAGGTCGAGTTGGAGACCCAGACGTTGCCGCGGCTGTCGGTGGCGAGGCCCATCGGCCGGTGCAGACCGCCGCCCTGGATGCGGTCGAGCACTTCGCCGTGGCGGCCGAGCTTGACCACGTTGGCGCTGCCGTTGCCGCCTACGTAGGCGTTGCCGGCGGCGTCGGTGGCGATCCCGAAGGGCCGGTAGAAGTCGAATCCGGGGCGCCGGAAGTGATCCCTCGGATAGTTGATCGCGTTCTCCGGCTCGCCGTTGGGGATGCGGGTGACGCTCTCGTTGCCGCAGTTGGCGACCCAGATGTCGTTGTGGACGTCGGCGACGGTCGCCTGCGGCCAGAAGATGTCGCCCACTTCCCAGCCCCCCTTGTAGGTCTTGAACACTTCTCCGGCTTCGTTTTCCGTCGTGCCGGTCCGCCTCAGGTCCGGCGAGAGCGCGGTGCCGTCCGGCTCGTACTCGGAGACGCTGTTGTGCGGCGGCTGCTCGTCGCAGCCGAGGCCGGCGAAGCCGAAGTTGCCGATCCAGACGTGGTCGCGCTTGTCGATCGTGATCCCGAAGCCGACCCCGCTGGCGCCGCCGCTCCTGTATGGCGAGCCGGGGTAGGTGCGGCCGGTCGGCGTGAAGCGGATCAGCTCGCGGCCGAAGCAGACGGGCTTGCTGCGGTCGCGGCTGTAGGCGTAGTTGTTGCCGACCCAGATGCTGCCCTGGCGGTCGATCGCGAAGTTGCCGGGGCCGTTCATCGCGCGCGGGCTGCCTTCGAAGCGCAGGGCGAGGGTCCAGGCGTCGAGCTTGCGGCGGGCCGGCAGCGAGGGCGGGAAGAGGTTGCGCGCGCGCTGCGCGAGCCCGAGCAGGGCGCCCGTGTTGTGCCACGGGTAGCGGGCGAGCGCCACGGCGGCCTCGAGCGTGTCGCCGGAGGGCCCGGCGCCGGGGACGGACGCGAGCCGCAGCAGGTTGGCGCAGCGGCGGCTCTGCGCCCGGCAGGCGCCGAGCAGGTTGGCGAGCGAGCCGACGGTGCGCAGGGTCGTGGTCGAGTTGCCGTTGGGGAAGGTCTTGAGGACGGGGCTGAGCCGGCCGCTGCGGGCGATGACGAGGTTGCGGGTCATCGCTGCCGCGTTACGCAGCCCCGGGTTCTTGCCGGCGACGCGGCCGCCGTCGAGGAACTGCGCCATCGCGTAGGCCGTCGCGACCGTGGTGCGCTCGTTGGCGGTGGCACGCGGCGGCACCGGACCGGCGCCGAGCGCCGTGGCGAGCCGGTAGGAACTGCCGGGCACCGGGAAGCCCGCTTCCGCGCCGCCCCCCGGGCGGGTGGCGAGCAGGTACTTGACAGCGCGCCTGGCGGCGGGCCGGTAGCGCAGCGCGAAGGCGCCGCCGCGCCGGCTGCGGGTGCGGCCGAGGAGGGCCGGCTGCGAGCCGCCCGGCTGGGCGGCGAACAGGGCGACGTTCATCCCTGCGGTGGGCACGCTGCCGCGCAGCGTGCGCTGCTTGGCGGCCGAGGCCACGGACGGTGCGAGGACGGCGATCAGAGCAAGGCCGGCCACCAGCGTGGCGACGGCCCGGGCGCGGCGTGCGAGCAAGGCTTTCTCCTCCGGGATTGAAGTTATTGACGTGCGCCAATAAGCTATCAGCCGACTTCGCAGCGCCTGAGAAAATCCGGTGATGAGACGGCGTCTGAACCCCGACGAGCGCAGGAAGGAGATCCTCCAGGCCGCGGCGCGCGTTTTCTCAGGCCGCCCCTACGACGAGGTCCACGTCGACGAGATCGCCCGCGAGGCCGGCGCCAGCCGTGCCCTGATCAACCATTACTTTGGCGACAAGCGCGGTCTCTTCCTCGCCGTGGCGCGCGCGATCGTCGAGCGCTTCCCCACCACGGTGCGCACCGACCTGACCGACCTCGGCCCGGAGGCGATGGTCGAGGCCAACACCGCCGCCTGGCTGGACGCCGTCGAAGCGTCCCGCGAGACCTTCCTCGCCTTCGCCCGCAGCGGCCCGATCGGCGGCGACCCCGAGCTCGAGGCCCTCCAGGACGAGCTCCGCGACCGCCTCGCCGCCCGCGTCCTCGCCAATCACCTCGGCAGCACCGAGATCCCCCAGCCCGCCCTGTTCGCCATGCGCGCCACCCTCGGCATGATCGAGCGCGCCGTGATCGACTGGCTCGCCGGCAAGGCCACCCGCCCCCAGACCCACGCCCTGATCGCCACCGCCATCCTCGCAACGGTGCGCGACGTCCTGCCGGCCGTGGGGGCCGCATCCTGAGGCGATATAGCCTCCGGCGTCTGCGAGAATCGCGCCGTGGACACGGCGATCCTCTGGCGCGTGGCCCTGGTGCAGATCGTCGCCGTGGCCCTGCTCTCCCTCCTGCTCGGCCTGCTCCTCCCCCACAGCTTCTTCAAGACCTGGGGCTGGCTCACCGGCCCCCTCGCCTGGCTCGCCTGCGCCTGGCTCACCGCCCGCATAGTCGGCCTCCCCGAGCCCCCCGTCCTCCTCCGAGCGATCCTGGCCGGCATCCCCAGCCTGCTCTTCGTCCTGCTCGGCCTGCACTGGCTCGGCGCCCTCGCAGCCGTAGCGATCTTCGCCGTGGCGTGCGCGTACCTGCCGCGGCCCGTCGGCCAACTCAAGTAGCACCGCACGACCGATTAGAAAGGTATCGACGACGAAGACACGGCTCGTCGCCTCGTGGCGACCTGCGGCTTCTGCGAAGCGGTGCATCTCCTCGGAAGCTGCCGGGCTCAGGCGCTGCGGCGGAGCAGAAAGTCGCGGAACTTGGGGGCCGTGTAGCGATACTCACCCTTGCGAACCCGATACAGAGCGCCAGCCTCGACGAGCCTGCCGAGCAGAACGTTGACGTTGCCCGGAGCCTTGTCGGAAACCTTGGCGAGATCGGACGCGCGCAGCGGTGGATACGTGCACTCGGCGGAGGCGAGCAGCACGTCCTGTTCAGCCGGGGTCAGGGTTGAGATACGGGGCTCGTAGAAATCGGTGTCCAAGCGCCTGTAGATCTCAGGCCGCGCCGCGTCGAGCAAGTCGCTCGTGACGCGGTCAACGCCGGCGACTTCGGCGGTGTCCCACAACTCCGATCCCCATAGCTGAATGAAGTAGGGGTAGCCCTCCACCTCGCGGGCCACGGCCTCCGCAACCGCATCGTCCGCCGTGCGCCCGGTTGCCTCGAGTGGCCGGCTGAAGGCGGCGACCGCCTCCTCCGGAGGAAGCGAATCGACTTCCTCGCCACGAAAGAGGCGCTCGCTATAGGAACGAGCCTGCTGCAGATTTCCCGCCAGCGTGGGCAGCCCGCAGACCACCAGTGCCAGCGGCAGCTCCTGCCGCTGGAGCGCGACGATGGGCGCGATCAGGAGAGACAGCGGGTGGTCGCCATGACGGTCACGCTCGTCCCGGATCAGCTGCGCCTCATCCAAAAGCAGGACGATCCCTTCGCGGCCCTTGGCCACCGCCATCTCCACGCTGGCGAAGAGTTCCTTGGCGAGGTCGCTCTCTCGCTCAGAGCCTGGAGCGATGGACAGCGAGACCTCCTCCCAGGTGATCGAGAGCTTGCCTGCCCGCAGGGCACGTCCGGCCGCCGTGCGAATGCGCTCGAAGCGGGAGAGCCGCTCCCGCGTCTGCCGGAGCAGCCCGCCGAGGGCGCCCTGAAGCGCCTCGTCCGTGTTGTGCGAGGGCTGGAACTCGAATTCGGCCGGCTGCCAGTTCGCCTCCTCGGCTCGCTCGGCGAATGCTCCTAGAAGCACCGTCTTGCCGACCCCTCGCAAACCCGTGACGCGCATGCACGCCTGCTGCTCGGGCGCCGCCCGCAGCATCGCCGAGAAGCGGCCAAGCGACGGAGCACGACCAGCGAGATACAGCGGGCGGACTCCCACGCCAGGCCGATACGGGTTCTTTCTCGAAGCAGTAGTCATTACAGGGCACTTGTTAGGATTGTACATCCTAAAGCATTATCTGTAATAAGCGCGGCCTCGAACCTGGAATGCGCCCGACGAGAATCGAACTCGCGACTCCGGCTTGAAAGGAGGAGGGTCCTCCGCGTGGGGAAAGGGAACGCGACGGCGATGTGACCAAGATGCAACCGTTAGCTATGACTCCCGCCAGGAACTTATGGCTGGGCGGAGGGCACAACCAATGCGTGGCTCACCGGCTTCCTTGCCGAAGCTCGTGAACCACATCCGCTACGCCGACTGGCAGCCGATAGGTAGTTCGATTCCCTTCCCGGGAGTCGTCCCAGCCATAGTCTTCGGGTTCGAGCCTTATCGGCTCCTCGGTGCCGGTGTTCAACCGCCACCTTCTAGCGGTACGTCCCGTCGAGCGGTGCATGCTTTTGACGCTCTCGTACGGCAGATCGAGGACTTCGCCGATGTCGTCGAACGTGTACCCGGGTCCACGCTCCCGCTCGATCGTCGAGGCAGCCCCGAACACTTTGCGCCCGTTCTCGCTTAGCGCGAGCCAGTACTCAGAGACTCGGTTCGCATCAAGTCTCGGGCTAAGCTTCCCTGCGACCCTTGAAGACTCAATCTGCTTTGGCAAGGACAGCGAACGCTGCTCGCTGTCGTCGGCCCGCTTGACTTCGAGCCGATACTGCGGCGGCGACACCGGCGCGGTGGCGGTGGCGGCCCGGTCGAACCAGGCCCGGGCCTCCGCCCGGTCCCCGCCCTCGCGAGCCAGCGCCCCGAGATTGAACATCGCATCGGAGGATCCGTCTTCGGCGGCTTGGACCAAGTGTCGCCTCGCTTCTGCTCGGTCATCGGCTTCGAGCAGCAGCCTCGTGGAGGCTGGCGAAAGCAGCTCTGGCTCTGCTGCGGTCCGCCTCGGGAGAGCACGCCTGCCCATCGCAACTTCGCCGGCGGACCGGGAAAGCTCCCGCGTGCTCACTGCGGACTCGATGGCAACGTCTCCGACGGTATTTCGACCCGGCCGGTCGACGACAAGCCGAACATCCTCCGGGCGTCCGATCTCAAGCTTTAGATCGGCGGTTACTAGTCGCGTACGACTGAAGGCTTCATGCCCCGCGGATGGAAGCGCAACTTCGGCGATCGTTGCAGGTAAGGGACGGTCATCGAGCCCCGAATCGGCGGCGTATGCCGCCCACGAGAGCGCGAGGGCGTTCAGCGAGACCGCCATCTCACCCGACCAGCTCATCGCCAGCTCGAAGAGGTTGCTCGCCCGCTCAAGCTGCTGGGCGACGAAGTCGTTGCGTCCAGCCAAACGAGCTCCCTGTGCCCGCTCGTCGGCGCGGACCGAAGCCTCGAGGTAGGCAGTCGCCCGCAGCGTCGCGATCGCCGCCTGATCCGTGGCAATGGCGAGCCGATCATCTCCGAGGGCACCGGAGACGTACCGTCGTCTATGGGCGCGAGTCGCAGTCTCCCAATCGGACCGAGGGGGATCGTTTAGTGCCCTCTCGACGGCTATTTCCTTGCGCTTCAGGACCGCTACACAGATCGAGCCCACGGCAAAGGGAAGCGCCGCGGTCTGTGGGCCGAAGGCCATGCCAGCAGCCGACAAAACCCCCAGGGTGCCGCCCCAAGTGACCTGGGCTTCTTTCAGTGAGTACTGCTCGTGTTCCAGCCTGGGCCGGTCTTCCTGTGCGAGCGCTCCCACAAGACAGACCCTAATTGTTCACGCAGCCGCGACCAAATCCTCAGCAAGGCCGGTTCCGAGGGTTGAAAGGAGGGTGGTCTTCCGCGCGGGCAGCGGGATCGTGGCGGCGATGTGACCGGAATGCGACCGCCATGTCGCTGGCTCCCTACCATCGAGCAAATGGCAATCAAAAAGATGGAACACGTCGGGATCGTGGTCGACGACCTAGCGACCGCAATCGAGTTCTTCGTAGAGTTGGGGCTAGAGTCGGGAGGTACGGGCCAGGTCGAGGGTGATTTGGTAGACCGCATCATCGCCCTCGAAGGGACCAAGGCTGAGTTAGCGATGCTGCAAACCCCGGACGGCGACGTAGAAATCGAGTTGGTGAAGTTCCACTCGCCGCCGATCCAGGGCGGCGATCCGCAGGCGCCCTCGAACACTCCAGGCCTCCGCCATCTCTCCTTCCTCGTCGAGGACATCGACGCCGTAGTCGCCGACCTACAAGCCCGCGGCACCAAACTCGTCGGTGAGCTCGTGCAATACGACAACAGCTATCGGCTCTGCTACGTCCGCGGCCCCGAGGGAATCATCGTCGAGCTGGCAGAAAAGATCGGCTGACGGGCTCGATCTAGGCGGCCGCCCGAGCTTCGTTCAGGAGCTTCCAAGTAATCGCTGGCGGTGGCGCGACTTCGGGAACATGTAAGCCGGAACTGAAAAACATCACCTCGCTACCGTCTGCACTTTCCCGCGCGGTATATCTCAAATCATAGTCAAGCTTGGTTAGGTCCACGTAGAGGGCTTCAATTTTTGGCTCTGCATCGTATGACACTACCCACGGACATTGGAGTTGCTTCACAAGGGCAGCAATCCTTTGGTGATCGTTATGCTCGTAGAAGCTACGATAAAGACCCTTACCTTTACCGTAGTAGGGCGGATCGAGGTAAAGAAACGCTGAATCTAAGGTGGGCAATACGCTTTCGAGGTACTCAGCAGTGTCCATCCCCGTTAGGGTGATCCGGCTTGCGAACCGGGCGATCTTTTCGATCCGAGCAATGGAATCGCCCGGGCGCCACCGAGCGTCGATCTTCCACTTGCCTCGCTGGTCACGGCCGCCGATAATTCCGCCTCCAATGATCCCTGACCGGTTCGTGCGGTTTAAGAAAAAGGTTGAGAAGGCCAGGTCCAACTCATCGGCATCCGTGTCCTGCTGAACCCTACGCTGTCGTTCCCATTCTCTTACCCCTGGACGGACGGAGTCGATTCGTTGACACAACTCGTCGGGCCGCTCTAGCACGACTTTCCAAAAGACATAGACGCTTCGGTCTAGGTCGTTAATGTGAATGTGACTCGCATACTCCTCAAACAGCAAGGACAGAGCCACGCTCGCGCCGCCCGCATACGGCTCAACATATTCAGAGCCGACTAGATCATTCTCCAGAAAGAGAAGCTTGAAGAAGTTGGCCACTTTTCCCTTGCCGCCGGGGTAGCGAAGAGGCGATGGGTACAACTGGTGAGCCGGACGCTCTAAGGCCATATCTTCTCAAGAAACGGCGCCAACTCGTCCCAAGACGCATAGAGTTCAGATGGCTTCGGAAACGTGTACTTGTTGTGAACGTACTGATTGAAGCTAATCAGACCCGGTGCGAGAACGGACTGACTGTCAGCCATCGCATTGACCGCCTTCAACAGAGTATTCGAGATGTCGCCATTCCCCTTGAGATACTTTCCCGCGGCCTTCATGCGGACCTTCAACGGCTCTTTAGCGATCTTTTGTTCCGACATCACCTTCTTCTCTTCCAAAAGGTGATCAACGCTCAACTCGACGAACACTCGAAGCAAGACAGCGCATGCGTTGGTGTAGCTTTCTGCGTTAAGGTTCAGCAGCTCGTTGTAGACATCATTGATGCGAGGAGTTGAAACTTCTAAGCCATCCTTAGCCACCGTCGTGCGCGGTTTAGCTTTCGGTTTCGGTTTCGGGGTGGCCGGGACTTTTCTCGGTTTTTTCTTCCCCGCCGTCAGGTCGCTCAGCATGACCGGCTGATCCAGCATCGTCGATTTCTTTGGCATGTATCGCCTTGACAAGGCGTCCACATACCGTTTTCGCTGGTCAGCGTAATAGAGGTCTTTGACGCTCTTCTTCCTCGTAAGAAGGTCCTCGACAATTCGAGTCAGGCCTTTAATAACCTCGTCCCGGGGGTACCAAGAGACAACTTCTCCGTCTATCACGTCGAAGCCGAGCTTTTCCTTCACGTACGTCGTTTCGATCAACCGCTCGACATTCGTGGTGATCCTCTGATTCGACGCTTGCGCTTTCGAGCTTAGGTTGCCGTACTTTTCCACGAACTCGATCACCTGGCCCGTTGGCTTCAACTTTCCGGTGTGTCGGGCTTTGTAACGTTCTTTCTCTTTGGCCCCCCACGTGACTAGGCCAGCGCCTTCGTTCTCGCCGGTATGCCGGAGCCAGACCCACCGTTCGGCCTCCTTCTCCGAAGAGAAAAGAACGCATTTCATCGAAGACAAGGGCTTTTTCGCGTACCGCTTGGACAAGCTAGTAAGGCGTTTCGAGGCGTTGGGACTTAGAACCGCAGAAATCAGAGTGGGAGTCTCAAGAGTCTTTATCGCCAAAAGACGCCGATTTCCCTCCAGAAGGCGGTACCTCTTTTTTCGTTTATCGGAGGTTGCCACGACGGCCGGGAGCGTCGTCGGGTCAAGGCCGTTTTCAACGATGTCTTCCGCCAACTTGAGAATGTGGCTGGAATGCTTTTCTGCGAGGGCAGTTGCCGCTGCCTGCTGGTTGCGGGCAACTTCCCCATATCTTGGATTCCCCACATCGAGAAGAAGATCGGAGATCTGGATATCGACAATTTCTGATGGCATGCGCCGCCCCGCTTCCCAGCCTTTAACCGGTTGAAGGCGTATATCCCAACATATGAAGAGGACGCATGCATACCCAAAGGCCGGCTGGTCATCCGATTGCAATTCGGATGGCTTCGGAGCTGGCGCCAACCGAATGCGTATAGCGCGCAAGCATGGTCTCTACGCGGTGCCCAGCAATCTCGGCTAGGTCGGCGTCGTTGACACCGGCGGCGCGGAGGTGAGTGACGTAGCTATGGCGGCACTCGTGGGGGCGGATGTCTAGGCCGGAGGCTTCCTGGGCCGGCTTCCAGAGGTCCCGGTAGAAGGTGCGCTCGCGCCACAGGTGGCCGCGAGGGGTTGGGAAGAGGAGTTGGCACTCGGGACCGTTGAGGTTGATTTGGGCTTCGAGCATCCAGGTCAGGGTCGCCGGGACCGGAACGACGCGACCGGCGTCGGGCTCGCCGTGGTCGGTCTTCGTTCCCTCGAGGATCCTGCCCTCGTGAGCGGTGCCGCGGACTTGGAGGGTCTCGCCGTCGAAGTCCTCGCGGCGAAGGGGCAGAACCTCGCCGAGCCTCATGCCGGTGCCGGTGAAGACGCGGACCATCGCCTCGTAGCGTCCTGCCCCCTTGGCGAAGAGGTGCCATAGCCTCGAAGCTGAAGACGCGGATCGGGCGGCTCCTTGCTTCTTGGCCGCCGGCGCGGATGCGGACGCCCTTGAAGCGGTCGAAGGCGGTCAGGCGGGGTCGCGCAGGAGCAGGTTCTTTTCCTCCGCCTCGTCTGGGGGGACAAGGGCGTTTGAGGCTTCCAGCTGGGTGGTGGCGCGGGGGAGGGTTGACCAGTCGACCAGGGAGGCCCAGCGTTGGGCGCGTTCGGCCATGCGGATCAGGGGGTCGGGGTTGGATTGACGGCTCATGGCGCGGAGGGCGCCTAGGTAGTCGGCGCGGAAACAGAGGGGGATGAGGATCCGGCACTGGCCGGCGGCGCTCAGCTCGGCATTGAGCAGGGCGCGGCAGACGCGGCCGTTGCCGTCGGCGAATGGATGGATCTCGCTTACCGCGAACATCGCGAACACGGCGCGCGGGAAGCCCAGCGAGAGGGTCTCGTAGAAACTCCAGGCCTCGGCCAGCGTGCCGAGGACGAGATCGGGGGCGACGAAGCTCGGTCCCCCGGCACGGTTGGCCCGCTGCTTCCACTCCCCCGGAGCCTTGTCGGGACGTTGCTCGAGGATGCGGCGGTTCAGGAGCCGCAACAGCTCCGCGAAGTCGTCGCCGTCTGCGGGAGTCCGGCTACGCAGCTGCGGGTCGGTGACGACGCCGAAGGTTCCGAGGATGTCGTGTGCGTCCTCGGGCCGGTCCTCGGGCACGACGCCGGAGAAGACAATCTCCTCGGCCTCTCCCAACTCGAACTCGGTGCCCTCGATGAAGTTGGAGAAGTAGGCCTCGAAGAAGGCGAAGGCCCGCTCGGGATCTGCGGAGGCGGGACGTGCGGGGGCGACATGCGCCGCCAGAGCGCCGCGTAGGGTCTCGAAGAGCCCCACCCGGGCGGCGTCGAACGGCTGCCTCCGGCCTCGGGCCCTGCCGAGCTCCGTCTTCAGGCCGGCGTCGCCGGTTCCGAGCAGCGCTGCGGTCAGCTCATCGAGCAGGCGCTGCTGCGCCTCGGCCGACAGCGACGGCGCCAGGTCACGGGCCTCGTCCCTGATCCTCTGCAGATCCGCCTCGCCGCGGTTTCGCGCGATTCGCTCCAGCCACTCCTCCAGCTCGGCGATCCCGAGCGTCCTGGCCACGCCCCCGCGGGCGCGCGAGGGACGCACGTTGTCGAGGGCGGTGCGGGCCTCGCCGCTGCGCCAGAGCGGGCCGAACTGCATGTCGCCATCAACCCGCCCGGGGCCCGAGCGCGGCTTGAGGGTAAGTCCGGGCAGCCGCACGCTGCTCGGGTGGGTGGGCTTCGGACCCGAGTCGAGGAACACCGATCCGTCGGCAGCCGGCCGCGCTTCGACGGCGGAGCGATCGACCAGCACCGCACCAGGGAAGTAGAGCGCGGCGACATCGATCCAGCGACGCCGCAGCAGCTGCTCGGCCGGCTCGTCGAGGTTCCAGGTGTAGAGGCCGCGGGCTAGGCGCCGTAGATCGCCCCGCCGCGCAGCACGGCTTGCGGCGCCGAAATCGGTCGGCCGAAATACCTCAGGCTCGTTCAAGAACTCGTGTTTAGCGCTCGCCATAACCGTCCTTCGTGCAAGAAGTCCTGTTTAAGGAGCTAAGAAGGACAATAACTCGTACTTAAGGCTTCAGCACGAGGGCAAGTGCTGTGGGCAGCGCCGTTCAGCCGCTGCTCTCTCTCCATGCGCCCGACGAGAATCGAACTCGCGACCTTCGGCTTGAAAGACCGACGCTCTTTGGTCCCCGTGAAGGGACCGTTGACCACTGAGCTACGGGCGCCCTGCCCGATAACTTTATCGGCGTGAACTCGTTCGAGCATTGTCGTCCGCCGTGGAGCTAGGGCTCGAGGGGCGCGTCGCCCTGGTGATGGCGGCCAGCCGCGGGATCGGGCGCGGGATCGCGACCGTGCTCGCGCGCGAAGGCGCCCGGGTCGCGATCGCCAGCCGCACCCGCGAGCGGATCGAGGCGGCGGCCGAGGAGATCGCCGCGACCGCGGGCCCGCTGGGCGGCTCGGCCGAGGTCGTCCCCTTCGTCGCCGACACCGACGACCTCGACCGCCTGGCCGAGCTGCCGGGCGAGGTCGAGGCGGCGCTCGGGCCGGTCGAGGTGCTCGTGCTCAACAGCGGCGGGCCGCCCTTCGGCGGCGCGCTCGACCAGGACCTCGACGAGTGGAACACGGCCTACCGCTCGCTCGTGCTCGCGCCGCGGGTGCTCGCCGGCGCCGTCGTCCCCGGCATGCGCGAGCGCGGCTGGGGCCGGATCGTCAACGTCGGCTCGAGCTCGACCCGCGAGCCGATCCCCGCCCTCAACCTCTCCAACGCCAACCGCATGGCCGCGGTCGGCTTCCTCAAGACGCTCGCCACCGACGTCGCCGGCGACGGGATCACGGTCAACACCGTCGCCACCGGCCTCTTCGCCACCGAACGCCTCGCCGACTCCTCCGGCTCGCTCGCCGGCGCCGAAGCGGGCGCCCGCGAGGACGTGCCCGCCGGCCGCCTGGGACAGCCCGAGGAGTACGGCGACCTCGTCGCCTTTCTCTGCTCCGAGCGCGCCGCCTACCTGACCGGCACGGTGATCCCGCTCGACGGCGGCGCTCTACGCTCGATCTTCTGATGAGCCACTCGCACGAGGGCCACAGCCACGGCGTCAGCGCCGACGCCGACCGCGGCAAGCTGCTCATCGCGCTGGCGCTGATCCTCGGCTTCATGGCGGCCGAGGTCGTCGCCGGGATCCTCGCCAACTCGCTGGCGCTGCTCTCCGACGCCGCCCACATGCTCACCGACGCCGCCGCCATCGCGCTCTCGCTGATCGCGCTGCGGCTCAGCAAGCGCCCCGCCCGCGGGCACATGACCTTCGGCCTCAAACGGGCTGAGATCCTCTCCGCCCAGATCAACGGCGTCACCCTGCTGGTGCTGGCGACGATCATCCTGATCGAGGGCGTGCGCCGCCTCTTCGACCCGCCCGGCGTCGACGGCGCCCTCGTCCTCTTCGTCGCCCTCGCCGGGATCGTCGTCAACCTCGCCGCCACCGCCGTGCTCGCCAGCGCCAACCGCCAGAGTCTCAACGTCGAGGGCAGCTTCCAGCACATCCTCACCGACCTCTACGCCTTCATCGGCACCGCCGTCGCCGCCGCCGTCATCCTCACCACCGGCTTCGACCAGGCCGACGCGCTCGCCTCGCTGATGGTCGCGGCACTGATGCTGCGCTCCGCCTACGGCCTGCTGCGCGACTCCGGCCGGATCTTCCTCGAGGCCTCGCCGAAGGGGATCGACCCCGACCTGATCGGCCGCACGATGGCCGAACAGCCCGGCGTGGTCGAGGTCCACGATCTGCACGTCTGGGAGGTCACCTCCGGCTTCCCCGCCCTCTCCGCCCACGTCACCGTCAGCAAGGACGCCGACTGCCACCGCGCCCGGCTCGAGCTGGCCGAGCTGATCGAGCGCGAGTTCGACATCCACCACACGACGCTCCAGGTCGAACACGAGCCGGAGCGGATCGTCCAGATCGAGAGCTAAGCGCCCTCGCCCTGCCCCTCCCCCGGCGCCTCGCGCATCGAGGGGAAGAGGATCACGTCGCGCAGCGTCTGGGCGCCGCTGAGGATCATCATCAGGCGGTCGACGCCGAGGCCGGATCCGCTCGCCGTCAGCATCCCGTATTCGAGCGCCCGCACGAACTCCTCGTCGTGCTCGTGCGGCGTCGGCTCCGCCCCGGTTTCCTGCCGTTCGCGCTGTTCGACGAAGTGGCGGCGCTGTTCGATCGGGTCGTTGACGTCGGTGCCGCCGCCGGTGATCTCCATCCCGGCGACGATCCCGTCGAAGGCCGCCGCCAGCAGCTCCGGATGCTCGGGCACCGGCTTGACCAGCGGCCAGATCGCCAGCGGCAGGTCGACGATGAAGGTCGGCTGGATCAGCTTCGGCTCGACCAGCTTGCCCTGCAGCGTGTCGACCAGCGCCGCCCAGTCATCGTCGGGCTCGGCGTCGTCGCCGGCGATCTCGGCCAGCTCGTCGCGGCTCGCCTCGGTGATGTCGACCCCGGTCTCTTCCTTCAGCAGATCCTGCAGGCGCAGCCGCGGCCACGGCGGCTTGAGGTCGATCGTCTCGCCGTCGCGCTCGACCTTGGTCGTCCCCAGCACGCTTTCGGCGACGTGGCCGACGATCCCCTCGGCGACGTCCATCACGCCGTGGTAGTCGGCGCCGCTGACGAACCACTCGAGCATCGTGAACTCGGGGTTGTGCTGCGGCGACATGCCCTCGTTGCGGAAGAACTTGCCGAGCTCGTAGACGT
>DASTVL010000087.1:0-6436 GCA_035759115.1 Solirubrobacterales bacterium | reverse complement strand
AGTTCGAGATCGTGCTGCTCGGGCACCGCCTCGGCGCTGATGCGCAGCTGCCTGCCGCAGGCGGCAGCCACCCGTTCGAGGGTCTCCCAGGAAGGCGCCGCGTGACCCTGCTCGTAGCGGGCCACGGCCGGCTGCGAAGTGCCGGCCAGCTGCGCCAGGCGGCGCTGCGAGAGGCCGGCCGAGAGCCGCATCTCACGCACCAGGGCGGCAGGAGAGTTCATGCCCAAGATGATACCTGATCAGGTATCGAGCACAGGCGGGCGTGCTCATAGCTCGTCGAAGCGCCGGGTCGGCAGCCGCCTGCTGGTCCAGAAGGCGGCGATGACGAGGAAGCCGGCGAAGAGGAAGGCGGTCTTCAGCGCGGTCAGCTGCGCGTCTTCGTAGTTCTCGACCAGCGCGTCGACCGTGCCGGAATCGAGCCCCTCCCCCTGCGCCGCGATCCGCACCTCTGAGGAGGCGACGAAGCTGCCGCCGGCGCTGAGCCGCACCTCGACCTGTTCGTTGACGGCGCGGGAGATCGCGGGATCGTCGGCGACGTTGGCGGTGAAGGCGCCGATCAGGCCGCTGATCACGATCGCGCCGAGCAACGCCGTGCCCAGCGAGGAGCCGAGCTGCTGGGCGGTCGTCTGCAGGCCCCCGGCCTCGCTGCGGTCCTCGTCGCCGACCGCGGACTGGACGACGTTGCCGAGCTGGGAGACGATCAGGCCCATGCCGACGCCGAGCACGCCGGTGGCGACGAAGAAGGCGCCGCTGTCGAGATCCGGCTCGATCGTGCCCAGCAGCAGCACGACCGCGAGCAGCACGACCGCGAGGCCGACGCGAACGAGGATGCGAGGCGGGAAGCGCCTTGCCAGCGCCGAGCCGACGATCGCCGCGAAGAAGAGGCCGGCCGAGGCGGGCAGCATCTGCACGCCGGTCTCGAGCGCGTCGAGGCCCTGGACGATCTGCAGGTAGAGCGGGATCGTGAAGAAGATCCCCATCAGGATCAGGTTCTGGGCGAGCAGCATGCCGACGCCGCCGCGCAGGGCGCGGATGCGCAGCAGGCCGAGGTGGACGAGCGGCGGCAGCCCGCGGCCTTCGCGGTGTCGCTCCCAGGCGCTGAAGCCGGCCAGGACCAGCACCCCGGCGGCGACGACGAACGGGGTCAGGGAGAAGCCGAACGGCTCAAGCGGCGAGTCGCGCGGCTCGAGCCAGCCCCAGTTGCTCGCCTGCAGGACGCCAAAGACGATCAGCGCCAGGCCCGAGGCCGAGAGCACGCCGCCGACCCAGTCGAGCCGCGGCGTCGCACCCTCGCGCGGCGGCTCGCGGATCGCCCGCGTGCCGGCGAGGATGCCGAGCGCGACGATGACCTCGCCGACGAAGACGTAGCGCCAGCTGAAGTCGGTCGTCAGCCAGCCGCCGAGGATCGGGCCGACGGCGATCCCGGCGCCGGCGACGCCGCCGAGCACGCCGTAGGCGAGCGCCCGCTCGGAGCCGCCGTAGTTGCCGGCGACGAGGGCGAAGAGGGCCGGCAGGACCAGCGCGGCGCCGATGCCCTCGAGGATCGACCAGCCGAGCACCAGGCTGGGCACGCTCCAGGAGGCGGCGGTCAGGGCCGAGCCGGCGCCGTAGATCACGAGGCCGACCGCGAAGGCGCGGCGGCGGCCGAAGATGTCGCCGAGCTTGCCGCCGGTCAGCATCAGGCCCGCCATCACCAGCGCGTAGAGCGCGATCACCGCCTGGATCGTGGTCACCGTCGTGTCGAAGTCGTCGACCAGCTGCGAGATCGCGACGTTCATCACGGCCTGGTCGAGAACCATCAGGAACTGCGCGGCCGCCAGCACGGCGAGGACTCCCCACTTGGCCATGTCGGGGAGAGCATATGCCCGTTTCGAGGGCGGCCTGATCGCCGCCGCCTGGAATCAGGTGGACCTGCTCGGCCTCACCCGGCAGCTCGAAGCCACCGGGTGAGCCCGCCCGCCGTCAGGCTCAGGCGGCCTGCGCGTTGAGACTGAACTGGACCTCGCCGTTGGCGACCTGGGCGTCGAGCTGCTTGTCGTCGAGCATCTCGGCCGCGGTCGGCTCGAGCCGGACCTCGACGTCGTCGCCCTCGACGACCTGGTCCTCCGGCGGGGCCTCGTCGACGATCGAGACAGCGAGCCCGCCCTCGGCCTCCGCCGACTGCTGGGCGCTGATCCGGAAGGAAGCGCCGTCGGGCACGCCCTCGGAAGCGAGGATGCCGCGGATCGCCTCTTCTGCCTGGCTGCTGAGTTCAAGCATGCTTGCTCCTCCTCTGGTTGGCGGAACCATCGGGCTACCCAGCAAGATGGGCCGAAAACATCGGTCCTGGACTCCTTCCGGTGTGCTTTTCCTCCCCTGTGGGGCCGAAAAGCACACCGGAACGAAATCAGGCCTGGCCCAGGGCCTCGTCGATGAAGGGGCCGAGCAGCTCGCCGGTCTGGGCGGCCGTGGCCTCGGGGGCGCCTGCCGGGGCGGTGATGTGGCTGATCGCGAGGCGGACGAGCGACTCGGCCAGCAGGCGGGCCTTCGGCGACGGCGCCTGCGGCCAGCCGGATTCGATCGTCGCACTCAGGCGCGCCGTCGCCCACTGCACGACCGGCATCCCCTGGGTGGTCACGAACGGCAGCAGGCCGGCGGTGCCGTCGTCGCTGAGCAGGATGCGGACCAGCGGATCGTCCCCCGCCGTGCGCAGGAAGGTCTCCAGCGCCGCGCCGACCGCGGCGCGCGGGTCGTCGAGGTGCTCGCGCACGGCGGCGTCGACCGCGTCGAGGAAGCGCTCGCCCTCGTGGATGACCAGCGCCTGGGCGAACTCGTCGCGGCTGCCGAACTCCTTGTAGAGGGTCTGGCGGCTGACCCCGGCCGCAGCGGCGATGTCGGCCATCGTGATCTCCGACCAGGGCCGCTGCTGGACCTCGTCGCGGCCGGCGGCGAGCAGCGTCTCGCGCAGCAGCCGCCGGGCCGCCTGGGGATAGGGGGTGCGCGTCTCCACGGCGCCCCCCATCGTCTCAACGGGTGCGGTCACCCGCCCTCGGCGACCGGCTCGAAGTCGACCTTGTCGCGCACGCCGCAGTCGGGGCAGTGCCACTCGTCGGGCACCTCGCTCCACGACGTCCCCGCCGGGAAGCCCTCGCGCGGGTGGCCGGCCGCCTCGTCGTAGACGTAGCCGCAGCTGGGACAGCGGAAGGCGCTCACGCTCCCGCTCCCCCGTAGCGGGCGAGCAGCTTGCGCCGCTTGCGCGGCTGGATGTTGGCGAGGCCGAGGTCGCCCTCGTAGTGCTCGACCAGGCGGCGGTCCATGACTCGGCGCCAGAGCGGCGGGAACCAGGCGAGCACGATCATCCCCGCGTAGCCGGTCGGCAGCTGCGGCGCCTCATCGACGTGGCGCAGCGCCTGGTAGCGACGGGTCGGGTTGGCGTGGTGGTCGCTGTGGCGCTGCAGGTGGTAGAGCAGCACGTTGGAGGCGACGTTGTTGCTGTTCCAGCTGTGCTCGGGGCGGCAGCGCTCGTAGCGGCCGTCGTCCTTCTTCTGGCGCATCAGGCCGTAGTGCTCGAGGTAGTTGACGACCTCCAGCAGCGAGAAGCCGAGAACCGCCTGCAGCAGCAGATAGGGCAGCACGACCCAGCCGAAGACGATCGTCAGCAGGGCGAAGAGGCCGACGGTCATCGCCCAGGCCTGGACGATGTCGTTGTGGATCGAGAAGGCCGAGTGGCCGACGCGCTGCAGTCGCGTCTTCTCCAGGCCCCAGGCGGAGCTGAGGCTGCCGGAGACCGTGCGCGGCAGGAACGCCCAGAAGCTCTCCCCCAGGCGGGCGCTGGCCGGGTCCTCGGGGGTGGCGACGCGGACGTGGTGACCGCGGTTGTGCTCGATGAAGAAGTGGCCGTAGCCGCTCTGGGCCAGGGCGACCTTGCTCAGCCACTTCTCCAGGTCGGCGCGCTTGTGGCCGAGCTCGTGCGCGGTGTTGATCGCGATCCCACTGACCATCGCCATCGTCAGCGCGAGCCCGATGCTGTCGACGGTCGAGAGCCCACCGTAGGCCCACAGCCAGCAGGCGAAGACGAGCCCCGCGAACTGGACCGGGATGAAGACGTACGTGCACCAGCGGTAGTAGCGGTCCTGTTCGAGCCACTTGATCACGCTGTCGGGGGGGTTCTCGGCGTCCATGCCGACGAGGAAGTCGAGCACGGGGAAGATCACGAAGACGAGCGCGGGGCCGAAGAACCAGAAGGCGCCGAGGCCGGTCAGCTCGACCCAACCCCAGGCGAGGAAGGGGAGCGAGGGCACGATCAGCCCCAGCAGCCAGGCGTAGCGCTTCGGGTCCGACCAGGCCGCCGGATTCAGGTCGACGTCGTCGGCGTGGTGGTGATGGTGATGCTCGTGTGCGGCAGCCTCCATGGGCGCCTCCTTCTTGTCAGATAGCCAGCAACTGTCTGTGCGGTTGACACCGTAGCCTATATTGTCAACTGACGCAACACGAACCTCTGTTCTGTCTAGGACATCACGCGACGCGCCGGGTCGCTACCATCCCGCCCGTGTACACGTTCCTCGCAGTCATCCAGGTGCTGATCGCCGGGGTCCTGATCTTCCTGATCCTCCTGCACTCGGGCAAAGACGCCGGGCTCTCCGGCGCCTTCGGCATCGGTGGCGGCGGCAGCTCGTTCGGCGGCGGCTCGATGGTCGAGCGCAACCTCGACCGCGCGACGATCTTTTTCGGAGTCCTCTTCGTCGTCAACACCCTGGTGCTGCTCAAGCTTTGAGGATCTCGACGGCCTCTCGGCGCAGTTCGGCGTCGAGCAGGGCGAAGTCCTCATCGGAGAGCTTGCCCGCGGCGTGGTCGAGCTCGGCGTCGCGGATCTCGCGGTACTTGGCCTCCTTCAGCGCCTCCAGCTCGGTTTCGGCGACCGGCTGACGGCGGGCGCTGCGGGCCGGCCAGACGGCGATCAGGCCGCCGCTGAGCGCGATCAGGCCGCCGATCCAGATCCAGGTGACGAGCGGATCGACGATCACCCGGAAGGTGGCGGTCGCGTCGTCGTCGAGGTAGCTGCGCGCCAGCCGCTCCGCGGTCGCCGCCTGCAGGCCCTCGATCTGGGCCAGGGCCGCCGGGCGCAGGCTCGGATTGACGGCGGCGGCGCGCATCAGGCGTGAGACGGCGCGGCACTGCGCCGGCGTCCCCGGCGCCCCGGAGACGCAGGCGCTGAAGCCGCGGTCGGCTGCGCGCACACGCGCGCGCAGCGCCGTGATGTTCGGCTGCACGGCGGTCCAGAGGTCGCTGCCGGCGCCGGCGTCGAGCCCGACCTCGCTGGTCGCCTCGCCGTCGAAGAAGCTGCTCAGGGTCCCCCCCTCCACCCCGCTCGGGCGGAAGTAGCGCCGTTCGGTCTCGAGCGCGATCCGCGTGCCGTCCTGCTCGACCCCGAGCACGGCGCCGAGCCCGATCGCGTTCTCGTCGACGTTCACCGTCGGCCGCTCGTAGGTGACGGTGCGGCCGTCGACGACGGCGCTCTCGCCCGGCGCCAGCCGCAGGTCGCGGTTGGTCTGGAAGCTGGAAGAGGCGGCGATCCCGACCAGCAGGACGGCGATCCCGATGTGGACGATGTAGCCGCCGTAGCGCCGCCGGTTGCGGCTGACGATCGCGACCAGCGCCGCCGGCAGCGAGCCGCCGCGCAGCGAGCGCCGGGCGGCGGCGCCGCGCCAGAACTCCTGCGCCAGGCCGGTCAGGGCGAAGGCGGCGAAGGCGAAGAGGGCCAGCGCCCAGAGGCTGTCGGCGGCGTCGGTGAGCAGGGCGAGGCCGACGGCGACCGCCGCGGCGACGATCGCCGGCGCGCGGAAGACGCGCTTCGCCTGCGTCCAGCTGATCCGCCGCCAGGCGAGCAGCGGCCCGACCCCGGTGAAGAGGACGAGCAGGATCGCCAGCGGCGTGGTGTAGCGGTCGAACCAGGGCGCCGCGAGGGAGGCGCGCTCGCCGGTGAACAGTTCCGAGATCAGCGGGAAGAAGGTGCCCCAGAAGATCGTCGCCGTGAGCGCCACCAGCAGCAGGTTGTTGACCAGGAAGACCGACTCGCGCGAGGCCAGCGAGTCGATCCGCTTGGGCGAGCGCAGGTCGTCGAGGCGGGAGACGATCAGCGCGGTCGAGCCGATCAGGACGACCGCGATCAGGCCGAGGATGTAGGGGCCGACGGTGCTGTCGCCGAAGGCGTGGATCGACTCGAGCACGCCGGAGCGGACGAGGAAGGTGCCGAGCAGCGCCAGCGTGAAGGTGGCGACGATCAGGCAGGCGTTCCAGACTTTCAGCATGCCGCGCTTCTCCTGGACCATGATCGAGTGCAGGAAGGCGGTGCCGATCAGCCACGGCATCAGCGCCGCGTTCTCGACCGGGTCCCAGGCCCAGTAGCCGCCCCAGCCGAGCTCGGTGTAGGACCAGCGGGCGCCGAGCAGCAGGCCGA
>DASTVL010000086.1:0-7594 GCA_035759115.1 Solirubrobacterales bacterium | reverse complement strand
GCACTCCTCACCCTCGCCGGCGGGCGTGGTGTCGCCCAGCGGCCCGGCCGGCTCCGGCGGCGGGCCGTCGCCGACCCGGCAGCTCGTCTCGAGCCCGAGGCGCGCCTCGACCCGGGGGTCGATCGCGTAGCCGAGCGTGGTGAAGGTCTTCGCCATCAGCAGCAGCTCGTGGTGGATGCCGAGGCGCGAGCCCTCCATGCGGCGCAGGAAGTCCTCGCGCGCGGCGAGGCCGAGCCGGCTGAAGCGCCAGGGGAAGGGCAGCCACTCGAAGGCGCGCAGGCCGAGCCTGACCCGGGCCCGCACGCGCGGCGAGAAGGAAGCGACGAACTCGCCGACCGGGCCGGAGACGTCGACCTCGCGCTCCGCTGCGGGCAGGCCGTCGAGCGGCGGCGCCATCGCTTCGCAGATCGCGCTCAGGGTGCGCTGCTCGGCGGCCGACAACCCCGGCGCGCGCTGTCAGCCCGGGGCGGCCTGGCGATCGACCCGGCCGGCGAGCGACCAGAGCCAGAGCGCGGCCAGCGCGAGAAAGCCGTCGACCAGGAAGTTGAGCAGGTAGATGAAGACGTCCTGGTCGAAGACGAAGAAGCCGAGCGAGCCGAGCGAGGAGGCGGTCTTGCCGGCGGCGAGCACGAGCAGCAGCGGCCGGTAGCGGGCGACGTCGGCCTGGGCGACGAGGCAGATGCCGGTGATCACGACCATGTAGGCGAAGGCCAGCGCCAGCCAGAGCTTCTCCTCGGTGTGCGCCGCGCGGGGGAAGCTGCCGATCCAGTCGCCGAGGTCGGAGATGACGTCGAGCACGCCGCTCGGCACGGCGATGAAGAGGACGCCGACCACCGCGAAGCTGAGCGCGAGCAGGCGCAGGTTGAGGACGACGAATCGCTCGGCTTTCTCTCCCCGCATGCGGGCGGGAGAATAACTGGCTGCCTGGCCAGTAAGCATCGCGCCTAGAATCCGCGCCGTGATCGACCGGGAACAGGTGCTGCACGTGGCGAAGCTCTCCCGCCTGCGCCTTTCGGAGCAGGAGCTCGAGAAGATGGCTGGGGAGCTTTCCGGGATCTTGGAGCACGTGGATCGGATCGGGGAGCTGGATCTGGATGACGTGCCGCCGACGTCGCACGTCGTCGACCTCGAGAACGTGTTGCGGCCGGACGAGCCGCGGCCGAGCTGGCCCCGCGAGGACGTGCTCGCGCAGGCGCCCGACCCGGCCGACGGCGCCTTCCGCGTCCCCGCGCCGCAGGACGAGGACTGATGGCCGAGCTGCTCGAGCTGGGCGTCGCCGAGGCGGCGCGGCGGATCGCGGCCGGCGAGCTCTCCCGCGAGGAGTACTTCGATGCCTGGCGCGGCGCCGCCGAGGGCGATGACCTCAACGCCTACCTCTGGCGGGCCGAGGACGGGACCGCGGTGGGCGACGGCCCGCTCGGCGGCATCCCGGTCGCGGTCAAGGACCTCTTCTGCACCGAGGGAGTGCAGACGACCGCCGGCTCGCGCATCCTCGAAGGGCACCGGCCGCTCTACACCGCGACCGCGGTGCGCAGGCTGGGGGAGGCCGGCGCCGGGATCCTCGGCAAGACCAACATGGACGAGTTCGCGATGGGCTCCTCGAACGAGAACTCCGCTTACGGGGCGGTGCTCAACCCGCACGACCGCGGGCGCGTCCCCGGCGGCTCCTCGGGCGGCTCGGCCGCGGTCGTCGCCGGCGGGCTCGCCCCCTGCGCGATCGGCACCGACACCGGTGGCTCGATCCGCCAGCCCGCCTCGCTCTGCGGGATCGTCGGCCTGAAGCCGACCTACGGCGCGATCTCGCGCTACGGGATGATCGCCTTCGCCTCCTCGCTCGACCAGTGCGGCCCGCTGACCCGCGACGTCACCGACGCGGCGCTGCTGCTCGACGCGATGCAGGGCGACGACCCCTGCGACTCGACCTCGGTCGGGATCGAGGGCGGGGTCGAGGCGCCGACCCGCACCGACCTCGAGGGCCTGCGCGTCGCCGTGCCCGCCGAGCTCGCCCACGACGCGATCGAGCCGGGCGTGCGCGCCGTCTTCGAGCAGACGCTGGTGCGGATCGAGGAGCTCGGCGGCGAGATCGCCGAGGTTCCGCTGCCGCACGCCGAGCACGGCATCTCCGCCTACTACGTGCTCGCCCCGGCCGAGGCCTCCTCGAACCTCGCCCGCTACGACGGCGTCCGCTACGGCATGCGGGCCGAGGGCGCGGGCGATGTGGTCGAGATGTACGAAGAGACGCGCGCCGCCGGCTTCGGCGACGAGGTCAAGCGGCGGATCATGCTCGGCACCTACGCGCTCTCCTCCGGCTACTACGACGCCTACTACGGGCGGGCGCAGCGGGTGCGGACGAAGATCGCCGAGGACTTCGCGGCCGCCTTCGACCGCTTCGACTTCGTCGTCACCCCGACCTCGCCGTCGGTCGCCTTCGGCCTCGGCGAGAAGACCGACGACCCTTTGGCGATGTACATGAACGACTTCTTCACCGTGCCGATGAGCCTCGCCGGGATCCCGGCGATCTCGATCCCCGCCGGCACCGCCGAGCCCGAAGGCGGCGGGCCGCAGCTGCCGGTCGGCTTCCAGATCGCCGCGCCTGCCTTCGCCGAGCAACGGCTGCTCGAGGCCGCCTACGCGCTGGAGCAGGCGATCGATGGCTGAGAGTCCTGAGCTGGAAGCGGTGATCGGGCTGGAGATCCACGTTCAGCTCGCGACCCGGACGAAGATGTTCTGCGGCTGCGAGCTCTCCTTCGGCGACGAGCCCAACGTCCACACCTGCCCGGTCTGCCTCGCCCATCCGGGCGTGCTGCCGGTGCCCAACGAGGCGGCGATCCGCTACGCGCTGAAGATCGCCGCGGCGCTGGAGTGCGACGTCGCCGCGAGCTCGATCTTCCACCGCAAGAATTACTTCTACCCGGACAATCCGAAGGCCTACCAGATCAGCCAATACGACGAACCGCTTGCGGTCGACGGCAGGCTCGGTGGGATCCGCATCCACCGCGCCCACCTCGAGGAGGACGCGGCGAAGACGATCCACCTCGGCGAGTCGGGCCGCATCCACGGCTCCGGCGCCTCGCTGGTCGACTTCAACCGCGGCGGCACGCCGTTGGTCGAGATCGTCACCGAGCCCGATCTGCGTAGCGCCGCAGAAGCCGGCGCCTGGGCGCGCCTGCTGCGCACGACGGTGCGCCAGCTCGGCGTCTCCGACGTCAACATGGAGGAGGGCAGCCTGCGCGTCGACGCCAACGTCTCCGTGCGCCCGCCCGGCAGCGAGGAGCTCGGCACCAAGACCGAGCTGAAGAACATGAACAGCTTCCGCTTCCTCGAACGCGGCGTCGAAGCCGAGCTGGCGCGTCAGCGCGAGCTGATCGGGGCGGGGGGGACCGTGGTCCAGGAGACGCTCCACTTCCATCCCGAGGACGGCAGCCTGCACCCGCTGCGCTCGAAGGAGGAGGCGCACGACTACCGCTACCTCCCCGAGCCCGACCTGGTTCCGCTGGCGCCGACCGAGGCGATGCTGCGCGAAGCGCGCGAGTCGCTGCCCGAGCTGCCCGAGGCGCGGATGGGGCGCTACGAAAGCGAGCTCGGGCTCTCGGCCGACCACGCGGCGCAGCTGGCCGCCGACCCCGACGAGGCCGCCTACTTCGAAGCGGCCTGCGAGCGGGCGTCCGGCGCCGAAGCGCAGGTCGTCGCCAACTGGGTGACCGGCGAGCTGGCCGCGGCGCTGCGCCAGGCCGATGCGGACGGCGAGCGGGACAAGGTCGAGCCGGCGGCGCTGGCGGCGCTGATCGGGCTCGTCGGCGAGAAGAAGATCTCGCACGGCAGTGGCAAGCAGGTGCTCTCGATCCTGATCGCCGAGGGGGGCGAGCCGGGCGCGATCGTCGAGCGCGAGGGCCTCGCCCAGATATCGGACAGCGGCGAGCTCGACTCGATCGTCGCCGAGGCGGTCGAGGCCAACCCCGAGGCCGCCGAGCAGATCCGCGCCGGCAACGGCAAGGCGATCGGAGCGATCGTCGGCGCCGTGATGAAGCAGACCAAGGGCCGCGCCGACGGCGGCGAGGTAACCCGCCTGATCCAAGAGAAGCTCGGCCTCTAGGTCCGTCAGGGAGGGCGAATTCCCCGCTCCCATCCCTTGGAGAAGCGTGAGCACAGAAACAGCGGTGGTGCTTCTCGCCAACGCGGGCGTGATGCGAGCGCTAATTGCACTCGCCTCGAAGCTCGCCGATCGCTAGAGGCACACGCCGCAATACGAAACGGCCCCGGGGCTGTAACCCGGGGCCGCTCAGACTTCGTGTGAACACCGAAACTGTCTGCAACCTTAGCGCTTCCGCCGACAACATGCCTCGACCCGCGATGAGCATCTTGTCGCTGGGCGTCGGCATCGTGCTGTTTCTGCGCAGCGGCTCCTGGGGTCAAAACCTTCGTCGAAGCTCCATTGGGGAGATGGAAGCAATCTTGAGCGGCGTATCACGAGTTACCAAGCTCGTTCAGAGCTAACGCGAGATCTCTCTCTGAGCCCTGCAGGGGCTCGGCTCTCGGACTTGCCAGTCCAGCCGGACCAGTGATGATCCGCCGGCCTAGCACTTCGTGACAAGTTGTCACTAAGTGCTAGGTTCAGTTCATGGCCTGGAACGTCGTCATCGCCGGGGGTGGATTCGGGGGAGCGATGGCGGCTCGAGAGCTGGAGCGGATCCTGCCCAAGCAGTCGGCGCGGCTGGTTCTCGTCAACGACGTCAACTTCATGCTCTACACGCCGTTCCTGCCCGAGGCGGCGGCGGGGACGTTGGAGCCGCGGCACGTGGTCACGCCGCTGCGCGAGATCCTCGACCGCACCTACCTGCGCCTGGGCACGGTCAGCGGCCATGACCCTGAGGCGCGCACGGTCGAGCTGCGCACGCGCGAGGGCGAAACCGAGCGGCTGCCCTACGACCAACTGCTGCTCGCGCTCGGCTCGGTCTCGCGCGTGCTGCCGGTGCCGGGGCTGGCCGAGCACGCGGTCGGCTTCAAGACCCTGGCCGACGCGATCTGGTTGCGCAACCACGTGGTCGAGACGCTCGAGGCGGCCAACGCCAGCGAGGACCCGGCCCGGCGCGACGAGCTGCTCACCTACGTCTTCGTCGGCGGCGGCTACGCCGGCCTGGAGGCGCTGGCCGAGTTGCAGGACTTCGCCGCCGACGCGATGGAGAGCTACCCGCGCGCCCGCCTGCACGGGATGCGCTGGGTCCTGGTCGAGGCGATGGACCGCGTGCTGCCGGAGATCGACGCCGGCCTTGCCGATTACGCCCTGCGCGAGCTGCGCGGGCGCGGCATCGAGATCCGCCTCGGCACGACGCTGGAGGAGGTGACCGCGAACAGCGCCCGCCTCTCCGGCGGCGAGACGCTGCCGTCGCGCACGGTCGTCTGGACCGCCGGCGTCGCCCCGCACCCGAGCCTGCGCCGGCTCGGCCTGCCGCTCGACGAGCGCGGCCGCGTGCCGGTCGACGACCATCTGCGAGTCCAGGGGTCCGATGCGGTCTGGGCGATCGGCGACTGCGCCGCGGCCCCGGACCCCGACGGCGGCCTCTGCCCGCCCACCGCCCAGCACGCGGTCCGACAGGGGCCGGTCGCCGCCCGCAACATCGCCGCCGAGCTCGGTGTCGGCTCGTCGCAGCGCTTCGACTACCGCAGCAACGCCGCCTTCGTCAACCTCGGCCGCTACAAGGCCGTCGGCCGCGTCGGCGGGCGTAAGTTCCGCGGCTTCCCCGCCTGGTGGATGGCGCGGACCTACCACATGAGCCAGATCCCGGGCCTCGCCCGCAAGGCCCGCGCGGTGATCGACTGGACTGCCAGCCTGCCCTTCCGCCGTGACCTCGCCGAGGTCGGCTCGATCGGGCACCCGCAGCCGCTGGGCGCAGACGCGACAATGGAGCCGTGGGATTCGAGTACCTCTTCATAGCCTTCTCCTTCGGCCTCGCGACCGCGATCATCGGCCGCGCCAAGGGCAGCTCGTTCTGGCTCTGGGGCCTGATCGGGACGATGCTCCCCCCACTAGCCCTGATCGCCGTAGTCCTCTACCGCTCGGAGAAGGACGAACCCGAACGCCAATGCCCCACCTGTCACAAGGCAGTCAAGCTCTACGTCCAGGTCTGCCCCCGCTGCGGAACGGACCTCTACCTGCCCGACCCCGCCGCCGTGCGGCACCCGGGCGTTCGGTGACTTGGCCTACCGCAACCAGGTACGCACGATCGCGTTGGCGAACCCGAGCCCGTAGCGGACAACCGCCGGCTTCTTCGAGTGCCCATGCAACCGCTTGGCCACGGTCACCGGAATCTCCCTGGCCGGCACCCCCCGCTTGATCGCCTCGATCATGAACTCGGAGGTGTGGAACTGCTCCTGGCGCAGGACGAGCTGCGGCAGCACCGCCGTGCGCACGGCGCGGTAGCCGTTGGAGCAGTCGCTGACCTTGGTCCGGGTGATGAAGGAGACGAGGCGGTTGAAGAAGACGATGCCGAGCTCGCGGGCGAAGTGGTTGTCGTCGGCCTCGCCGAGCACGCGCGAGCCGTGGGCGACGTCGACCTCGCCATCGAGCACCGGCTTGACCAGGCGCTCCATCTCCGAGGGCAGATGCTGGCCGTCAGCGTCGAGGGTGATGACGACCTCGGCGCCCGATTCGACCATCAGCCGGTAGCCGGTGCGCAGCGCCGCGCCGCCGCCGCGGTTGATCACGTGCCGGGCGACGACCGCGCCGTGCTCGGCGGCGACATCGCCGGTGCCGTCGCGCGAGCCGTCGTCGACGACCAGCACCGCCGTCTCCACCCCGCAGACCTCGCGCGGCATCAGGTCGAGCACCTGGCCGACGTTCTCGGCCTCGTTGTAGGCGGGGACGAGGATCGCGATCTTGCCGCGGAAGCGCTGCGGCAGCTGCGCCTGGCGGAACTCGTCCCAGGCGAGCCCCTCGAGCACGGCCGAGAGCTGCGTCGCGTTGCGGGCGCCCTGCGCGAGCGCGCGCAGGACGAGCAGGAAGAGGACGAAGATCGAGAACACCGCGAGGCCGAGGATGCGGCCGCCGTTGCCCTGCTCGAAGGAAAATGCGGAGAGCAGGGCGTCGGTTATTTCGGTGCCGGAGACGATCGTCAGGCCGATCCCGGCGGCGAGCAGGATCAGCACGTCGACGTTGCGCAGCGTGCGCCGCCGAAGCACGGCGAAGGCGACGATCGCGACCGCGGCGAGCAGGCCGGCGGCGCGGAGCGCGGTCAGCTCGGAGGGGAAGATCGCTGCGTAGAGGCCCATTCTCGCCTGGAGGATATGGCCGCGCCGGCCCGCGCGAGCGCCACCCCGGCGAGCGGAAAGATCAGCGTCATCAGGATCTCGTTGCGCCGCGGCGCCGCCAGCGAGACGGCGCCGACCGCGGTGACCAGCACCAGCGGCGTCGCCATCGCGACCAGCTGCCACCAGCGCTCGCGCAGCGCGAGCAGGGCCAGGCCGGCCAGACCGAGCAGCACGAGCAGCACCTGGACGACCCGGCCGGCGGTCGATTCCATCGCTTCGCCGATCCCGGCGCTCCACATCCGCCAGACCTTGCGCACGGTCATCGCCGCGTAGCCGAGCGGGTCCTCGC
>DASTVL010000085.1:0-15358 GCA_035759115.1 Solirubrobacterales bacterium | reverse complement strand
CGCCGCCCTCGGCGTAGAAGGGGCTCTCCTCGAGCTTGACCAGGGCGCGGCCATTGTCCGCCGCGACCGCCGCCAGCCCGGTCGTCGCGCGCAGCGTCTCGTAGCCGACGAAGCGGGTCGGCGGGGCCTCGGCGGCGAAGGCGATCACCTTCTCGTGGCGGTCCTCGGAGCCATGCGCGGTGGCGGCGCCGGTGCGGGCCCGCTGGCGCTGCTCCTCCATCAGCTCCTCGAAGCCGCCGTCGTCGACCGAGAGGCCGCGCTCGGCGAGCAGCTCCTTGGTCAGGTCGTAGGGAAAGCCGTAGGTGTCGTGCAGCTTGAAGGCGTCGGCGGCGTCGATCCAGGAGGTGCCCGCCTCGCCGGCCTCGGCGACCAGCCGCTCGAGCAGCTCGACGCCGCGCTCGAGCGTGCGGCCGAAGCTCTCCTCCTCGTCGCCGACCCAGCGGGCGATCGTCTCGCGCTCGCCCGCCAGCTCCGGGTAGGCGCCGCCCATGATCTCGATCGTGCGCTCGGCGAAGCGGCCGAGCCAGGGCGCCTCGAGGCCGAGCGTCCCCCCCTGCTGGATCGCCCGCCGCATGATCCGGCGCAGGATGTAGCCGCGATCCTCGTTGGAGGGGACGACGCCGTCGGCGATCAGGAAGGCGGCGCCGCGCGAGTGGTCGGCGACGATCCGCATCGCCCGCGTCACCGCGCCGCCCTCGTCGTAGGAGCGACCGGAGAGCTCCTCGGCGAGGTCGATCAGCGGCCGCACCAGGTCGGTCTCGAACACCGAGGGCACGTCCTGCAGCACCGCCGCCATCCGGTCGAGGCCCATGCCGGTGTCGATGTTCCGCATCGGCAGCTCGCTCAGCACGCCCTCGGGCGAGAGGTCGTAGGTCATGAAGACGTGGTTCCAGAACTCGAGGAAGCGGTCGCTGTCGTCGCCGGGCCGGTCGCCGGCGGCGCCGAAGCTCTCGCCGCGGTCGAGGTAGAGCTCCGAGCAGGGGCCGCAGGGGCCGCTCGGCCCGGCCTGCCAGAAGTTGTCTTCGCGACCGAGCAGGACGATCCGCTCCTCGGGCATGCCGACGGCCTTCCAGATCTCGATCGCCTCCTCGTCGGGGCCGAGGCCGAGCTCCTCGTCGCCGCCGAAGACGGTCGCCCAGATCCGCTCGGGGTCCATCCCGAAGCCCTGCGTGGACAGCTCCCAACCCCAGGGGATCGACTCGGCCTTGAAGTAGTCGCCGAAGCTCCAGTTGCCGAGCATCTCGAAGAAGGTGAGGTGGCGGGCGGTGTTTCCGACCTCCTCGATGTCGGTCGTGCGGAAGCATTTCTGCACGTCGGCGAGCCGCGGCGCCGGCGGCCGCTCGCGACCGAGGAAGTAGGGCTTGAACGGCTGCATCCCCGCCGTCGTGAGCAGCACCGACGGGTCGTGTGCGGAGGGCACGAGCGAGGCCGAGGGCACGATCTCGTGGCCGCGCTCGGCGAAGAAGGAGAGGTAGGTGTCGCGGATCTGCTCGGCTCTCATCGGCCACGAAGCCTAAGTGACGCGTGCACGAAATCGGCGCTCCGGCGCGTTGTTTGTCGAATGACCGCCCAGTGCCCGCGCCGATGAGGCAGGGATCGCCATCGATCGTCCGTCTGCTGCTGTCCGACAGCCAGCTGGCGCGCCTTGCCGCAAATGGCGACGAAGGCGCCTTCGACGCGATCTTCCGCCGCCACCAGCAGGACCTCTACCGCTTCTGCCTGGCGATGACCGGCGATCCGCAGGATGCCCAGGCGGCGACTCAGAGCACGATGACGCGACTGCGGCGAGCGCTGCCCGAGAAGGACCGCCGGACCGAGCTGAAGCCCTGGCTCTACCGGCTTGCGCGCGACGAGGTCGCCGCCGTGCAGCGGGCGGTACAGGTCAAGGCGCCCCCGCAGAGCGCCGAATCTCGTGTCGAGGCGCAGCGCCTGCTCAGCGATCTCGAGCGACTTCCTCCCAGCCAGCGCGCCGTGCTGGTCATGCGCGAGCTGTCCGGTCTCGGCCTCGCCGAGATCGGCGCCGCCTTCGAAACGACCCCGGCGGCAATCCGGAAAACGCTCTACGAAGCTCGCCTGGGCATTCGGGAGGTCGAGCGGGGGCGCGAGGCACGCTGCCAGGAGACGATGCGCTACCTCTCCAATGCCGATGGCCGCACGCCGTGGCGCCCCAGGCATCACCTCCATCTGCGCGAGTGCCCGGACTGCCGCGCCTTCCGCGACGAGATCGCCGCCCGCCGCGGCGGCCTGACCGCGCTGACGTCGCTGCCGCTCGCCGCCAGCGCCACCGCCCTGGTCAAGCTCGCCGCTACCGCCACTGCCACCGTGGCGGTGGTCGTCGGCGTCGCAGCCGTCGAGCGAGGCAAGCCCGTCGAGGCCGATCCGGGCAGCGGACCGGCCCCGACGGTCTCGCGGGGCGCCGCAGGGGGGCAGAGCTCCGCCGGGCGCGCCCTCGCAAGCTCATCCGGCTCGGCGAGCACGGGCCCGAAACCGATCGGTGCGGTCGCCGGCACAGCTCGCGCTCGGCTCAGCGCTGAGCCGGCGCACACGGCGAAGGTCGATACGGCCAGGTCGAAGCCGGCGGGCGCGACCGAGGCCGTTCCCGCCCCGGAAGGCGAGGCCGCCCAGCCGGCGATCGCCGCGCACACGACTCCGGCGGCCGAATCCACTCCCTCCGAGCAGAACCCGAGCGAGGACACCGGCGCCGTGCCGCTGGCGGAGTTGGTCCTCGAAGCCGACGACGAAGACGAAGCGGGCTCCGCACCCGAGCCGGTGGCCGAGCTCGCCGGCGAAACGCCCGCAGGGCCTTCCCTCCCGCTCCCCACCGCCGAGCCCGAGGCCGAATCGCCCACCGCCGGGCCCCACTGGGGGCATCGAGACGGCAGGTTCGGCCGCTTCGGCCATCGCTATCGCCCGCACCGCTGATCCTACCTCGGCGCCGTCCCCTCGCTGGAGGCGATCGTGCCGTGGCCGACGATCGCCTCGCCGCAGAGCAGCACCGCCGCCTGCCCGGGCGAGGCCGCGTCGAACGACTCGCCGAGCTGAACGTCGAGCGCCGGGTGGCGTCCCGGCGCCGCCGTCGCGATTGAAGCCGGGATCGGCGCCGCCCGGTAGCGCAGCCGGACTCCGTCGACCCGGGCGCCGTCACGGTGCAGAACGGCGTCGCGGATCCTGACGCTGCTCGTCGCCAGGTCGGCGCGGGTGCCGACCGTGACGGTGTTGGCGGCGGCGTCGGTCTCGACCACGTAGAGCGGCTCGGGCGCCGAGACGCCGATCCCGCGGCGCTGGCCGACGGTGTAGTTGTGGTGTCCGCGATGGCGGCCGATCTTGCGGCCACTGCGATCGAGCACGGCGCCCTCGCGCTCGTCGAGGCCACCGTGACGACGCAGGAACCGGCCCTTGCCCTGGCCGGCGAGGAAGCAGAGGTCCTGGCTCTCGGGCTTCTTCGCGATGCTGAGCCGGTGGCGGGCGGCGATCTCGCGCACCTCGGGCTTGCTCAGCTCGGTGAGGGGGAAGCGCAGGCGGTCCAGCATCGCCGGCGGCAACGCCGCGAGCATGTAGCTCTGGTCCTTGTTGCCGTCGGCGGCCGCGGCCAACAGCGGGCCGCTCTCGTCGCCGACGATGCGGGCGTAGTGGCCGGTGACCAGGTACTCGGCGCCGAGGCGCTCGGCGAGGTCGACCATCGCCGCGATCCGCACCTCGCCGTTGCAGACGATGCAGGGGTTCGGCGTCGCCCCGGCGCCGTAGCCGTCGAGGAAAGCGCCGACGACGCGGCGGCGGAACTCCTGCTCGAGGTCGAGCGTCAGGTGCGGGATGCCGAGCGAGTGGGCGACGGCGCGGGCGCCGAGCACCGCCTCCGGCGAGCAGCAGGCCTTGGCGCCGTCGGTCTCCGGGTCGGCCCAGAGCTTGAGCGTGACGGCGAGCACGTCGGCGCCGCGCTCGCGTTCCAGCAGGGCGGCGACGGCGCTGTCGACCCCGCCTGACATCGCGACGAGGACGCGCCCGGGGCGCGGCTCGGCAAGCGTCTGCGACGAGGCGGCGGCGCCGGCCAGCGCCCGGTGCAGTGCGTCGGCGGCGAGCTGCGCCGCGTGGCGCTTGGCAGGGGTCAGCCCGCCGAGGGCCGCATCGACCTCGTCGACACCGATCCGCGCCGCCTCGACCACCGACTCGCCGTCGACCATCTCGGCCACAGCCGCCGTAGCCGCCCGCGTCGCCCCGCAACCCTCGGCGTCGACGGCTACCGACGAAATCGAGCCTTCGCCAAGCGTGATCGAGACGCGCGACAGATCGCCACACGCGGCCCCCCCGGCGGCACCGGTGAAGGCGCGCTCGGGCACCGGCCCGAACCGACTTTGATCCCGCAGGTAGTGCTCGAACAACTCCCGGCTCATGGCCACAGGGTAAAGAGGCTCCAGCCCGCCGTTGCCGCCCCTGGCTTTGATCCCTTGAAGTAAAGGGTGGGCGCCTCCTCCGGATCCCACGGGATCAAGAGAGATCGGCCCCCGCGCCGTTTGTGTTGGGTCAAACGGTGGGACGGCTCTCGCACGGGCTCGAGCCAGGTCCAACCGTACCACCGCAGGGCCGCGACGGCCACAGGAAATCGGTCCAGGCGGCGTCGCTCAGTCGAGGTTGGAGAGCAGGAGCTCGGCCTCGCTCCAGTCCTCGCCCTGGACCCGCAGGGCGATGTCGCCGCGGCCGTGACGGTCGAGCGGCCAGTCGGCGGTGAGGACGGCCTCGATCCCGGCCTCTTCCAGCGCCTGGTGCCAGGCGCGGGCGGTGCGCAGGTCGGCGAAGTCGCGCACGACCTCCCAGGAGTCGAACTGGGGATCGTCGACGTGCACCGGCGTCTTACCGGGGCCCGGCTGGCGATTGCGGCGGAAGCGGTCGAGGAGGCTCATCGCCTCCAATATTGCACCCTCAGTGGCCCGCGAGACCGTGCCGGTGCACGGCGATGCCAAGATCCTTGAGCTGCATCTCGCCGACCGGCGCCGGCGCCCCGGTCAGCGCGTCGGCGCCGGAGGCCGTCTTCGGGAAGGCGATCACGTCGCGGATCGAGTCGGCGCCGGCCAGGCGCTGCACGATCCGGTCGAGCCCGTAGGCGATGCCGCCGTGCGGGGGCGCGCCGTAGCGCAGCGCCTCGAGCAGGAAGCCGAAGCGGGCCTCGGCCTCCTCGGCGTCGATGCCGAGCGCGGCGAAGACCGTCGCCTGGACCTCGGCGCTGTGGATGCGGATCGAGCCGCCGCCCATCTCCTGGCCGTTCCAGACGAGGTCGTAGGCGAGCGCCCTGGCGCTGCCGGGATCGGCCGGATCGAAATCGCCGGCGGGCGCGGTGAACGGGTGGTGCAGAGGCTCCCAGCGCTCGCCCCCGGAGCTCTGCTCGAGCAGCGGCCAGTCGACGATCCAGACCAGCCGGTGCGCGCCCGCGGGGATCAGCTCGAAGCGCTGCGCGAGGTCGACGCGGAGCTGGCCGAGCACGGCGTCGGCGACGCGGCGCTCGTCGGCGACGAGCAACAGCAGGTCACCCTCCTCGGCGCCGAGCGCGCTGTTGAGCTGCCCGAGCTCCTCCTCGGAGAGGAACTTGGCGGTCGGCGAGCGCCAGCCGTCGCCCTCGCGGAAGGCCCAGACCAGGCCCTTCGCGCCCAGCTCCTGGGCGCGGGAGATCAGCCCGTCGAGCTCGGAGCGCGGCAGCTCGCGGCAGCCGGCGTTGAGACCGCGCACCGCCCCGCCCGCCTCGATCGCGCCGCGGAAGACCTTGAACTCGGTCTGCGCCAGGGCGGCGGAGAGATCGACCAGCTCGAGCCCGAAGCGCATGTCCGGCCGGTCGGTGCCGAAGCGGCTCATCGACTCGTCGTATGAGAGGCGCTCGATCGGCAGCTCTACGGCCGGCCCGCCGGTGCGCTCGAAGACGTGCGCCAGCAGGCGCTCGTTGAGCTCGATCACGTCGTCGACGCCGACGAAGGACATCTCGATGTCGAGCTGGGTGAAGTCCGGCTGGCGGTCGGCCCGCAGGTCCTCGTCGCGGAAGCAGCGGGCGACCTGGTAGTAGCGCTCGAAGCCGGCGACCATCAGCAGCTGCTTGAACAGCTGCGGCGATTGCGGCAGCGCGTAGAAGGCGCCCTGCTGCAGCCGGCTGGGGACGAGGAAGTCGCGGGCGCCCTCGGGGGTCGAGCGGGTCAGCACCGGCGTCTCGATGTCGAGGAAGCCCTCGCGATCGAGGAACTCGCGCATCGCCGCGGTGACCCGGTGGCGCAGGACGAGCGCCTCGCGCATCGGCTCGCGGCGCAGGTCGAGGTAGCGGTGGCGCAGCCGCGCGTCCTCGCCGACCTCGCCGGAGAAGCCCTCGATCTGGAACGGCGGCGTCTCCGCGTCGGCGAGCAGCTCCGCCTCGGCGACGGCGAGCTCGACCTCGCCGGTCGGCAGCTCCGGGTTGACCGTCTCGGCCGAGCGGCGGACGACGGCGCCGCCGGCGCTCAGCACGTCCTCGGCGCGCAGCTTGTGGGCCAGCTCGAAGGCGGCGCCCGAGGTGTCCGGGTGGAAGACGAGCTGGACGATCCCGGTGCGATCGCGCAGGTCGATGAAGATCAGGCCGCCGTGGTCGCGACGGCGGTGGACCCAGCCGGCGACCCGGATGCCGGCGTCGACGCGGTCGCCGAGCACCTGGCCGCACCAGGTGTCGCGCATCCCGTTGGCGCGCAGCGGCGGCGCCTCGCTCACGAGCGCCGCCTCTCGATCTCGGCGACGAGCGACCCGGAGTCGACCGGCTCCTGCTCGCCGCTGTCCATGTCGCGCAGCTCGGCGCCGCCCTCGGCGAGCACGACGACGAGGTCCGCGCCGATCCGGTTCGCGTGCTTGAACTGGCCCTTGACGCTGCGCCCCGCGAGATCGAGCTCGGCCGCGAGGCCCGCCTTGCGCAGCTCCGCGGCCAGCACGATCGCGCGGGTCGAGTCCTCGGCGCTGTGCGAGATGAAGATCGTCCGTTCCGGCTCGGCCCCGTCCTCGCCGAGCGCCAGCATGATCCGCTCGATCCCGGCGGCCCAGCCGATCGCCGGGGTGGGCGGGCCGCCGAGCTGCTCGATCAGGCCGTCGTAGCGGCCGCCGCCGCCGACCTCGGACTGGGCGCCCAGCCCCGAGCAGACGAAGGAGAAGATCGTCCGCGTGTAGTAGTCCAGCCCGCGCACCAGCGTCGGGTCGATCTCGTAGGCGACGCCCGCCGCGTCGAGCAGGGCGCGCACCGCGGCGAAGTGCTCGGCGTCCTCGCCCTCGAGCCGGTCGACGATCGTCGGCGCGCTCGCCATCACCGCCCGGGTCCCCTCGTCGTCGGCGTCGAAGGCGCGCAGCGGGTTGATCTCGATCCGCTCGCGCACGTCCTCGGAAAGCTCGCCCTCGTGTGCGCGCAGATGCGCCTTCAGATCCTCGAGGTAGGCGGCGCGGGCGGCCGGCGAACCGAGGCTTCCCAGACGCAGCTCCACGCCCGGGACGCCGAGCTCGGCGAGCAGCTCGGCGAGCAGCATGATCGCCTCGGCATCGGCGAGCGGCGAATCGGTCCCGATCGCCTCCAGCCCGAGCTGGTGGAACTGGCGGAAGCGGCCGGCCTGCGGGCGCTCGTGGCGGAAGAACGGGCCGGCGTAGGAGAGCTTCACCGGCTGCGCCAGCTTGTGCATGCCGTGCTCGAGGTAGGCGCGGCAGATCGGCGCCGTGCCCTCCGGCCGCAGGGTGAGGCTGCGCCCGCCCTTGTCCTCGAAGGTGAACATCTCCTTGCGCACGATGTCGGTCGAGCGGCCGACGCCGCGCTCGAACAGCTCGGTGTCCTCAAAGGCCGGCGTCGCGATCGGCTCATAGCCGGCGCGGGCCAGGACCGCCGCCGCCGTCGCCTCGATCTTGCGACGCACCTGGCCGTCGGCGGGAAGGACGTCGAAGGTCCCGCGTGGGGCCTGGTAGTTGCTCGCCATCGTGGGCGCGACCTTACCGGCGCGGGACGGAGCTCAGCGCGCCAGCTCGGCGAGGAAGGGATTGGTGGCGCGCTCGGCGCCGAGTGTGGTGACCTCCATGTGGCCCGGGTAGACGCCGGTCTCCGGCGGGTGCGACTCGACCAGCTCGCGGATCGAGCGCATCAGGGTCGGGCCGTCGCCGCCCGGCAGGTCGACCCGGCCGACCGAGCCCTTGAACAGCACGTCGCCGGAGAACATCGCCTCCTCCTCGCGGATCGAGTAGGTGACGTGGCCCGGGCTGTGGCCGGGGGTGAAGATCACGTCGATCTCGAGCCCCGCCAGCTCCAGGGTCTCCCCCCCGCTGAGCGTCTCGTCGGCCTCGTAGTTGTCGAACGGGCCGATCCCGGGCACCGGGACGTAGGCCATGATGTCGGCGAGCAGCGGCCGCTCGATCTCCGGGCAGTAGACCGGCGCGCCGGTGACGGTCGCGATCGGGGCGACGGCGCCGATGTGGTCGAAGTGGCAATGGGTGATCAGGATCGCCTCGATCTTCACCCCCATCTCCTCGATCGCGGCGAGGATGCGGTCCGGCTCTTCGCCGGGATCGACGATTAGCCCGCGCCCGGAGCCTTCGCGGCGGACGATGAAGCAGTTCTCGGCGATCGGCCCGACCGTGAGCATCTGCACGTCAAGGCTCATCCCTGCTCCCGTTCGCGGATCCGCGCCCGCTCGCGCCGCCGCCACATCATCGAGTCGATGTAGTAGCCGGCGGGGACGTAGAAGACGAGCATGAACACGCCGAGGCCGAGCGCCGAGCCGACCGGGCGTTTGAAGATCAGCAGCAGCAGGGCGGTGAAGATGACCGCGGCGACCGCTCCGCGCATGATCGCGCTGCGCCAGGTCGGCGGCGCATCGGCGCGGGCCGGGCCGCCCTTGCCGCGAGCCCGGGCGCGGGCCTTCGCCTCCTCGCGGTTGCGGGGACGACCGCTGCGGCGGCTCGGGTCGACCCGCCCGCCCTGGGTTCCACGGTGCTTGCGACGGCGCTTCTTCTTGGTCTGGGCCATGCTCGCAATCTAAACGATCGGCTCCGCGCTCAGGACGGGGCGGCGAGCCGTCCCTCGATCGTCCGTCGGCGCGGATCGAAGTCCCTGATCGGCACGTCCTCGGGGTAGCCGGCGAGGGCGGCGGCCGGAATCAGGCCGACCAGCTCCGCCTCGACCGGTCGGGCGTCCAGCGGCGCCGCCAGCGTGCGAATCCGCTCGACCACTTCGCCGAGCGGGACCACGAGCGGGTCGTGGACGTTGGTCGAGACCTGGGCGCGGCCCGTGGAGAGCGGCAGGCCGACCGCACGCACGCCGGGCAGGCCTCCGCCGGACTCGCGCAGGCCGGCGGCGACCGAGCGCGCCAGATCGAGGTCGCCGCTGTCGAGCTCGACGTTGAAGGCGCCGAGCGGCGGGCGCGCGGTGACCAGCGTGGCGCCGGCGCTGCGGTGCGGCAGCGACGGCCCCCGGTCGGGGCGCAGCTCGCCGCCCTCCATCCGCAGCCAGAGCTCGGCCAGGCCGCCGTTGCGAAAGTAGGCGCGCTCGACCTGCTCGGGCCCCGCGGCCAGCTCGCCGTAGAGGAAGACCGGCACGCCGAGCTCGCCGATCCTGCCCGCGACGTCGATCGCGGCCTCGCGGGCCACCTCCCGGCCGCTCGGCTCGGTCCAGACGAGCGGGCAGACGTCGAGCGCGCCGATCGCCGGATGAACCCCTTCGTGGGACTCCATCGCGATCGAGTCGATCGCCGCAGCGGCGCCGCGCGCGAGGGCATCCACCAGGGCGGCGGCGTCCCCGGCAAGCGTGAAGACGGTCCGGTTGTGATCGGCGTCGCTGTGGCGGTCGAGCAGGCGGACGCCGTCGCCGAAGGCCTGCTCCAGCTCCGCGATCGCGGTGGCGTCGCGGCCCTCGGAGACGTTTGGGACGGCGAGCAGCGGCGTGGCCACCGCTCAGACGACCAGCTCGCCGGCCTGCACGATCGGCGAGCCGTCGATCTCGACCGTCGGCTCGAGCACGACGCAGTCGAGGTGGACCGGCACCTGCACGGTGCCGCCGATCGCCGCCGAGGCACCGAAGGCGACGTGCGCGCTGCCGAGGATCTTCTCGTCCTCGAGGATGTTGCCGGTCAGGATCGCCGCTTCGTTGGTGCCGATCCCCAGCTCGGCCACGTTGCGGCCGTCGGGCCCGTGCTCGCCGAGCAGCTCCAGCAGCTGGGCGCCCTCGGCGCCGCTTGCGTCGGTCAGGTGGCCTTCGCGGACGGTCAGCTCGACCGGCTCGGAGAGCTTGCCGATCGCGGCGATCGAGCCGTCGACGACCAGGGTCCCCTCCCCCGTCCCCTCGACCGGCGCGATGAACGCCTCGCCGCAGGGGATGTTGCCGAAAGCGGCGCGCGTGTTGAGCGCGCCGGCGTCGACGATCGCGGTCCGATCCTCGAGGCTGAGCCGCAGGTCGGAGCCCTTTGCGCAGGTGATCCGCGCCTCGGCGCCGGCGCCCAGAGCCCGGCCCGCCGCGGCGCCGCGTTTGCGCAGCAGGCGCAGGTCGGCGGCCATCACCCGGGCGAGCATCTCGCTGGTCACACCGGGCATCGAAGCCACCCGGGCGCCCGCTTCGCTGGCGGCGCGGCGGGCTTCGGTGTGCGAGATCGACTGGATCGTCGGCGCCACGATCACGTCGGCGGCGAGCATCGCCGCCGCGACTGCCTGCGGCGGCTCGGCCGCGTGCGAATCGCGCTCGGAGATCACCGCCAGCGTCGCTTCGGCGCCCTCGCCCTGGGCGTTGATCCGCATCAGCGCGCCGAGCTCTTCGGTGATTGGATTGCAGATCACGAGCATCTCTTCCCCGGGGCTGAGCTCGAGGCAATCCCGGATCAGCGTCATCACCGCCCTGTCGAGCTCGCCGCTCATCACAGCGGACAGGCTAACCGCATGTTTCAAGCCCGGCCTGCAGGTGCCGCAACCCTCGCTAGCATCCCCGCCCCGGCCGGAGTAGCTCAGCTGGTTAGAGCAGCGGAATCATAATCCGCGTGTCGGGGGTTCGAGTCCCTCCTCCGGCATGGCTTTCTAGAGCCAAATGAGCCGCCCCCCGGGGCGGCGTTTTGGCTCCGGGTCAAGGCTGGGGTCAAGGAATGCAGGCACGATGCACGCAGTCGATGGAAAGCCCCGCCGCGCATGGCCGGTATTTCGTTGCTCGCGCGTCGCATGCTGAAAGGCGCGGGCACCGGCGCTACCATTGACGCATGGCTGCATCCGCGACGATCAAGGTCGAGTTCGACCGCGAGCTGTTGGGCCGCTTGCGCACGCGCCGCCCCAAGAAAAGCGACCGCGAGCTACTTGAAAGCGCGGCACGCATCCAGCTTGGACGCGAAGCAAGCGACCGAGCCCGTGAGCACTTCGCGGGAACGCCATCCGAGGAGATCGAACGCGAAGCAGTTAGGGCGGCACGCGAGGTCCGCCAAGAGCGTGCCGCCAATCGACGAGCCGTCGGTTGAGGCGGCTCGTCGTTGACGCCAACATCCTGGCGTCTGGAAGCGTTGACCCACATGGAGAGAGCCCGCCCAGCTTGCTCTATCGCGAGTTGACCGGGACTCATTTCGAGGCGTTTGCCTGCCCGGAGCTTCTTGGCGAGGTCGCCGACACGTTGCGCAAGCCGTATTTCTCAGATCGGCTTGCCGACGAAACCGTTGACGATCTCGTTGCTGGCATTACCGAGGCGGCAACCGTGGTGGATGATCCCATCGATCCGCCAGCGATCCTGCGCGATGCCGAGGACGACTTTCTAGTTGCCCTTGCCAAGCAAGTCGGCGCCGAGGCGATCGTCACCGGCGACAAAGACCTGCTCGACCATCCTGGCCTGGAGCCACCGGTAATCGACGCGCGGAGCGCTTGCAAGTCGCTTCACCTACTCGATTAGCCGGACCTCGGAACCGACTCGGACGCATACTCTCCGTTCGTGGCCGCCGACCCCAAGCAGAAGGCTCGCAAGACCGTCCGAGATGCCCAAGCGACCTTTGAGCGAGACGCCGAGGCCGTGCGCGAGGCGCGGCGCAGGGCATTTGCCGACGCGCAGGGTGCTGGCCTCTCATTGCGTGAGATCGCCAAGGAGGCGGGGCTGCATCACAGTCGGGTCGCGGAAGTGATCCAGGGCAAGTAAGCCTGTCGGTGATTCACCGACGCTTCTGCTAGCCTCCCGAGGCACATAAGTGGGGCCGCGTGCTAGGAACACCGGCCCCGTGGCGACGGGTCAAGGGTCACTCGCCCCGCCGCAACGGAGACGGTATCGGCATACCGGCCCCAGGAAAGCGGCGACCCGCCGCGTTTGTGGCGCGACGGGCCGCCTGAGACACAGGAGGTCAAGCTCCCATGCCCTGTGACAACTCTATGGGTGGCGGTTCCCTCGCCGCCCTCAACCTGCCTGCCGAGCACGTCTCGTTCCTGCGGGACGAAATGACCGGCTGGCTCGACAGCCTGAGAAGCGACCTGAGAACGCCGGAGCGGTTGGAAGACCCAGACCGCACCCGACGAGAGGTCGAGGCGCTGGAACGGCTCCTGATCGGCCTCACGACCGGCCAGGTGTTCATCCCCGACGAGGAAGGAGAAGCGCTCCTTCGAGCGGCCTTGGCGAGTCACGACAAGGAGAACGGCTATCAGGAGGTCATCGCCGCGCACGACGCCATGCACGGCCTCTTGGTCGTGCTAGAAGGCGGCGAGTCCTGATGCGCTGGCGAGGTGGCGGCGGTCCTTTG
Organism: Solirubrobacterales bacterium; assembly: GCA_035759115.1. Classification (GTDB taxonomy): domain Bacteria; phylum Actinomycetota; class Thermoleophilia; order Solirubrobacterales; family 70-9; genus VRUE01. The sequence goes on along the minus strand of DASTVL010000085.1, from coordinate 2,654 downwards.
GGCCGCCGCCACCGCAAGCCCGAAACGCCGTCGAGCGACGAGGCGATGCAGATCGAGGTCTTGGCGCTCGTCTTGCGCGAGCATCCGGGCCTGCTCAGCTTCCCCTTGCTCGCGGACTGCCTGTTCGAGAACCGCGACGACTTCGAGGCGGGCTACTCACTCGCCCGAGCCGTCCGCGACCTCGGCCTGGCGGGAGTCCTCTACAGCAACGGCCTGTTCGTGATGCCGAGCCGAGCGCTCCTGCACCTGGCCCACCTGGGGGTGATCTGATGCCCGCCGACATCGCCCGCCAGTTCGGCGAGAACCTGCGCCGGGCGCGCAGGGGGGCCGGTATCTCCCAGGAAGAGACCGGGTTCCGGGCCTCGCTTCACCGCACCGAGATCGGGCTGCTTGAGAGGGGAGAGAGGACCCCGCGCATCGACACCGCCGTGAAACTCGCCTGCGCCCTGGGCGTCGAGCCGGGCGAACTGCTTGCAGGGATCGGCTGGACTTCGGGCACCTTCGTGCCAGGCGGCTTCACGACCACGCTCAAGGACTCCCCTTGACCCCCATCCACCAGAGCCATCCTGCCCACCGCACCCGCAAAGGGTGGGCAGGGGGCGCGCCCGATCCGAAGGCATCCGCTCCACGGGCCACCCGTCTGATCGCTTCCTCGGATTTCACGTCCGAAGCCATTCGTAGCGTTGGTGGGTATGCGTTCGAGCGAGACAGAAGACCAGTTGGTCAGGGAACACGTCGAAGCCCTGGCCGAGCTTTACTTTTTTGAAAACCGGGGCCGCTTGCTGCGGATCGCCTACTGGAACGCGGGCGCGAACATGGCCGTTGCCGAAGAGGCGTTCCAGGAGGCGCTGATCTCCTTCCTGGGCCACTACGACCCACGGGGTCCGGCGCCGCCCCTTCCCTGGCTCATCCTGACGTTGAAGCGCGAGTGCTGGCGGCGCTTCAAGCGGGAGCGCTATGAGCGGCGCGTCGGCCAGGAACACGACACCGATGAGGATGAGCTTGGATTCGTGATGGAGCAGATCGCCTCGCCCGGCTGCGTTGAGGAACTGATCGGCGAGTGCGACGACGCAGGACGCCGCCTGTCTCGCCTCAAGTCCAACGAGCGCCTTGCAATCGAATTGCAGGCAGCGGGCTTCTCCTACAAGGAGATCGCCAGTTCGCAGGACTGGACCTACACGAAGACGGATCGCTCGGTTAGACACGGCAGGGCGAAGCTGCGCCCGCGAGACGAATCCTGCCCCGAGTTACGAAAGCGCTGCAACATCACCCTCCTCAACGGCGATCCGCAGTAGCCGCACGCCTGCACGCTCTAGGGAAACCAGACACTGCATCGCAGGCACGCTGCGCTCTCAGTTCGACAGGGGGCTCGACGTTCACGATCAGCGCTGCTGCACTCTGGCCTGCATCGCGATCAGGCCGAAGAAGCGTTTTGCGGCATCGGTTTGGATTCGCTCGACGGTCTCGACCACGTCGCTGGCCAGGGCGATGTAGTCCAGCGTCTCCGGGCGCGTGAAGACCGCATCGTGGTCATAGTCGGCTTCCTCCCGCTTCTCGTTCAACTCCAGGAAGCCGTCAGCGATGGTCAAGGTCTCGATGTCGATGTGCGTTTGATCGTCGGCTGGCGCCAGCAAGGCCCTGATGTGCGGCGGCGGGCCGCCCTTTCTGATCCCTTCTAGCTGGCCGATCCAGATTGCGACGGTCCTGATGTCTCCGTGTTGGACCCAGCGCCTTACCTTGCGCAGGAACGCAACGTCAGCCTCGGTGAAGGGCGCCTTCACAACCCGATCGGTTATCGCATGGAAGACTGCGTAGTACGCGGTCGAAACGGCCCGCCGATGGTCGGTGTATGCGGGTCGTCCCCTTCCGGGTTCGGGAGGCGCAAGCCGCCCGGCGGTTTCGAGCAGCTTCCCGGGTTCTATCGGGTAGTCGGCCATTCCTTGCGCGACCCTAGCCGCAGACCGCGTTGACCCCGAAGACTTGCTCGACGCCCGCCATCGGTGCTAGGCGTGCTCTACGAAGCTCTCGACGAGCTTGGCCTGGCTGTCGGGCACCAGCGTCACGCTGGTCGAAGGCAGATCAAGCGCAGTTGCCCTCCGGGCAAGCTGGCGCTTTAGCTCGCGAACGGCAGTGAAATCCCAGGTGTCCTTGCCGGGGCTGGGATCGTTGACGAGCAACGTCACGCGGGTAACGGGCTCGCCGTCCTGGCGCTCATCGAGCGAAACGGCTGCTTTGTGGACCGCCAGTCCCTCAACCTCGACGCCCGTAGCGAAGCGCTCCAACTCTGCGGTGGGGGTCTCATGCACCATGACCAACAGGATAACCAGGCATCGGTCGTATCTCGCCGACCTGCTTCGAGCAAAGCGCAGCGCCGAGCGGCCGTCAACCCGCAAGGGGTCGGGCGCTACGCGCCCTTGACTGCCGCCCGTCCCGGCGCTGATTTGCAAGTGGGTCGGCAGCGGGGCTGTGCCTCAGACCGCAGCAGGGTGGACAAACCCGTGGACGATGCTATGGACGAACAATCCACCCCCGCACGGCTTTCTAGAGCGCTTGAGGGCGTCCCTGTGTTGCCGACCACAAGAATTCACGATGCGGAAGAGGAAGTCGAGTTGGGGAGGAATTCGACGTAAATTCTTGTGGTCGGCAACACAGGG
>DASTVL010000084.1:0-5176 GCA_035759115.1 Solirubrobacterales bacterium | reverse complement strand
CAGGGCGCGCTTGACGGCGTCGCTCTCCAGCGCGCCGTGCACGGCGTCTTCGACCAGCGGGCCGTTCAGCACCCGCCGCAGCGCGCGCTCGACCGCCTCGCTTTCGACCGTGGCGACCATCGCCTCCTCGGCGGCCGCCTCGATCGCCCGCTCGACGCCGGCCGCCTTGCCGACCGAGCGCGCCCCGCGCACCCCGGCCTCGAGCAGCCGCAGCGAGAGCGGCACCTCGTCGTTCGCGGACCCGCCGCCGGGGGGCAGATCCTGCTCGGAGTGGGTCTCGTCGCTCACCGCCGCGAGTATACGAGCGGGCTTTCGAGCAGGCGATCGATCAGCGGGGCCTGCGCCGGCAGGATCTTGCGGCGGGCCTCGTCGGGGCCGAACCACTCGGCGCGGTCGGCCTCGGGGAACTCCCGCCGCTCGCCCGAGCGCGGCGGCCACTCGAGCTCGAAGAGATTGCTCGCCAGCGCCGCGGGGTCGAAATCCGCCTGCGCCGCCCAGGCGTACACGGTCTTGCCGCTCTTCTGGCGGATCGAGCCGAGCTCGGTCAGCTCCTCCCCGACGAGCGCCGGCGCCCCCGGCCCCAGCTCCTCGCCGAGCTCGCGCAGGGCGCAGTCGAACAGCTCCTCGCCGGGCTCCGGTTCGCCCTTCGGGATCGACCAGGCGCCGAGATCTTTGCGCGCCCAGAAGGGGCCGCCAGGGTGGACGAGCAGCAGCTGTGGCGCGGCGGGCTCGCGGAAGAGCAGCAGGCCGGCGCTGATCTTCGCCGCCACGCGCTCAGGCGACAGCGCGCAGGCGCCGCTTCGCCTGCTGGGCGATCACCGCCGCCCATTCGGAGTCGTCGATCCGCACCGGCGCGGTCGTGGCGAGGAAGTCGGCGAGCACGTCGGCCAGTCCCTCGGGATCTTCGAGGTGAGGGAAGTGGGCGGCGCGCGGCAGCGACTCGAAGCGGCAGTGCGGGATCGCCTCGTGGGCGGCGCGGCCGTGCTCGATCGGGATCGTGCGGTCGCGCTCGCCCCAGACGATCAGCGTCGCCATGTCGCCCAGCAGGTAGAGCCGGTCGGCGGCGCTGACGTGCTGGCCGTGGATGTCGATCACGGCGCGCAGCGTCTGCACGAAGGCGCGCCGCGAGCCCGGCTCCTGCAGCGGCCGCAGCGCGCGCGCCACCGCCTCCAGATAGACGCCCTTGCGGTTGCCGCGGGCGCGCAGGCCGCCGCCGGCGCCGTCGATCGCGTCGATCACGCGGCGGTGCGCGGCGAGCCCGAGCACGGCCGTGGCGCCGGGCAGCGCGGCGCCGCGCAGCAGCGGGCTGACCTCGCGCCCGAGGCCGCCGCTGGAGACCAGCACCAGCCGCTCGGTGCGCTGCGGGAACTGGTAGAAGAACTGCATCGCGACGCCGCCGCCGAGCGAGTGGCCGACGATGGTCGCGCGCTCGACCCCGATCGTCGTCAGCAGGTCGCGGATCGCCGCCGCGTGGGCGCCGAGCGAGTAGTCGCCGCGCGGGGTCGCCGACTCGCCGTGGCCGATCAGGTCGGGCGCGACGACGCGGTAGGAGCGGGCGAGCCGCTCCGCCACCCCCTGCCAGTGGCGCGAGGAGTTGACCATGCCATGGATCAGAACGACGGTCGGCCCGCTGCCGGCGACGCGGTAGATCGCGCGGTGACCGTGCAGGTCGACCTCGTGCGCTTCGAAGCTGCCGGGGGCGGGCACGCGGATCACCCTAGCGCTCGTCCCCCCGGACGGCCGATGGAGATGAGAGAGTCGTTGCGACGGTTCGGACAAATCGCCCCCAAGGAGACGCCATGCACGCCGGGATCCGCCTCGCCATCGCCTGCCTCGTCCTGACCTTCGTCGTCGCGGGCTGCGGCTCAGGCTCCGACGACGACTCCTCCGCGAGCTTCCGCCTCGGCGTCGAGGCGCCGCTCTCGGGCGAACTCGCCGTGCTCGGCGAAGGCATGCTGAAGGGCGCCGAACTCGCGGTTGCGGAACTGAACGAAGGCGACGGGATCCTCGGCCAGCAGGTAGAGGTCGTGCCGATCGACGACGCGGGCGACGCCGAAACCGGCGTCGAGGCCGCCGAGACGGCGATCGACGAGGGCCTCGACGGCATCGTCGGCCCCTACAACTCCGGCGTCGGCATCGAGACGCTGCCGATCTACGTCGAGGCCGGGCTGACCCCGGTGCGGCTGACCTCCGACGACTCGACCAACGGGCTCGGCTTCACCCTGCAGCCGATGAGCTACCAGATCGCCCCGGTCGCCGCGCGGGCGCTGACCGAGTGGCAGCAGGCCGACTCGGTCGCGATCGCCTACGACCCGACGCAGAACTACACCGTCTCCGTCTCAGCGGCGCTGAAAAGCTCGCTCGAAGAGGAAGACGTCGAGGTGACCGCCTACGAGAAGGTGAAGCCCGGCGAGAGCTCCTACAGCGAGACGATCGACAAGCTCGCCGCCGGCAACCCGGACGTGATCTACGCGGCCGTCTACTTCCCCGAGGGCGGCCTGATCGCCAAGGAGATGCTGGAGGGCGAAGTCGAGGCGCAGTGCATCGCCGACTACGCCTCCTACGACACCGGCTTCGTCGAAACGGCCGGCAGCGCCGCCGCCCAGGCCTGCCCCGTCGTCGGCGTGCCGGCGCCACAGGACTTCGCCGGCGCCGCCGCCGAAGTCAGCCTCTACGAAGACGAGTTCGGCTCCGAGCCCGGAACCTGGAGCCCCTACACCTACGACTCGGTCAACTTCCTCGCCGAAGGCATCGAGAGCGCCGGCTCGACCAACCCCGACGAGCTCGGCAAAGCCCTCGGCGAAGTCGACGGGAGCGAAGGTTGGACCGGCTCGGTGACGATCAACCCGAAGAACGGCAACCGCGACCCGGCGACGGTAGTGATCGTCGAGACCGACGAGAACGGGCAGCTGCACGTCGACGAGTCGTGGGCGAAAGCGGTCGGCGCCCCCGACTAGAGAGCCTAAGTCTGGGGCATGCCCGCCCCCTGGGCACACGCACGGCAACGGCGCGATCGTCTCGACCCCGCGCGACCTCAACGTATCTTCGTCGGAGATGAAGCCGCCGCAATCCCACCGAATCGGATTCCTCAGCCATTGTTTGAAAGTCACAATTTGTGATTTCAAAGCCTCGACCCGCCCCGAGAAATGCGCCTATTGCGGCAGCTCGTAGGTGGGGCTCACCGCGGCGGCTGCTGAGAAGCGGCGACGTCCAGACGCTCCAACGCATCCAAGAACTCGACGCCGTTGAGCGGCCGCTCGGCGGTCTCCGCGATCACGTCGCCCACCGACTCGGGCGCGAGCAGCAGAGAGCCGTCGTCGTGACGTTCCACGATCTTGTAGCGGCCCAACCGCCCTCCGGCGGCATCGGCTGCGGTGATGTCAACAACGAGCATCTTCATCTCCTCCTAAGTGTCTCAGGTGGCCAAAATGCGACCTCAAAATCGGGGAGACAGGATTTGAACCTGCGACCGCTCGGCCCCCAGCCGAGTGCGCTACCAGACTGCGCCACTCCCCGTGGCTGCTTCGCATTCTGACGGATTCCGGCAAACTGTCGATGCGCCGCGGATCGCATGCGGAAGGCGATTCGCGCACGCGGCGGTAGCTCAACGGTAGAGCCTCGCCCTTCCAAGGCGATGATGCGGGTTCAATTCCCGTCCGCCGCTTCGTCCGGGCGTCCGACCTCTCTCACGTTTTCCCCGGCGCCTTCGTTGTACGGGGCATGGAGCGGCGCGACCTCAGCTTTCGCAGTGGCGGCGACGAGTGCGCAGCCTGGCTCTACCCGGCCGCGGGGAACACGGCGGCGGCGCCGGTCGTCGTCATGGCGCACGGGCTCTCGGGCACGCGACGTGACGGGCTCGGGCCGTTCGCGGAGCGCTTTGCCGCCGCCGGGATCGCCGCGCTTGTCTTCGACCACCGCGGCTTCGGCGACAGCGGCGGCGAGCCCGACCTGTTCGAGCCGCAGCGCCAGCTCGCCGACTGGCGGGCGGCGATCGGCTTCGCCCGCTCGCTGCCGGCCGTCGACGCCGACCGCGTCGCCACCTTCGGCTCCTCGATGGGAGGCGGCAACGCCCTCGCCGCGGCGGCCGGGGACGAGCGGATCGCTGCCGCCGTCAGCCAGGTGCCATTCCTCGACACCCTGCGCCAGGCGCACCGCTCGCCCGCCGCGGTGAGCGGCCGGATGCTGCTCGCGGCGCTGCGCGGACGCCACCTGCCCGCGGTCGGCCGGCCGGACGAGGCGGCGCCGATCAACGCCCCCGGCGCCGAGGCGGGCTGGCGCCACGTGGTCTCGATCGGCGAGGACTCGCGCTGGCGCAACCGCGTCTCCTCTCGCTGGCTGCTCGGCCGTCCCTTCCGCCCCGGCCGCCATGCCGCCGGCCTGCACTGCCCCTGGCTGGTCTGCGTCGGCGAGGCCGACCGGGTCGCCCGCCCCGGCCCGGCGATCGCCGCCGCCCGGCGGGCGCCCCACGGCGAGCTGCGCACCTACCCCGGCGTCGACCACTTCGACATCTACGACGGCGAGGAGTTCGAGGCGATCGTCGCCGACGAGGTCGAGTTCCTGCGCCGGCACCTGCTCACGCCCGACGATTGAACGATCTTCCCCACTCCCGTGGGAAAAAGCTGCACTATCCGCTGCGGGAGGCCGCGGCGGCGGCCAGGGTCGAAGCGATCAGCGAGCGGGTCTGCGCCGGATCGATCACGTCGTCGAGCTCGAACAGGGTCGCGGCATTCAGCGCCTTCGCGTTCTCGGTCGCCTGTGCGGTCAGATCGCGCACCCGCTGCTCGCGCTCGTCCTCGTCCTCGATCGCCTCCAGCTCCTTGCGCAGCGCCAGCCGCACCGCCCCCTCGAGGCCCATCGGGCCGAGGTGGGCCATCGGCCAGGCGACCGTCAGCAGCGGCTCGTGGAGGCTGCCGCCGGCCATCGCCTGCGCCCCGAGCCCGTAGCCGCGGCGCAGGATCACCGCGATCAGCGGCACGCTCAGCGTCGCGCCGCGGTTGAGCATGCGGGCGGCGCTGCGCACCAGTCCGGTCGCCTCGGCCTCCGGGCCGACCATGAAGCCCGGGGTGTCGCACAGCGAGACCACCGGGAAACTTCGCGCCCGGCACAGGTCGAGGAACGCGGTGGCCTTGTCCGCCGCGTCGCCGTCGATGGCGCCGCCGAGGTGCTCGGGGTTGTT
>DASTVL010000083.1:0-2965 GCA_035759115.1 Solirubrobacterales bacterium | reverse complement strand
CCTCGACCACCGCCGCGTGGTCGGCGAGCAGGTCCTCGACCTCGCGCGGGAAGACGTTCTCGCCGCCGGAGACGATCATCTCGTCGTCGCGGCCGTCGATGAAGAGGTGCCCGCCGGCGTCGATGTGGCCGACGTCGCCGCTGCTCAACAGCCCCTCGATCGCCTCCTTGCTGCCGCCGCCCGTGTAACCCTCGAAGGCCATCGCGTTGCCGACGAAGATCCGCCCCACCTCGCCCTGCGGCACCTCCTTGCCGCCCTCGTCGAAGATCTTCACCACCGTGCCATGCGGCGGACGGCCGGCCGTTCCCGGCGCGGCGCGCAGATCCTCAGGAGTCGCGACGGTGGCGTAGGCGACCTCGGTCGAGCCGTAGAGGTTGTAGATCGAGTCGCCGAAGCGGTCCATCCAGGCGATCGCCAGCTCACCGGGGAGCGCCGAGCCCGAGAGCGCCGTGACTCGCAGCGACGAGAGGTCGTAGGAGCGCAGCGTCTCCTCGGGCAGCTGCAGGATCCGCTGGATCATCACCGGCACCACCGCGAGCACCTCGGCGCGGTGCTCCTGCACGGCGCGCAGCGTCTCCTCGGGGTCGAAGCGGCGGCGCAGGACCAGGGTCGAGGCGGTCGGCAGCGCCATCACGAAGTGCGAGAAGCCCCAGGAGTGGAAGAGGGGCGCGGCGATCATCATCTTGTCGCCGGCGCGGTAGGGGATCTTGTCGATCAGCGCCGCCAAGGCGAGCAGGCCGTCGGGGCTGGAGCGCTGCGCCCCCTTCGGCGTGCCGGTCGTGCCCGAGGTGAGGATTACGAAGCGTGGTTTGTCGGGTGGCGGCTTCAGGTTGGCGACGCCGTTGGCGGCGATCAGCGAGTCGAGCGTCGCGCCCTGCGGCTCCCCATCCGTCCACGCGACGACCCGCTCGACCGCGTCGTCGACGCCATCGAGCAGCGCGGCGAACTCTTCGTCGTAGACGAGCGCCTTCGGCGCCTCGCGGCTCATCACCTCGACCAGCTGCGGCCCGGCGAACATCGTGTTGAGGTAGAGCGCGCTGGCGCCGAGCTTGGCCGAGGCGAGCGTCGCCTCGACGAAGCCGCGGTGGTTGCGGCACATGATCCCGATTCCGTCGCCGGGGCCGATCCCCATCCGCCGGAAGGCGTGGGCCAGCGCGTTGCTGCGCCGGTGCAGCTCTTCGAAGCTGAGCGAGCCGCGTTCGTCGATCAGCGCCGGCTCGTCCGGGTGCTTGATCGCCGCGGTGGTGATCCCCGTCGCCGGCGACGCTCCCCAGCGGAGGAAGGTGGCGCCGATCTTCAGCGCCTTGTCGGGGCGGGTCCCACCGATGATCCCGGCCTCCTTCAGCACCCGCAGCTCGAACGCTTTGTCGGCGATCGAGCGGCGCACGCCCGCGGCTATCGAGTTGAACCTGGCCATCAGCCAGAAGCCTATTCGGAATCGACCGAAGCGACTGCGATGCAGGCGATTCCCTCGCCGCGGCCGATCCAGCCCATGCCCTCGTTGCTGGTCGCCTTGACGCTGACCCGGGCCGAGATGGCGTCGGCGAGCAGGTGCTCGATCTGCTCGCGGTAGGGGCCGAGCCGCGGCTCCTCGCAGACCACGGTCGCGTCGACGTTGACGATCCGGCCGCCGATCGTGCCGACCACGGTGCGCAGCAGGTCGACCGAGTCGGCGCCGGCCCAGCGCTCCTCGTCGTCGGGGAAGAGGGTGCCGATGTCGCCCGATCCGGCGGCGCCGAGCACGGCGTCGATCACCGCGTGGGTGAGCACGTCGGCATCGGAGTGCCCGCTGAGCCCGCGCGGGTGGTCGATCTCGACCCCGCCCAGGATCAGCGCCCGCCCCTCGGCGAAGCGGTGGCTGTCGTAACCGATGCCGACGCTCATCTCATCGCCGATTCTCGCCTACCCGGGAGGGCAGCGGCTCGAGGCGGCGGGCGCGGCGCTCGAAGACGGCGATCTCCTCGACCCCGAGCTCGTCGAGGAACTCCAGCGCCCGCTCGTAGCCGCAGCCGACCTGCTCGGGCAGGTGGGCGTCGGAGGAGAGCGCGAAGGACGCCCCCGCCTCGACGCACATCTCGGCGAAGGCGCGCGAGGGATAGAGCTCGCCGACCGGCTTGCGCAGCCCGGCGGTCGAGAGCTCGACCGCGATCCCGCTCGCGGCGATCGCCTCGACCGCGGGCTCGTAGAAGTGGCGCAGATCGCGCTCGGGCAGCGGTCGCGCGCGACCCCAGACCTTGACCAGGTCGGGGTGGGCGAGGATGTCGAAGAGGCCGCTGCGAGCGCACTCGGCGAGCGCCTCGAAGTAGCGCCGCCAGACCTCGCCGGCGTCGCCCGCGCCCTCCCAGACGTCCCAGCCCTCGTGGTCGACCGCGCGCTCGCCGACGAAGTGGACCGAGCCGACGACGTAGTCGAAGTCGCGCGCCTCGAGCAGGTTCGCGGTGCGGTCCTCGGCGCCGGGGACGAAGTCGCACTCGACCCCGAGCTTGAGCCCGGCCCCGCGCACGAACTCGCAGTAGGCGTCGAGGTCGTCGCGGGCCTGTTCCTCCCAGAACGGGTGGCGCCAGAGGTCGAGCGCCTGGGTGAAGCGGTAGACGTGCTCGGAGACCCCGAGCTCCTCGATCCCGGCCGCAGCGGCCGCCGCGCGGTAGCGCGCCACGTTCTCCGCCGTGAAGTAGCGCTGCGGCGGCGTCTCGGGCTCGTCGGGGCGCAGGTGCAGGTGATAGTCGGTCAGCACGGCACACAAGTTATTCCCGACGGGGCCTCCACGTAGGATCGGCGGATGATCCACCTGCGGATCGTGACGCCGCCGGCGCGGTCCGAGAAGGTGATCGGGCTGCTCGAAGCGACCCCTTCGGCCTGCAACCTGATCGTGCTCGAGGCCGCGGCCCGACGGCCCAGCGGCGACGTGATCCTCTGCGACGTCGCCCGCGAGGATGCCAGCGTCGTCATCGGCGACCTCAAGGAG
>DASTVL010000082.1:0-10649 GCA_035759115.1 Solirubrobacterales bacterium | reverse complement strand
GCGCATGATCGTGCGCACGTCGGCGAAGTCGAGGTTGATCAGGCCCGGGATCGTGATCAGGTCGGTGATCCCCTGCACGCCCTGGCGCAGGATGTCGTCGGCCTGGCGGAAGGCCTCGAGCACGGAGGTGCGGCGCTCGACAGCCTGCAGCAGCTTCTCGTTGGGGACGATGATCAGGGTGTCGACGTTGTTGCGCAGTTTCTCGATTCCCTCGAGCGCCTGCTGCATCCGTCGTTTGCCCTCGAACTCGAACGGCTTGGTCACGGCGCCGACCGTCAGCGCGCCGATCTCTTCCTTGGCGATCTCGGCGATGACCGGCGCCGAGCCGGTCCCGGTGCCGCCGCCCTCGCCGGCGGTGACGAAGACCATGTCGGCGCCCTTCAGCGCCTCCTTGATCTCGTCGCGACTCTCGGCCGCGGCGCCGGCGCCGACATCGGGGTTGCCACCCGCGCCGAGGCCGCGGGTCAACTCCTGCCCGATCGAGAGCTTGATGTCGGCGTCACAGGCCTGCAGGGCCTGTGCGTCGGTGTTGACCGCGACGAACTCGACGCCGCGAATCCCCGCGTCGACCATCCGGCTGACGGCATTGGTGCCTCCGCCGCCGGCTCCGACGACCTTGATTACGGCCAAGTAAGTGGATTCCATCTTAAGTTGAGCCCTTTTCCGTCCGAGGCTTCAGCAACACTTGAGGTTTCCATCCTCTGCCACTACCCCGGAAATTCCGCCCAACGTAGGGGAAATCCTCCTTTGTGTCAAACGCGCGGGCGGCATCGTGCAGGCCGATATCTCGACTACGGCTTGAGGGTTTGGCCAACCTCACCCTGTGGTCGAGGGTTCATTCTGGAGGCGGAAGCGTATGCCCAGAGCCGCCTACCGAGGGGCGGCGCGGAGCGATCACGTTTACATAATCGAGCGCGGTGATCGAGGGGTCGGCGAGCACGGCGGCGGCGGCCCTCCACTTCGCCGCGGCCTGCGATGCGTCGCCGAAGCGCAGTTCGATCCCCGAGCGCAGCTTGACGTCGATCCCGCTTTCGCCGTAGTAGCTGCTCTCCAAATATGGGCGCAGCGTCGCCGGAGCGGCCCCGAGGACCTTCGCCTGCTGCAGCACCGGGCCCGCCAGCCGGCCGTTCTGCGGCGGCTCGGAGAGCGGCAGCTCGGGCAGCTGCAGCTCCTCGGGCAGCGGCATCCAGGCGAGCACGCGTCCGTTCGGGCCGACGGCGATCGCGTCCTCGCCGCTGCCGATCGTCGCCGTCGCCCGCGGCGCCCGCAACTGCCCTCCGACGGTCGTATCGCGGATCAGAAACCAGTAGGCGGCGCCGGCCGCGAGCGCGACCAGCACCGCGACCGCCAGCCATCGCCTCACAGCTGCCACCCCTCCGGCCGGCGCACCTCGCCGAGCGTCTGCACCTCGGGCTCGAGCACGACGCCGAAGCGCTCGTACACGCGGCGGCGGCCGGCGGCGATCAGCTCGAGCACGTCGGCGGTCGTCGCCTCGCCGGTGTTCTCGACGAAGTTGGCGTGCTTGGCCGAGAAGCGCACGCCGCCGAGCTCGAGCCCGCGACAGCCGGCCGCCTCGAGCAGCTGACCCGCGGTGCGCCCCTCGGCTCGCTCGTCCTCAGGGTTCTTGAAGGTCGAACCGAAGGTCTTGATCCCCGAGGGCTGGGCCTCGTGGCGGCGCTCGCGCATCGCCGCCATCGTCGCCTTGATCGCGGCCGCGTCGCCGGGCTCGAGCCTGAACGAGGCCTGGGCGACGACCTCGTCGGAGCGCAGGTTCGAGCTGCGGTAGGCGAAGCCGAGCTGCTCCGGATCGCGTCGCACACGACCGCCGGGGGTGCAGACGTCGACCCACTCCAGCACCGTGGCCAGCCGGCCGCCGTAGGCGTTGGCGTTCATCCTCACCGCGCCGCCGACGGTGCCGGGGATGTTCACGCCGAACTCGAGGCCGGAGAGGCCCCAGCCCGCCGCTTTCGCCGCCGCCGAGGGCAGCCGGGCGCCGCCGCCGCAGAGCAGCGTCTCGCCGTCGTGGGAGATCGTCGCCAGCTCACCGTCGAGCTTCAGCGCGAGACCGTGGAAGCCGTCGTCGGCGATCAGCAGGTTCGAGCCCGAGCCGATCACGCCGATCGGCAGCCGCTCCGCCCCGGCCCAGGCGAGCAGCGCGACCAGCTGCTCGCCGTCGCGCGGACGGGCGAACCACTCGGCGGCGCCACCGGTGCGCACGGTGGTCAGCCGGGCGAGCGGGAAGTCGCGCTCGACTCCCTGCGGCGGGGCGTTCACGCGCTCGCCCCTTCGCCGAGCAGGGACTCGCCGACCGCGACCACGTCGCCGGCGCCGATCGTGACCGCGACGACGCCGGACTCGAGCCGGGGGGCGAGCGCCGACTCCGCCTGCGCCAGGGTCGGCGTCCAGAGCACCCTCCTCCCCCCCATCCGGTCGGCCGCGGCGCGGGCGACGTCGAGGCCGCTGACCCCGGCGAGCTCGCCGACGGGCTCCTCGCGAGCCGGATAGACGTCGAGCACGAGCGCTTCGTCGGCAAGGGCCAGGGCCGCGCCGAACTGCTCGGCGAGCGCCTTGGTGCGCGAGTAGAGATGCGGCTGGAAGACGGCGACGAGACGCCCGGGGCCGAGTTCCCGCAGAGCGTCCAGCGCCGCCCGCACCTCGGTCGGGTGGTGGGCGTAATCGTCGTAGATCTGGGCGCCCCCCCGCTCGCCCTTGAGCTCGAGCCTGCGGCGCACGCCGCGGAAGCCCGCCAGCGCCTCGGCGACCTCACCCGGATCGAATCCCGCCGACTCGGCCGCGGCGATCGCGGCGCGGGCGTTGAGCACGTTGTGCCGGCCGGGAACCGCGAGGCTGAGCTTCGCCGGCCCCGGTGAGTCGGGGCCGAACTCGGCAAGTCTCGCATCGGCGGCGAAGCGATCGAAGGCCTCGCGCAGCTCCGCCTCCGAGCCCCAGCGCGAGTGGTGGTCCATCTCGATGTTGGTCACGACCGCGATCTCGGGCTTCAGCTCGAGGAAGCTCGCGTCGCTCTCGTCGGCCTCGGCGACCACCCACTCCCCCTCGCCCCAGCCGGCGTTCGCGGCCTCGCCGCCGGCGCCGAGGCCCGGCGCCTCGCCACCGACGAAGAAGGCGGGGTCGGCGCCGAGCTCGCGCAGCGCCCAGGCGAGCATCGCGGTCGTCGTCGTCTTGCCGTGGGTACCGGCGATCGCGATCAGCCGCTTCTGCGCGCAGAGCTCGGCCAGCAGCTCGCCGCGGTGACGGACCGGCATGCCGCGCTCCCGGGCGAGCGCCAGCTCGGGGTTGTCGGCGCCGATCGCGGTCGAGACGACCACCTCGGCCCCGGCCGGAAGGTTCGCCGCGTCGTGGCCGACGACGGGCTCGATCCCGGCCGCGCGCAGGCGCTCCATATATGAGGAGTCGCTGCGGTCGCTGCCGCTCACGCTCGCGCCAAGCCGGTTGCAGACCAGGGCGAGGCCGCTCATCCCCGCGCCGCCGACGCCGACGAAGTGCAGACGGCGATCGGACCAGCTGCGCTCGCTCCCGCCCGGCGTCATCGCGTCGCCCCCGGCGGCGTGCCGGCCACCGCCAGCACCTGGTCGGCGATCCGACGCGCCGCGTCGGGCATCGCCAGCGCGGCCGAGGCCGCCGCCATCGCGGCCAGGCGCCGCTCGTCACCGAGCAGCTCCGCGACGGCGCCGGCGAGCGCGCCGGGCTCGAGCTCCTCGTCGCGGATCACGGTCGCCGCGCCCGCCGCCGCCATCCAGGCCGCGTTGCTCTCCTGGTGGCCGGCGGCTGCGTGTGGAAAGGGGACGAGGACCGCCGGCCTGCCGGTCGCGGTCAGCTCGAAGATCGACCCGCCCGAGCGACCGAGGACCAGATCGCAGGCGGCGAGGCAGTCGCCGAGGTCGGGCTCGTAGTCGAGCAGGGTGTAGCGCTCGCCGTGGGGGGCGGCGGCCAGGCGCTCGCGCAACGCCCCAAAATCGCGGCGGCCGGCGAGGTGGATGACGTCGAACGCGCGCCCCGGGCGCTCGGCCAGGGCGGCGATCGCGCACTCGTTGATCGAGCGCGCGCCCTGGCTCCCCCCCATCACCAGCAGGCAGCGCGCCTCAGGGGCCATGCCGAAGCGCTCGCGGGCTGCGCCGCGGTCGGCGGCGAGAACCGCCGCCGGCACCGGACGCCCGGTCACCGGGTAGCGGTCGCCCTCGCGCCCGGCGATCGGGAAGGCGAGGCAGACACGCCGCGCGCGGCCCGCCAGCAGCCGGTTGGCGAGGCCGAGATGGCTGTCGGCCTCGGTCAGCACGAGCGGCACGCGGCCGAGCACGGCGGCGAGCCCGGCCGGCCCGGCGACGAAGCCGCCGCCGCCGACGACCACGTCGGGCCGGCGGCGCCAGAGCACGCGCAGCGCCGTGCCGGCGGCGGCCACGGCCTCGGCGGCGGCGAGCCCGGCCCGCAGACGGCTGCCGCGGTCGAGCCCGCGCACCTTGAGGAAGTCGATCTCGTAGCCGGCCGCCGGCACGAGGTCGGCCTCGATCCGCTCGCGCGTGCCGAGGAACGAGACCTCGGCGCCGCTAGCCCGAAGCTCGTCGGCGACCGCCATGGCCGGCACGACGTGACCGGCCGTTCCCCCGGCCGCCACCACCGCTCTGAGCACGTCTGGGTCGCGCAACTTTCGATCGGCTCCTTTTTTTCCTTGCGGGCCTGCGCCCGCCCTCGACGACGCGCAGTTTGCCAGCGCGGGCGGTCCCCCCACGAGCGACGTTGAGGATCAGGCCGACCGCGAACAGCGTCGCCATCAGGCTGCTGTTGCCGTAGGAGACGAAGGGCAGCGGCACGCCGGTCAGCGGGGCAAGCCCCATCACCGCGAAGAGGTTGATCGTCGCCTGCACGAGGACGAGCGAGGTCAGCCCGGCGACGAGCAGCTTGCCGTAGTTGTCCTTCGCTTTCTTCGCGATCTGCAGGCCGGCGTAGCCGAAGAGCGAGAAGAGGCCGACGACGCCGAGGATCCCGACCAGGCCGAGCTCCTCGCCGATCACGGCCGAGATCATGTCGGTGTGAGCCTCGGGCAGGTAGAAGGCCTTCTGCACGCCGTTGCCGATCCCGACCCCGAAGAACCCGCCCGAGCCGAGCGCGATCTTCGCCTGCGCCGCCTGAAAGCCCGCCCCGGCGGCATCGGCGCCCGGGTTGAGGAAGCCGGTCAGGCGCGCCATCCGGTAGGGCTCGATCACGGTCATCAGCAGGCCGAAGAAGGCGAGGCCGGCCGCGATCAGGGCGAGGTCGCGGACGCGCGCGCCGGCTGCCAGCAGGGTCGCGGCGACGGCGAAGCAGACGACCATCGCGGTGCCGAGATCGGGCTCGGCGACGATCAGCAACGTCGCCCCGCCGACGACCAGCAGGAACGGGGCAAGGCCCTCGAGCGAGCGCACCCGCTTCGGCTTGCGCGCGAGCAGGTCGGCGGCGTAGAGGATCAGCGCGACCTTGGCCAGCTCGGAGGGCTGGATCTGCAGGAAGCCGGAGCCGATCCAGCGGCTGGAGCCGTTGACCGTGGTGCCGGCGACGAGCACGACGAGCAGCAGGAAGAGCGAGGCGCCGAGGATCGCCGGCGTCAGCCGGCGCACGAGCTGCAGGCCGCTGCGCGCCGTCAGGTGCAGGATCAGCAGGCCGACGGCGCCGAAGAGCAGCGTCCGCTTCAGGTAGAAGGCGCTGTCGGAGAGGCCGCCGTCGCTCAGCACCCGGGTGGTCGAGCTGGCGGAGAAGACCATCACCGCGCCGAAGGCGAGCAGGCAGAGGGTCGCGGTCAGCAGCAGGTTGTACTCGGCGGGCAGGCTCGCGGCCCGCTTCTTGGCCTTCTTGCGGCGCCAGGGCAGGGCGATCGCGCTCATCGCAGTGCCGCGACGATCTCGCGAAAGCGCTCGCCGCGCCGTTCGAAGTTCTCGAAGGAGTCGAAGCTGGCACAGGCCGGCGAGAGCAGCACGACCTCGCCCGACGCGGCGGCTGCGGCGGCGCGGCGCACGGCGTCCTCGAGGTCGTCGCAGCGGTGCAGCTCGACCCCTCCGGCGAGCGCCGGCGCGAGCTCGGCGGCGAACCGGTCGGCGCTGGCCCCGACCAGGTAGCAGGCAGCGCAGCGCTCGCTCACCGGGCCCGCCAGCGGCGCGAAGGGCTCGTCCTTCTCGCTGCCGCCGAGGATCGCGTGGACGCCGCCCTCGAAAGCGGAGATCCCGACCATGGCCGAGGCGACGTTGGTCGCCTTCGAGTCGTTGACGAAGCGCACGCCGCCGATCTCGGCCACCTGCTCGAGCCGGTGCGGCACGCCGGCGAAGCTGCGCAGCCCCTCGCGCACGGCGTCGCGGTCGAGGCCCATCGCCAGCGCCGCGCTCGCGGCGGCCATCGCGTTGGCGACGTTGTGCTCGCCGAAGAGGCCGAGCTCCCCGGTCGCGATCAGGGGCTCGCCGTCGTAGAAGATCGCGCCCTCGGCCAGCGAGACCTCGCAGTCGGGGGCGGCGCCGTGGCAGAAGGCGGTGCGGCGGGCGCAGCCGCCGAGGTCGACCCCGGCCAGGGCGGGCTCGTCGGCGGTGTAGATCGCGACGTCGTCGTTGCCCTGGTTGGCGAAGATGCGCAGCTTCGCCGCGAGGTAGGCGTCGAGATCTGCATGGCGGTCGAGGTGGTCGGGGGCGAGGTTGAGGAAGACGGCGCACTCGGGCGCGAAGGCGGTGGTGTCCTCGAGCTGGAAGCTCGAGGTCTCGCAGACGACGGTGGCGTCGGGCTCGACCGTCGCCGCCAGCGAGGAGAGCGGCGTGCCGACATTGCCCGCCACCGCGACCGGCTCGCCCGCGGTTCGGTAGATGTGGCCGAGCAGCTCGACCGTGGTCGTCTTGCCGTTGGTCCCGGTCACCGCGAGGGTGCGGTTGGGGACAGCGCGCCAGGCCAGCTCGAGCTCGCCGATCACGTCGATGCCCCGCTCCAGCGCGGTGGCGATCACCGGCGCCTCCCGCGGCACGCCCGGGCTCTTGACGACGGTCCGCGTGGCGTCGAGTTGAGCAAGTCCATCCGTATCCGGGAAGACTTCGACGCCCGCCCCCGCCAGCCCTGCCGCTCCCTCGGGATGGCCGGAATCGACCCCGCGCACGGTCGCGCCGCGCGCCGCCAGCATCCGCGCCACCGCCTGCCCCGAGCGCGCCAGGCCGACGACCAGGAACGGCCCCTCGGGCAGCGCCGGGCGCGGCTTGCGTGGCGGCAAAACGCTCATCCCGCCATATTCGCCCCCGCCGCGGCGGCCTCCTGTCAGTAGAGCGCTGTTGCGAGGCGCTTGCGGTACTCGCGGGCGGCCGGGTCGGCGGGGTCGAATTCGCTGAGGATGCCGACGATCGCGCGGCGCAAGTCCTCGCGGGCCTCCTCGTCGGCGTCTGCGATCGCCTCCAGCAGGCCGTCGAGCGCCGCCTCGCGCTCGCCGCCGTCGAGCTTGGTGAAGGAATCGCTGCCAACGCCTTGTTCGGTCAGCCGGACCCGGGCGGCGATCCCTTCCGCGGCGAAGTCGCCCTCGATCCCCTCGACCGCCTCCAAGGCCTCCGCTTCGGCGCCGCGCTCGAGCCGCGCCCGGGCCAGGGCGACGGCGATGTCGACGCGGCGCGGCTCCAGCTCAGCCGCCTCGCGCAGCGAGAGCTCGTCGCCCTTGGCGAGCAGCTCGTCGGCCCGCGAGGGAACCAGCGAGTCGAACAGCTCTTCGACCTTCGCCTTCGGCACGGCGCCGACGAACTCGCTCGCGAGCTCTCCGTCGCGGAAGGCCTTGACCGCGGGGATGCCCTGCACGCCGTAGCGCGCGGCCAGCCCCTGATTCGAGTCGACGTCGACCTTGGCCAGCACGACCTGACCCGCCCGCGCCGCCTCGGCCGCCTCCAGCGCCGGCGAAAGCGTCCGGCACGGCCCGCACCACTCGGCCCAGAAGTCGACGACGACCGGGACCTGCTTCGAGCGCTCGATCACCTCCGCCGCGAAGGTCGCCTCGGTCACATCGGTCGGCATGAAGGGAAGATTAGATTGCGGCGAATCCCCGATGCGTCGGCGATCGGTCGGGCGTACCGTCTCTGTGGGCGGGGACTTCCACCAAGGAGGAGAGATGTCAAACGTCGATACCGCCCGCAGGGCCTACGAGGCGTTCGGTCGCGGCGACCTCGAAGCGCTCAGCGGCGACTTTGCCGACGACGCCGTCTGGTACACGTCCGAGGAGTTGCCGCTCGGCGGCGAGACCAAGGGCCGCGACGCGATCATGGCCAACTTCGCCCAGATCCCCAACTACTGGTCCTCGTTCAGCGTCGAGCCGAGCGAGTTCATCGATGGCGGCGACACCGTCGTCGTCTGCGGCACCCAGCGCGCCGCCAACGACAAAGGCAGCTTCGAGTCGCCCTTCGTGCACGTGATGAAGTACAACGGCGAGGGCAAGCTCGTGCGTGGCGAGTTTCACGCCGACAGCGCCAAGGCGGTGAAGCTGCTGGCTGAGAACTTTCTTGAGAAGTCTGGGTAGGACTCATAACCCGAAGGTCGCAGGGGTGCATGCGTGCGGCTAGTTGCCCAGCAGCTCGGCGACGCCGGCGGCATCGGGGACCACGTGGGAGATCTCCGAGAGGTCGTCGAAGCCGGCGTCGGTCGATACGAGGGCGCCCGCGCCGCTTTGCGCGGCGGCGGCTGCGAGCACGGCGTCGAATGCCCCCAGCCGCTCGTTGCGCTCGAAGAGGTCCAGTCCCTCTCGGAGGGCATCGCGCGTGACCTCGAGCAGCGGGGAAAGCAACTCGGCGTAATCGCGACCGATCGCGGTTGCATCCGCGCGACTGCGCCGTCGCGCCCGGACGTGAACGAACTCCTGTATCGCCTCGACTGAGGTCGTCGCCTGCACCGCGCCCTCGGCAATCGCAGCGATCAACTCGCGACAGGGGTCTCGAAAAGGATGATCGGCGCCCTTCGCGTAGACCAGGACCGTCGTATCGAGGACGATCATGCGCGCCGAGCGCGCAGCGTCTCGAGCTCGGCCTTCAACTCGTCGGGCGCGCCCACGTCCATGTCTGGCGCGTCCAGCAGTCGCCGGCCGGCGGCGCGGCGGCGATCGTCCGAGCCGGCCACGCCGCGATCGATCGCGTCGCGCACCACCGAGGCAACCGAGACGCCGCGTTCGCGGGCGACCGCGGTTATCCGCGCGTGCCGCTCGTCGTCCAAGAGGATCTGCAGCCTGTGCTCAAGCATGAGCATACATTAGCATGTGTTACTCGCTGAACTACGGCTTGCCGTTGCGCTCGCGGTGCTTGCAGCCGGGCCAGCAGCAGGGGCGGCGCCGGCCTTCTTCCAGCTCCTCCCTGGTCCGGCGGATGCGGCGTTGCCGGGTTTTCTCCTGCTTGGCGTCCTCGACCCAGCAGATGAACTCGTTGCGGGCCAGGGGCGTGATGTCGTTCCAGGTCTCGAGGACGGAATCGTCGGCGATCAGCGCCTCGCGCAGGTCAGCGGGCAGCTCATGCACGACGCCGCCGGGGACTCCGTGGCTCATGCAGCGATTTTAGCCCGGCCGCGCTACGCGCCCGCGGTCATCCCGTCGAGGTCGCGGCGCAGCTCCTTGAGCTCGTCGCGGATGCGGCCGGCCTCCTCGAAGCGCAGGTCGTCAGCGGCGGCGAGCATCTCCTCCTCGAGCGAGACGATCGTGCGCTCGAGCTCGGCCGCGTCGGCGAACTCGCCGCTGCGCTTGCCGCGGCGACGCTTCGGCGTGCGGTCCTCCATCGCCAGGAACTCGGCCATCTCGGAGATCCCCTTGCGCACGGTCTCCGGGGTGACGCCGTGCTCCTCGTTGTAAGCGAGCTGGATCGCGCGGCGGCGCTCGGTCTCGCTCATCGCCGCCCGCATCGCGTCGGTTTCCCTGTCCGCGTACATCAGCACCCGTCCGTCGACGTTGCGCGCCGCCCGCCCGATCGTCTGCACGAGGCTGGTCTCGCCACGCAGGAAGCCCTCCTTGTCGGCGTCGAGGATCGCGACCAGCGAGACCTCGGGCAGGTCGAGCCCCTCGCGCAGCAGGTTGACCCCGACCAGGACGTCGTACTCCCCCAGCCGCAGCTCGCGGATGATCTGGATCCGTTCCAGCGTGTCGATCTCGGAGTGCAGGTAGCGGACCTTGATCCCGTACTCGAGCAGGTACTCGGTCAGATCCTCGGCCATCTTCTTGGTCAGGGTCGTGACCAGCACCCGGTCGCCGCCCTCGGCGACGAGCTTGATCTCGTTCATCAGGTCGTCGATCTGGTTCTTCGTCTCGCGCAGCTCGATCGCCGGGTCGACGATCCCGGTCGGGCGCACGATCTGCTCGACGATCCGCTCCGACTCGGCCCGCTCGAACGGCCCCGGCGTCGCCGAGACCATCACCAGCTGCTTCACGCGTTCGAGGAACTCGTCGAACTTGAGCGGCCGGTTGTCGATCGCCGAAGGCAGCCGGAAGCCGTAGTCGACCAGCGTCTGCTTGCGCGAGCGGTCCCCCTCGTACATGCCGCCGATCTGCGGGATCGTCTGGTGGGACTCGTCGACGAAGACGACGAAGTCGTCGGGGAAGTAGTCGATCAGCGTGTGCGGCGGGCTGCCCGGCGGGCGGCCGTCGAGGATGCGCGAGTAGTTCTCGATCCCCGAGGTGAAGCCGA
>DASTVL010000081.1:0-4446 GCA_035759115.1 Solirubrobacterales bacterium | reverse complement strand
CGGCCGCCGCCTCGATCCGGTCGCGCAGCTTGCCGTTGACCTGCACCACCAGGGTCACGGTGTCGCGCGCCAGCAGCTCCGGGTCGGCAACCGGCCAGGGCTGCTCCCAGACGCGGCCGCCTTCGAGGCGCTCCCAGATCTCGGCGCCGAGGTGGGGTGCGAAGGGGAAGATCAGCGAGGCGGCGGTCGCGGCCGCGAAGCGCACCGCGGCGGCGGCGCCCGGGTCGGCGAGGAGGCCGTCCTTGACCCGGTAGGCCTCGTTGACGAGCTCCATCGCCGCCGAGATCGCGGTGTTGAACTGGAAGCCGCGCTCGAAGTCACGCGTGACCTTGTCGATCGCCCAGTGCGCCTTGGCGAGCAGCTCGCGCACCTCGCCCTCGCTCGCCGCCTGATCCAGCTCCGCGGTCTCGCGCTCGCCGACCTCCTCGCAGAGCCGCCAGAGCCGCGAGAGGAAGCGGTTGACGCCCTCGACTCCCTCGTCGGACCAGTCGCCCCCGCGCTCGGGCGGGCCCATGAAGCAGACGTAGGTGCGGGCCGTGTCGGCGCCGTAGCGCTCGACGTACTCGGCCGGGCTGACGGTGTTGCCCTTCGACTTCGACATCTTCGCGCCGTCGCGGGTGATCATCCCCTGCGTGAAGAGGTTGGAGAACGGCTCCTGCACCGAGAGGGTGCCGAGGTCGGCGAGCGCCTTGGTGAAGAAGCGCGCGTACATCAGGTGCAGGATCGCGTGCTCGACGCCGCCGATGTACTGGTCGACCGGCAGCCAGCTGTCTGCCGCGGCCGGGTCCCAGGCGGCCCCGGCGTTCTGCGAGTCGAGGTAGCGGATGAAGTACCAGGAGGAGTCGACGAAGGTGTCCATCGTGTCGGTCTCGCGGCGGGCCGCGGCGCCGCAGCGCGGGCACTCGGTCGCGACCCAGTCCTCGGCGGCGGCGAGCGGGCTGCGGCCCTGAGGCGCGTAGTCATCGACCTCGGGCAGCTCGACCGGGAGCTGCTCGGCGGGCACCGGGACGATGCCGCAGGCGTCGCAGTAGACGACCGGGATCGGCGCCCCCCAGTAGCGCTGGCGCGAGACCAGCCAGTCGCGCAGGCGGTAGTTGACCGCGGCCTCGCCGCGGCCGTCCTCGGCCAGCCAGGCGACGATCTCCGCGTAGGCCTCGCGGTTGTGCTTGCCGTCGAAGCGCCCGGATGCGGTCATCGGCCCGTCGCCGGGGTACGGCAGGCCGTCGTCGTCGCGCGCGGTGTCGTCGTCGGCGCCCTCGATCACGCGCTTGACCGGGAGGTCGAAGGCCCGGGCGAACTCGTAGTCGCGGGCGTCGTGCGCGGGCACGGCCATGATCGCGCCCGTGCCGTACTCCATCAGCACGTAGTCGGCGACGAACATCGGGATCCGCTCGCCGTTGACCGGGTTGACCACGCTGCGGCCGAGCGGCACGCCGGTCTTCGGCCGCTCCTCGTCGCCGCGGTCCTCGACCGACTCGCGGGCGACCCGGTTGACGTACTCGCGCACCTCGACCTCGGCCGGCGTGCCGGCGATCAGGCGCTCGAGCTGGGGGTGCTCGGGCGCGAGCACGAAGAAGGTGGCGCCGAAGAGCGTGTCGGGCCGGGTGGTGAAGACCGGGAAGTCGAGGTCGAGCTCCTCGCAGCGGAAGCTGACCTCGGCGCCCTCGGAGCGGCCGATCCAGTTGCGCTGCATGGTGACGACGTGCTCGGGCCAGGACTCGAGCAGGTCGAAGTCGGCGAGCAGGCGCTCGGCGTACTCGGTGATCTTGAAGAACCACTGCTCGAGCCGGCGCTGTTCGACCTCGGTGCCGCAGCGCTCGCAGCGGCCGTCGACGACCTGCTCGTTGGCGAGCACGGTCGCGTCCTTGGGGCACCACTGCACCGGCGCCTCCTCGCGGTAGGCGAGGCCCTGCTCGAACAGGCGCAGGAAGATCCACTGGGTCCAGCGGTAGTACTCGGGCGTGTGGGTGGCGAGCTCGCGCGACCAGTCGATCGAGATCCCCCACTCGCGGAACTGGCGGTGGAAGGAGGCGATCGAGCGCTCGGTCGCCTCGCGCGGCGGCTCGCCGGTCTTGATCGCGTTGTTCTCGGCCGGCAGGCCGAAGGAGTCGTAGCCCATCGGGTGGATCACCTCGAAGCCGTGGCGGCGGCGGAAGTGGGCGATCGCGTCGCCGACCGCGTAGCACTTGAGGTGGCCGACGTGAGGCTCGCCCGAGGGGTAGGGCAGCATCTCCAGCACGTAGGACTTGGGCTTGTCGGCGGCGTATCCGGGCTGCCCGGGGTTTGCGACCTCCCAGGTCTTCTCCTCGGCCCAGAGCCGCTGCCACTTCTCCTCGATCGTCTTGGGGTCGTAGCCCGCCATGCGAGCCGCGATCTTACGGAGGTTCAGTAGAGCGGCGAGATCGCCTCGAGGATCTGCGGCCAGAGGTAGACCTCGAGCGTGGCGGTGAGGATGAGCACCGGGATCGCCAGCAGGACGGTGATGAAGGTGGCGGCGAGCAGCTGATTCCACTCGCCGCGACGGCTGGCGATCAGCCAGGCGGCGAGCGGCAGGAAGAGCGCGGTCAGCTCCGGCAGCGCGTGCGGGAGCACGCTGAGGATCAGAGCGGCGTGGGAGATCTCGAGCTGGAAGGCGATCGTCGTGCCCTGGAAGCCGAGATAGAGCGCCTGGGTCGAGAGCGAGAAGATCGTCACCGCGGCGACGAAGAGGATCGCGAACTGGCCGGCCTTGACGTGGATCCAGCGCGAGAGGCCGCTGCGCTGGGCAGCGGCGATCGGCATCGAGGCGCCGGCGATGAAGCCGGCGACGCAGGCGGTCCCGTGCAGGGCGAGGACGAGCGAGTTGCGGAAGAGGATCGGCAGCAGGTCGGCGGGCCCGGTCGGCTCGTTGATGCCGGGCAGGTGGACCGGCGTGGGGTCGGGGGTGAGCAGACCGGCGACGACCCAGACCGCGCCGAGCAGGGCGATCGCGATCGCCAGGCTGAGCGCCAGCCAGGCCCGCAGGACGGGCCAGGGGCTGTCGTTCCAGGCCTCGAAGGTCGCCCGGGTGTCCTGCATCCCGTGCGAGAAGACATGCTCGTTCGCGGTGCTCACCGCTCAAGCATCGGCAGCCGCGGGCGCTCGATTGAGCGAAGTAGGCTGGCGACCATGCGGTCGAGGCGGAGGTGGTTGATCGGCGGCGGCGTCGCGCTGCGTTCCTGGGCTCGGTCGAGCCAGGCTAGCTAGGCGGCCGGTTCCGCCGGGCAGAGGCGCGTGTAGGGCTTGCCGTGGCGACTGACCAGGATTTCGGTCCCGGCAGCTGCCCGTTCCATGTACAAGCCGAAGTGGTTGCGGAACTGGTGCGCGCCGACTTCTTCGACCGACGCTTCAGTTGAAGGACCCTGATTAGTGGAGCTGGAGGGACTCGAACCCTCGGCCTCGTCGATGCCATCGACGCGCTCTGCCAGCTGAGCTACAGCCCCAAACTCGTAGTCACTGGCGAAGTTTATCGAGGCTCGCTGGTCGTTTTTTGGCGGCGACGTTCGCAAATGCACAGCGCGCCTGCCGACAACCATCTCCGCCGGCAGCAAGTAGCAGCGGTCAAGCGGCTCACAATAGGCTGCGAGGGCATCAATTTCGCCCATCTCATAGGTGGTGCGTAGATATCCGCGGCGACTTGTTCGACACCTGTCGACGCGGACCGTTATGACATGTCCGTCATAGCGCGCCCACTTGCACTGGACGCGCATCAGCTTATGGTCAATTTCAATCCCCAGGTCATAAGGACCGTGCTCAGTGAGCGGTGCTAGTACCGACAGACCCAAACTCGCCGCCTCCTTGGCAATTGCCAACTCGGCGACGTTGCCCTTGTGGTTGGGGTTGTGTTCTCGCTCCACGAACATATGTTCGCAGACAACCGACTTACAGTCAATACGTCAAACGTCCAAAGGCAGAGGCGCGATCCCCGCGTTGCCCTGCAAAGGAGGAAGCTACGCGGCGTGCTGTTCTGGGCCCTGGTCCTCGTCCACGTCGAGGATCAGGTTGTCGCCGGCGGTGCGGCGGATGTTGAACTCGAAGGGGGCGTTCTCCTCCAGCTCGCGCAGCAGCTCGACCGGCTCGTCGAGCTGCATCGAGAGCGTCGCGCGGCCCTCGGAGAAGCGCTCGACCGAGATCTCCGAGGCGCCGAGCCGGCCGACCGCATTTTCGAAGCCGACCAGCTGCGAGAAGTCGCCGAGCGGGCCGATCTCGAGCCTGATCAGGCCCTCGAAGAGCTCGCCCAGCGCCGCCTCGGCGCCGCCGGCGTCGACAGCTGCCGCCCCGTTCTCGGAAGCCTGCTGCACGTCGGCCAGCTCCTGCGTGCGGCGGCTGACCTCGACCGCCTCGCGCAGCGCCTTCATGCGGATCCGCGTCGCCTGCCCGCGCGCCTGGGTTTGGATCTCCTCGAGCCGCTCGGAGACCGAGTGCAAC
>DASTVL010000080.1:0-2722 GCA_035759115.1 Solirubrobacterales bacterium | reverse complement strand
GGAGGACGACGGCCAGGTCGAGGTCGCGATGCAGTGGAACAACTCCTACCAGGAGTCGATCTTCAGCTTCGCCAACAACATCAACACCCACGAGGGCGGCTCGCACCTCTCCGGCTTCCGCGCGGCGCTGACCAGGACCCTCAACGCCTACGCCCGCAGCAAGGGGATCCTCAAAGAGAAAGACGGCAACCTCGGCGGCGAGGACGTGCGCGAGGGCCTGACCGCGGTGATCTCGGTCAAGCTGCACGACCCGCAGTTCGAGGGCCAGACCAAGACCAAACTCGGCAACCCGCCGATCCGCGGCCTGGTCGAGGAGACGGTCAACCGCAAGCTGGCCGAGTTCCTCGAGGAGAACCCCGGCGAGGCGCGGCGGATCATCACCAAGGCGATCGACGCCTCGCGCGCTCGCGACGCGGCGCGCAAAGCGCGCGACCTGACCCGGCGCAAGTCGGCGCTGGAGAACTCGACCCTGCCGGGCAAGCTCGCCGACTGCACGGTCAAGGACCCGCGCGACGCGGAGATCTTCGTCGTCGAGGGCGACTCCGCCGGCGGCTCCGCGAAGCAGGCTCGCGACCGCTCGACCCAGGCGGTGCTGCCGCTGCGCGGCAAGATCATCAACGTCGAGAAGAACCGGATCGACAAAGTCCTCGCCAACAACGAGGTGCAGGCGCTGATCACGGCGATCGGCACCGGTGTGCACGAGGAGTTCAACCTCGAGGACGCCAGGTACCACAAAATCGTCATGGCGACCGACGCCGACGTCGACGGCGCCCACATCCGCACCCTCGTCCTCACCTTCCTCTACCGGCAGATGCCGGAGCTGATCGACGCCGGCTACGTCTACATCGCCAAACCGCCGCTCTACCGGGTCAAGCAGGGCAACCAGGAGACCTACCTGGAGCGGGAGTCCGAACTCGAAGAGTTGTTGCTGCGCGACAAACTCGAGGAGTTCGAGGTCGCCGAAGCGAGCGGCAAGGCGAAGAACCTGAGCAAAAGCCGTTGGCAGTCCTACACCCGGCGGGCGAAAGAGTACGAGGGCTGGAGCTCCTCGCTGCAGGCCGAGTTCGGCCACGAGACGGTGCGCTTCCTCGAGGAGTCGAGCCTGCTCGACGAGGAAGCGGCGACGCTCGCCTCCGCCCGCAAGGTGCTCGGCTCGCCCGCCGGCGAGAACGAGCCTTTCGACACCGAGATCGTCCAGGACTCCGACGAGGGGCTGGTGGTGAAGGCGCTGGAACGCAAGTCGGGCCTGGCCCGCACCCACCGCCTGCCGCGCACGCTCTTCGAGCATCACGACTACCGCAAGTTCACGGAAGTGCACGCGGCCCTGCTGAAGCAGGTCGGGCGGCCGCCGTTCGAGGTCCGCTTCGGTGGCCGCAGCAAAGAGGCGCTCTCCTTCGCGGCGCTGCGCCCGGCCGTGATCGAGCTCGCCCGCCACGGCGTGCAGCTGACCCGCTTCAAGGGTCTCGGCGAGATGAACGCCGACCAGCTGCGCGAGACGACGATGGACCCGGCGACGCGCACCCTGGCCCGGGTCACGCTCGACGACGCCACGGCGGCCGACCAGATCTTCTCGATGCTGATGGGCGACCAGGTCGGCCCTCGCCGCGAATTCATCGAGTCGAACGCCAAGGACGTGAAATTCCTTGACGTCTAGAGGGGGTCGCTGATGGCGCTGGAGGCGCTGACGGGCAGGATCGAGGAGCGCGAGCTGGAGAAGGAGATGCGCTCGTCCTACCTCGATTACGCGATGAGCGTGATCGTCGGCCGCGCGCTGCCCGACGTGCGCGACGGGCTCAAGCCGGTGCACCGGCGCGTGCTCTACGCGATGCACGACATCGGCCTGCAGCCGACCAGGTCCTACCGCAAGTGCGCCTTCATCGTCGGCGAGGTGATGGGCAAGTACCACCCGCACGGCGACTCGGCGATCTACGACACGCTGGTGCGGATGGCGCAGGACTTCTCCCTGCGCAACCCGCTTGTCGACGGCCAGGGCAACTTCGGCTCGATCGACGACGACCCGGCCGCCGCGATGAGGTACACCGAGGCGCGGCTCGGGCGGCTTGCGACTGAGCTGCTGCGCGACATCGACGCCGACACGGTCGACTTCGGGCCCAACTACGACGAATCGACGCAGGAGCCGCTGATCCTGCCCTCGCGCTTCCCCAACCTGCTGGTCAACGGCAGCTCGGGGATCGCGGTCGGGATGGCGACCAACATCCCGCCGCACAACCTGCGCGAGGTCGCCGGCGCGGTCGCCGCCTACATCGACGAGCCGTCGATCGACCTCGCCGGGCTGATGGAGCACGTCAAGGGCCCGGACTTCCCCGGCGGCGGGATCATGAGCCTGGAGGGGATCCGCGACGCCTACGCCTCCGGGCGCGGCTCGGTCAAGGTGCGCGCCCGCGCCCACGTCGAGCCGCTCAAGGGCGGCAAGGACGCGATCGTCGTCACCGAGCTGCCCTACACGGTGAAGAAGGGCGGCGAAAACGGCCTGATATCGAAGATCGCCGACCTCGTTCGCGACAAGAAGCTGGAAGGGATCTCCGACCTGCGCGACGAGTCCGACCGCTCGGGCATGCGCCTGGTGATCGAGCTCAAGCGCGGCGGCCTGCCGGCCAAGGTCGTGCTCAACAACCTCTACAAGAAAACCGCGATGCAGACCAGCTTCGGGATCAACATGGTCGCGCTGGTCGATGGCGTTCCGCGCACCCTGAGCCTGCTC
>DASTVL010000079.1:0-3771 GCA_035759115.1 Solirubrobacterales bacterium | reverse complement strand
CTTCGTCGCCGCGGGCGAAAGGGCGATAGCGGCCCATGAAAGCGCCGACCTCCGGACCCGCTACTGGGACTGGACCCAGCGCGAGGGGCCGGAGCATTACCAGAAGTATTGCGGCACCCCGCCCGAGCATCTGATGTTCGGCCTGCGCCGGGCGCTCGACATGCTGCTGGCCGAAGGGCTCGAGGCGACCTTCCGGCGCCATCGCCTGCTGGCCGAGGCGGTGCGCCGCGCGGTCCTGGTCTGGGCCGAGGGCGGGGCGCTCGAGCTGAACATCGAGCGGGCCGAGGAGCGCGCCGATTCGGTCACGACGATCCTTCTGCACGATTTCGCCCCCGAGGTGCTGCGCGAGTACTGCCGGCGGCATTGCGGCGTGGTGCTCGGCATCGGCATCGGCGAATTGAGCGGGCGCGCCTTCCGCATCGGCCACATGGGCCACGTCAACGCGCCGATGGTGATCGGCACGCTCGGCGCGGTCGAGATGGCGCTCTCCGCCCTCGGCGTGCCCCATGGCCGCGGCGGCGTGCAGGCGGCGGTCGACTGGCTCGGTCGAGCGGTCGCGGCCTGAGGCGGCGCAGCCGCCCGCCGTCGGACCCGCTGCGCGCGTCCTTGACCGGCGCCGCGATCGGTGGTTGCGGAGCGTCGCCGCGGGCCATGTTGGGCCGATCGCTCGTGCCAACCCCATCATGCCGATCGTCCGGTGGCGCTGCATTCCGCGGCGGAGGGCCGCGGCGGAGGGCCGCGGTGAGGAAACGGTCAGGGCTGCGGTCACGTCCCCGCTGGTGGTGTAGGAGCTGTGGGTAGGTGGCCTGCCGCAGCGACCGCCACGAGTCTGGCGTAGGCAGGCCAGCTATCCACAGCGGGCGGTCACCGCGGGATCTCCGGTAGGGTTGGGTTGCGACCAGCAACCCCGGACCGGAGACCACCACGATGACCGACGACAGCATCGCCCTGCGCGCCCTGTTGGAGAAGAGTAGCGAGGCCGATCGGTTGCGCGAGATGATCGGTTTTGCCGCCGAACGCCTGATGGAGCTCGAGGTGGAGGCCCTCGCCGGCGCCGCCTATGGCGAACGCTCGCCGGACCGGCTGGCGCCGCGCAACGGCTACCGCGAGCGCGACTGGGCGACTCGCGCCGGCACGGTCGAGCGGCGCATCCCCAAACTGAGAAAAGGCAGCTACTTCCCAGGCTTCCTGGAGCCGCGCCGGGTGGCGGAGAAGGCGCTGACGGCGGTGATCCAGGAAGCCTGGGTGCAGGGCATCTCGACCCGCTCGGTCGACGAGCTGGTCAAGGCCCTCGGCATGGCTGGGATCTCCAAGAGCCAGGTCAGCCGGCTGTGCGCCGAGATCGACGAGCGCGTGCGGAGCTTCCTCGAGCGCCCCCTTGAGGGCGACTGGCCCTACCTCTGGATCGACGCGACCTACGTGAAGGTGCGCGAGGCCGGGCGCATCGTCTCGGTCGCGGTGACCATTGCCGTCGCCGTCAACACCGACGGCCGGCGCGAGGTGCTCGGCATGGCGATCGGCGCCTCCGAGGCCGAGACCTTCTGGGTCGAGTTCCTGCGCAAGCTCAAGCGGCGTGGCCTGGCCGGGGTCAAGCTGGTGATCTCCGACGCCCACGAGGGCATCAAGGCTGCCGTCGCCCGCGTGTTCCGCGCGACCTGGCAGCGCTGCCGGGTGCACTTCATGCGCAACGCGCTCGCCCATGCCGGCAGGAGCGGCCGACGCGTGGTGTCGGCGTTCATCGCCACCGCGTTTGCCCAGGACCATGCCGATGCCGCCAAGGCGCAGGGGCGCCAGGTCGCCGACCAGGTCCGGCCCAAGCTGCCCAAGCTCGCTGCCCTGCTCGACGAGGCCGAGGAGGACGTGCTCGCCGACATGACCTTCCCCAAGGAGCACCGCGCCAAGATCCACTCGACCAATCCCTTGGAGCGCGTCAACGGCGAGAGCAAGCGCCGCACCGAGGTGGTCGGCATCTTTCCCACCGAAGCCGCGATCACCCGCCTGGTCGGGGCGATCCTGCTGGAGCAGAACGACGCATGGGCGGTGCAGCGAGCCCGCTACATGACCCTGGAAACCATCGCGCCCTTGCGCGATGATCTCACCCTCATGCTGCCCGCCGCGGCCGCATGACAACAGCGGCCCGACCCGCCACGGAGATCCCGGCCGCCTGCTCCTACACCACTTAGCGTAATCGCCTGGTCGCCACTCGCGTCGGCCTGAGCTTGCGGCCAATGCTGCTTGGTCGGCGGCCCTCACTGGTCCGTGCCGACGCTAGCGCGATGGAGGATGACATGGGCGTTTTCGCAGCTCTGGACGTCTCGCAGGAGAAGACGGCGATCTGCATCGTCGATGACCGCGGCGCGATCCTGGCCGAGGGGAAGGTCGCAACCTGCCCCCAGGCCATCGCGCGTTGGCTCAAACGCTGGTCTCATGAGCTCGAGAAGATCGGCATGGAGACCGGACCGCTTGCCGTCTGGCTCTGGAACACCCTCGCCGCGCAGGGCCTGCCGATCGTCGTCCTCGACGCGCGGCACGCCAATGCCGCCCTGAAGATGCTGCCAAACAAGACCGACCGCCACGACGCCCGGGGCCTCGCGCAGATCGTGCGCACTGGCTGGTACAAGGAGGTGCGGATCAAGAGCCATGGCGCTTACGTGATCCGCGCTCTGCTCACGGCGCGCGCTGCGCTGGTCGGCATTCGGGTCCGGCTCGAGAACGAGATCCGCGGCCTGCTCAAGACCTTCGGCGTCATGTTCGGCAAGCGGGTCGGCGGTTTCATGCGCCGGGCCGAGGAGATCATCGCCGAGGAGCTCGCGCTCGCACCCGAGCTGCGGCCGATCTTCGAGGCGCTGGTTGCGGCGCGGCGCGCCGTTCTTGAACGCATCCGGGAGCTCGATATCCAGCTGCGGGCGACCGCCCGCAGCAGCCGCATCGTCCGACTGTTCATGACGGCGCCGGGCATCGGACCGATCACGGCGCTCGCGGTCGCCACTGCCTTCGACGACGCTTCACGGTTTTCCCGGTCCTCCAGCGCCGGCGCCTATCTGGGGTTGACACCGAAGCGCTACGAGTCCGGCGAGACCAGCCAGAACGGTCGCATCTCCAAGCGCGGCGATCGGATGACGAGGACCTGCCTCTATGAGGCCGCGAACGCGCTGATGACTCGCAACATCGGCGGATCGGGGTTGCGCAACTGGGCGCTCGCGCTCGCCAAAAGAACCGGCCCACGCAAGGCGAAAGTCGCGCCGGCGCGCAAGCTCGCGGTCATGCTCCATGCGATGTGGCGGACCGGGGAGCCGTTCAAAGAGCGCTGCGCCGCATGACGTGCATCAACATCTCGGAGGAGTGCGGCTGATCACTCGCACCCTCGACGAGATGCGTCCAGCCCGGACGCATGGCAGGACGAGATCGCTCCGTCGACTGCGGCCGCTTCGGCTGACCGCGCACACCACTTCGATCCGTCCGATCCCAAACGCCAACGTGCGGCGCCCCTGCGGCGACCGCGGAGAGAACCCTGGGACCCGGCGTACCGATCGAGGCGGGCCATCGCTCTTGACAAAGGCGATTAGAGAACGTCCAGGGACACGACCAAGTGAGGGTGGGCCTAACGAGCGCCTGACCACGTGGGGAGCGGCCGAAGGAGGGAGGTGATCAGCTCCGGCCAGTTCCGAATTGACGCGTTCGCCAGCGCATTCGAAGCTGCGGTATAACCGATGAGCCCGCGGGCGCGGGCCCCTATACCATATTCACGCCGACCAATGAGGCCTTCGAGAC
>DASTVL010000078.1:0-6569 GCA_035759115.1 Solirubrobacterales bacterium | reverse complement strand
CGAGCCGCGCTGGAAGAAGCAGTTGACGCGGAAGCGGGCGACGCCGGGGATCGCGTAGGCGAAGTCGAGCTGTTTGTGGTTCTCGAAGCGTTTGCGCTGGTCGTCGTTGAGGATCGAGTAGACGATCTCGCGCGTCTCCTGTCCGGAGAGCACGTCGAATCCCTCCATGTGGACGATCTTGCCCTTGTCGCGCATCGCGGGCGGCACCCCCGGCGTGAGGTGCACGTCGGAGGCGTTGGTCTCCACCATGGTGCGCAGCACCTCTGCGAAGTCGACGGCCATAGGGGTCTAGATCGGCGTCGGCCGGGGATTCCTGAAGCCCGGTCGGCAGTCAGCGGCGTCGATGGAGCGATTCGGGGGTCCATAGACCCCCGAATCGCTCCATTTGCCGGGATGGACCTGTCTAGGCGGAGACACGGACGACCTCCTCGAGGCTGGTCTGGCCGGAGCGGACCTTGGTAAGGCCGTCCTCGCGCAGGGTCAGCATGCCCTCCTCGCGGGCCGTGGCGGCGATTTCTGCCTCCGAGGCGTGCGCCACGGTCATCTCCTTGATCCGCTCGCTCAGCGCCATCACCGAGAAGATCCCGACACGGCCGCGGTAACCGCTCTGGTTGCAGCGCGAGCAGCCGACCGGCTCGTATGCCTCGACGTCGCCGCCGACCCGGATATCGGCTTCCTCGAGCGCCTGCGCCGGCAGGATCGTGCGCCGCTTGCAGTGACTGCAGAGCTTGCGCGCGAGCCGCTGGGCGACGACGCAGTCGACCGCGGAGGCGATCAGGAAGGCCTCGATCCCCATCTTGGTCAGGCGCGTGATCGCCCCCGGGGCGTCGTTGGTGTGCAGGGTCGAGAGCATCATGTGGCCGGTCAGCGCGGCCTCGATCGCGATCCGCGCGGTCTCGCCGTCGCGGATCTCGCCGACCATCACCACGTCGGGGTCGGCGCGCAGGATCGAGCGCAGCCCGGTGGCGAAGTCGAGCCCCGCCTTGCGGTTGACGTTGATCTGGTTGATCCCCTCGAGCCGGTACTCGACCGGGTCCTCGATCGTGATGATGTTCTTCTCGACGTCGTTTATGTCCTGCAGCGCCGCGTAGAGCGTCGTCGACTTACCCGAGCCGGTCGGGCCGGTGACGAGCACCGCGCCGTAGGCCTGATGGAAGGAATCCTCGAAGCGCGTCCGCCCGGAGCTGTCCATGCCGAGCTCGTCGAGCGTGTGCTGCGCGTTCTCGGTGTCGAGGATGCGGATCGTGGCGCCCTCGCCGCGCTGGGTCGGCAGCGTCGTCACACGCAGGTCGACGCGGCGGTCCTCGACCGTGACGCCGACGCGGCCGTCCTGGGGCACGCGCTTCTCGGCGATGTTGAGGTCGCTCATGATCTTCACCCGCGAGACGACCGCGTTGACCATCCGCTTCGGCACGTGCGCGGCCTCGCGCAGCACGCCGTCGACACGGAAGCGCACCCGCATCTCGTCCTCGCCGGGCTCGAAGTGCACGTCGGAGGCGCCCTCCCCCACCGCCTGGCCGAGGATGCTGTAGACGAGCTTGATCACCGGCGCGTCCTCGGCGCTGACTTCCATGTCCGCGACTTCGGCCAGCTCGTCCTCGGCCTCGGCCTCGCCTTCGGTGACCGCCTCGCTGACCGCGCTCTGCAGCGTGTTGAGGCGGCCGATCAGCGCCTCGATGTCCTCCTCGGCGGCGACGGCGACGCGGCAGTCGAGCGCGGTCGCGATCTGGATGTCGTCGACGGCGAGCACGTTGGTCGGGTCGGCCATCGCGACCAGCAGCGTCTCCTTGTCGACGAAGCCGATCGGCAGCGCCCGGTAGCGGCGCGCGGTGTTGACCGAGATCAGGTTGGCCGCGGCCATGTCCACCTGGTAGGCGGAGAGATCGACGTGGTCGAGCCCGTAGCGCTCGGCGACGGCGCGCGAGAGCTGGTCGGCGGTGATCGCGCCCTGCTCGATCAGCAGCCGCTCGGGGGGGCGACCGGCGGTGCGCGCCGCCTCGATCGCCTGGCGGGCGACGTCGTCGCCGACGTAGTCGAGGTCGACGAGGACGTCGGTGACGAAGCCGCTGTGGCGGCCGCGCTGCAGCGGCGGGGTGAGGCCCGGGGTGCCGCCCCCCTCCTGGTCGAGCTTGGGCGCGGTCGAGTCACCCGACTCGGGGACCGGTCGCAGGTGACTCGGATAGTCCCGCGAGTCCATCGCTCAGCTCACGGGTGGTAGTCGAGCGTCTTGCCCTCGTAGCCGGCGTCGATCACGGCCTGGGCGACGCTCTGCGGGCTCTGGAAGCCGTAGCTGACCGAGGCGGTGGGGACGGTCTTCTTGAGGTTCTTCGGGCTGACGACGACGAGCGCCGGCACGCGGTCGACGCCGACGCCCTCGGTGATCGTCGCGTAGCGGGAGATCTTCGCGGCGGGGACGATGAAGACGGCCGCGTCGGGGAAGCCGGAGAGGCTCTGGGTCGCGGTCTTGACCAGCTTGTCGTCGATGCCGCCGTCGCGGACGAAGAGCAGGACCAGGGTCTTGTTCGCCTGCCAGGCGCGGAGCACGGGCCGCGGCGGGGGCGGCGCGTCGATCGCGCTCGGGCCCAGGGCCGAGGAGAGCGATTCTCCCGCCGCTTCGATCGCGCCTTCGACGGCTTCGCCGGGGGTGGCCCCCGTCGCGCTGCCGCTCGCTTCGGTGCCGGCGACGCTGACCGTCGCTTCGGTGGCGCCGGCCGGTTCTTCTTCTTCGCCGCCGCCGCCGGACATCAGGAAGACGGCGACGCCGACCAGCAGCACGCCGAGGACGGCGAGCTGGACGAGCGGGTTGCTGTTGAGCTGCTCCCTCATACGTTCGCTTATCTAGCTCGACAGCTGGGCGCGCGGGCTTGAGCGCGCACGCACGTTTTCGCCCAGGAGGCGGGTCCCTCAGTCGGCAGACTCGATTAATTCCTAATTAAGTATCGAAAGTGGCACAATGCGCATTCTTGTTGGGCGGGAGACTCAACGCACATGAGGGGGAGCTGCGCGCCGGGGTGCAGGCCCTCTCGCTTGCCGCCGATCCGGTCAATCGGGAGATCCTGCTGGCGACGTCGAACCGGGTGCTGGAGATGGGCGGCCGCTCATACACGGTGAGCAACGAGGGACACGAGGCGCTGTTCGTCTCCGCCACGATCGAGCGCTGGCTGGCGCGGGCGCCCGACGGGCCGATCGAGTACGGCACCGCGCTTGCCAAGCGCGCGGTGGCGGCGCTGGTCGAGGGATGGTCGGCGGCCGTGGTCCACGCGCTCGCCCGCGAGCCGATGACGGCTCCCGAACTGGATACCGCGATCGACGGGCTCGACCGGCGGCGCCTACATCGTCACCTCACCGCGATGCGCGGCATCGGCATGGTCGAGGCGCTGGGCGACGGCGACGGGACGCTCTACGACATGACCGACTGGCTGCATTTCGGGATCGCGCCGCTGATCGCCTCGGCGCGGCTCGAGCGCAACCGCAGCCTCGAGGGCGCCAACCCGGTCGACGGCTTCGACGTCGAGGCGGGCTTCCGCATGGCGCTCGCCGTCTCCGAGCTGCCCGAAGAGCTCTCCGGTACCTGCCACCTCCGCCTCAACCTCGACGAGGACCGCGAGGACCGCCACAGCGGCGTCACCGCAGAGATCGAGCGGGGCAAGGTCGTATCCGCCAGGCCGGGCTTCGACGGGAAGGTCGACGCCTCGGCGGCAGGCACCCTCGACAGCTGGCTCGACACCGTGATCGACCCGGGCGTCAAGGCCGTGCGCACCGGCGGCGACGCCTGGCTGACCGACGCCCTGGTCGGCGCGATCCATCAGGCGCTGTTCGCGCCGCCGGGCGATTAGGTGGTCGCCTACGGCGACACCGGCTGCCCGAGCCCGCCCTCAGGCTCTGAGCCAGCGGCCGAGGAAGGGCTTCCCGGCCTCGCCTCACTCACCCAGCACTGCGGGGGCTGAGGTGGGGTGAGTCAGCCGAACCGGTCGGAGTTGCGCAGCGCCCGAACCTGCCGCGCGCTCCACCAGCGCTGCAGCTCCGCCAGATCGATCGGGAGCAGCTCGTCGACCTCGACGTCGCTCAGGTCCCCCATAGCTCGAAAGAGGTGGGGAAGCGCCTCGCTGCTGGGATCTATTCCATAGCGCCGCATGTACAGCGCGACCCCCTCCTCGACCGAGACCCCACCCCCTTCGTCGATCGACTTGACGTCGAAGTAATCGCGCATTTCGCCGCGCTCGGCCATGACCTTGAGCTTCATCGCCATCAGGTCCTGAAGGCTCGCGACTTTGAGCCCGGCGACATCCGTCGGCTCGACCAACAGGTCGTGCTCAGCGGCGTCGAAGACCTTAACCTCGCTCGCCCCGACGGACCTCTTGAGGGTTCCCGCCACTCGCGAGGTCCGCGCGAACGCCGCCAGATTGTGGGCGAGCTGACGAACGTCCGGGGCCAGTCCGCGAGCCTGGGCCGCCCGCTCCCAGGCCTCAGGTGCGATGGCCTGCGCTCCCCAGGCGAGGCCTTGGACGTCCATGGTCCGCAACAGGCGTCTGGCGATGTAGGGGCCGCCACGCTCCACGTCGAGCTGTGCGGGGGCTGAGTTCCAGAAGAGATGCCGCAGTCGGGCGGGGACCCGGGCGCGGCCGCGGCCGCGCCGGACGTGGTCGTCCGACGCCCGCAGGAAAGCTCGTCGGTGCGAACTTTGCCAATTCTTTATTAGACACTCAGACGTGCCACAATCTGGACGGGATGGTGCCCGGTTTGGCTTCACAAGCGCTGGTGATGTGAGCGATGCCCTCTGGCCTGGTCGCCGGCGAATACAGGGCCCGCGCCGGGGCGCTGACGCTGAGCTACCTGACCAGCACGATGGGCTGGGACGAGTTGCGCGCGATCCTCGCCCAGGCCGCGACTGGCGCCGACCTGGTCGACCTCGACGCGATCGTGCTGCCCGACCGCGAGGAGGCGGTCTTCGACGTCTTCGCCGACCGCTACCTGCTCGAACCGGCGGACCCGGGCGACGACCCCGACGACATCGAGACGAGGATGCAGCCGACCCCGGCGGGCCGCGAAGTACCGCTGGTGGGCGCGGTCCTGCACCACTGGTACGAGCGCTGCCCGGCCGGGCCGGTGGCGCCCGGCGAGGGCGGTGGGCGCGTGCTGTGGCCGCTGCTCTGCGGCTGGGCGTCGACGGTCGTGCACGCGGTCGCGGCGAAGCCGCGCAGCGCTCCCGAGGTCCACGAGGAGATCGGCGTCATCCCCCTGGAACTGGTCGAGGCGAGCCTCGGCCTGCTCGACGAGGTCGGGCTGATCCGCCCTCTGCCGCCGGAGCGCCCCGGCGGCGACGAGCGCTACGAGCCGACCGAGTGGCTGCGCCTCGCGGTCGCGCCGCTCGCGGCCGCGGCGCGGCTCGAGCTGCGCCACCCGCGCGAGGACACCGCACCGATCGCCGCCGCCGACGTCGCCGCCGCCCTGCAGCTGACGCTGCCGCTGCTGCGGATGCCGACCGGCCTCAACGGCCGCTGCGCGCTCAGCGTCGAGCTCGACGCGGGCGTCCTCGGCAGCCCCGCCGGGGTGACCGCGCGAATCGACGAGGGCCGCGTCGTCGCCTGCGAGCCGGGAATCGACCCGGATGCCGACGCCTCGGCGGCCGGCCCCAGCGGCGCCTGGCTGGACGCCGTGATCGAGGGCGGCGCGCGGGGCGTGAGCAGCGACGGCGACTGGCGCCTCCCCCGCGACATCCTCGGCGGCCTGCACAAGGCGCTCTTCGGCGGGCTGCGGGTCTGAGCCAGGCCGCCAGGCTCCGCGTCGACCCGGCGGCGACGGCGGGCGATTGACACAGAGTCGCCCCGCAATTCTTTGCTTCCACGCGCCACACGCGCGTCGGCGCCAGCGACGATCTCCTCCATGATTCCGGTTGCCCAGATCGGCCTCGCCACCACGCTGTTGGAACTCGCCGCAACCGCCATCGGCGAGGGGATCGTGGCTGGGGGCTTCGCAGCGGCTGCCGCCGGAATGGCCGTCGGGCGGTCCCGCAAGGAGCTAGAGGACAGTGCCATGAGAAACGGCTTCTGGGGGGCGCTTGGCGGATTGTCCTGTCTGTGTCTCGACCTGATTCTGAGCTATGCTGTCTGAGAGATGATAACGCGCAACTTCTATATTTCGCTGGCGGTCTTCAACCTCATTCTGTTCAGCGGAGGATGGCTTCTGCGACACTCGGAAGCCGGGGTGCAAGTGGTCGTGGTCGTCGCCTTCATCGTCGGCCTCACCATGCTTCACATGCTCGACGATCGGGATCGTCGGCGCACGCGCGGCCACCGATAACGGTTGAGCCTCCCGACTTCGCCGGCGACCCTCAGTTCGCTCTCGGCGTCCTCCACGGCCTGCACGAGAAGCTGTTCGGTTAAATTCCCAAAGAGGACCCGAACGGTGCCATAATCGTCGTGTGGTCGGGGGGCGTCGTCGAAGAGAAGTTCGCGTCGCGCGCCGGCGCGCGGATGTTGCTGGAGATCGCCGCCGCGCTCGACTACAGGGGGATGTACGAGCTTGCGATCGAGGGCATCCCCGCGATGCCGCCCGCCCCGCCGGGCTCG
>DASTVL010000077.1:0-7021 GCA_035759115.1 Solirubrobacterales bacterium | reverse complement strand
CATGTCACCGGTTCGGGACCACCAGCCACCGAGGTCATCGAAGCGGGGGAGAGCTTCCGCCGGTGCGTACCGCCCCACCCATTCGCGGCAGCAGTCCTCGAACGCCGCGCCCATGAATGTGTCGAGGTCTGCCTCGATCTCGGCCAGCACCTCGGCGACCCGGCCTCTCTCGAGACGGCTTCGTGAGGGGAACACGTAGCGGAACCAGAAACGAAAGAAGGGATCGCGGATCCGGTAGCTGGGCCGTCCGCCACCCGGTCCGACCGGAACCCGCCGCTCCAGGTAGCCGAGCTCTTCGAGGCGCGTCAGCATCACATCCAGGTTGGCTTCGATGCCGGTGCGCTGCTTGATCTCGTTGAAGCGGGTCGCGCCGCCGGCGATTGCCCACAGGATCGCGAAGTACGTTCCCGGGTCGCGCACCCGCTGCTCCTCTCTGAGCAGATGCAGCGGCTCTTCGTACAGTGACTCCCCCTTGCGCAGAATGCGCGACTCGATGGTCGGGAGGATTCGCGAGCCGCCGGCCCAGACCTGGTACTGGGGGGTGCCGCCGAGGACCGCATGGCGCCTCAGCAGGTCGGCGGGAGGGAGCGATGCAGATGCGAGCTCGGCGGTGCTGCGGTAGTCGAGCGGCTCGAGCAGTGGGCGATAGTCGGCCCTGCCGAACAGAGGGCTTCCATGGTCGAGCAGACCCTCCATCAGACTGAGCGCGCTGCCGCTGAGCACCAGCGTCAGCGGCGTCGACGCTCGCTGCCATCGGTCCCAGTGGCGCTGGATGATCGAGTCGAGCGCCGGCTGCGCGTGCAGCAGCCACTGGAACTCGTCGAGCACGAGCACGAGTGGCTCGCGCTCCGCCTCGGCGCCGAGAAAGCGCAGCGCCTCGTCCCAGTCGTCGAAACGGAGCGGTGGCGCGCCGGGAAGGGCTCGCCCGACCTCCTCGGCCAGAAGCTTGAGATGCCCGGACTCCTCCTGCTCGTCCGCCTGCAGCGAGATCTGTCGACGGTCACCGAAGCTGCAATGGATCAGGAAGCTCTTTCCGACCCGCCTACGGCCGCGGATGACGACCAACTGGGGCGGGTTGTCAGCAGCCTCAATCAGCCGCCGCTGCTCGTCCTTGCGCCCGATCAGCTGTTGCATAGCTAACCATATTACACAATGGCATAGCGTGTTATACCTACATGAGAAAGGCTAGCGGCGCAGCCGGCGGATCTGGGTGCGGAGGAAGCCTGGCCAGGCGCGGGGGCGGCGGGCGAAGTCAGCTGCGGTGCGCGCTCTCGTTCTCGGCTGCCACTCAGCCAGCATAGAGCCGCGGCATCAGCGCCTCCAGCTCGGCGGCCGCCAACTCCGGCCCCGGTGCCGCGGCGATCGTCGCCGCCATCCGCTCCGCGCCCGGGCGCATCGCCCGCGCCCGCCGGCAGGCGTCGCGGAGGCGCGCCGCGCTGAGCTGCTTGCGCTTGATCAGCAGCCCGGCGCCGGCCGCTTCGACCCGGCGGCCGCTCTCCAGCTGGTCGCGTCCCCAGCCGACGACGCACAGCGGCACCCCCGCCGACAGCGACTTCTGGACGATGCCCATGCCGCCGTGGCAGATCGTCAGCGCGGCGCGGGCGAGGATCGGGTCGTGCGGCAGGAAGCGCTCGACCCGGGCGTTCGGCGGCGGGTCGAAGCCGGCCGGGTCGTGGCCGGCGGTGGTCGCGATCACTTCCACGTCCTCGCCCGCGAGCGCCGCCAGCGCGGTCTCGATCAGGGCCTCGTCGCCCTGGTACTCGCTCGACGCGGTGACCAGCACCAGCGGCCGCTCGCTCGCGGCCGGCTGCGGCGCCGCCCCGGCGCCCGGCTGCCAGGCGCAGGGGCCGACGAAGCTGAACGACGACGGCCAGCGCCGGCGCGGGTAGTCGAGCTCGGGGACGGTCATGTAGAGGAGCCGCGGCGGGCGGGTCCAGAGCTCGGTGAGCCCGGCGAGCGGCGCGGCGTCGGCCTCGGCGCGGACGGCGTTCAGCCGGGTCAGGAACTTGCGGTCGAGGTCGAACTCGGCGAGCTTCCAGAGCGCCGCGTTGCGCAGGCGGCCGAGCGGCCCCCGCAGCGGCCGCATGCCGGGGCCGAACATCGGCGCGTCCGGCGAGGGCAGCCAGGCGAAGAAGGGCGAGAACGCCGCCCAGGGGATCCCCGAGGCCTCGGCCGCGGCGGGGGCGCCCCAGGCGTTGATGTCGGTGATCAGCAGGTCAGGTCGCTCGCGCTCGATCGCGCCGCGCACGTCGGCGATCTCGAACGGCGCCCGTTCGAGGAAGCGGTTGAAGGTGTTCGCGGTCGCCTCCGACTCCTTGCTCGCCTCCCAGTCGTTGACCGGCAGCGCCTCGATCTCCGGCGCGATCGACGCCGCCTCGATTCCCTGCTCGCGGATCGCCTCGAGCTCGCTCGCCAACGTCCAGACCTTCACCCGGTGGCCGCGCCGGGCCAGCTCGGCGAGGATCGGCGTCAGCGGGTACAGGTGCCCGCGCGCCGGCGTGGTGAAGGCGCAGATCGTGCTCATCGGCCCGCGCCGATCGCGATCGTGGCGGCCACGGTCTCGGCGATCGCGCGCTCGGCCTCGGCCCGGCTGAGGCCGCTGTCGCGGCGCAGCAGCTTCCAGGCGTAGACGTCGCAGGCGGCGGCCAGCTGTGCCAGGCGGCGACGCCGGGTGCGGGTCTCGAGGCGGCCGAGCAGCGGCCCCAGCTTCTGCTCGACCCAGCGCCGGTGCATCGCGCGGCCCTCGGCGAGGATCGCGTCGATGCCCTCGTCGGCGCCCTCCTCCGCAAGCAGCCGCAGCACGCCGTCGCCCTCGCGCTCGTAGTGGTCGACGAGGTTGGCGACCGCGGCGTCGAGGTCCGCGGACGGGACGGCGAACCGTTCCGCCTCGACCCGCGAGGCGCCCTCGCCGATCGCGGCCGCGACCAGACCGTCGCGAGTGCCGAAATGGCGCAGCACGGTGCGCTCGGAGACGCCTGCCCGTTCGGCGACCTGGGCCAGCGGCGCGCGCGGGTCGCCGAGCGCGAGCGCCGCATCGAGGATCGCGGCCCGCGTCGCGGCGAAGGTCTCGGCGCGGCGGCGTTTCTCATAGCGACGGGTGGAGGCTGCGGCGACCATTTCGTGTCACTTAGTATGACAGCAAATGTGGCGCGCGGCAAGTGGTGGCGGCGCCCGGCGGTGGAAGACTCCATCCCGATGGCGATCGGGTTCCTCAGGCGCAGGGCGAAGGCGAAGGCGCGGGCAGCGACGACTCCCTGGCCGAGCACGCCGCTACCGCCACGCCGCCCGCCCTCCTATTACCTGGTCGCCGGCGTGGCGCTCGACCGCGAGCTCGAGCGGTTGCGCGGCCTGCCGGTCTTCGCCGCCGGCCCGCTGGCCACCCACCGGCCGCAGCTGAAGGTGCGCCGCGCGAGCAAGCGCCCGAACAAACTCGGCTTCGCCGTCCCCGCCGAGTTCCGGCTCCAGGTCACCGCCTATCCGGGGATCGGGCCGGGCGACGTCCTCGAGACGCTGCTGCACGAGCTGACCCACCTCCACGTCGGGCGCGCCGCCGAGGCCCACGCCTGGCACGGCCGCACCTTCAAGGCGGCCCTGGCGCAGGCGATGCGCGAGGCCTACGGGATCGAGATCCCCCCGCCCCCGCACACCCGCCACGGCGTCTACGCCGCGGCGATAGCCAGGATCGCCTGAGGGTCAGCAGCTCGCCGGCTCAGTCCGGCGGCGAGGGCTGAAAGCTCGTTTTCAGCTGCGGGTCGGTCCAGCCGAGGGTGGCCGCGAAGTCGGCGTTTTCGCCCAGGAGGAACGCCCGCGAGAGCGCCCAGGCGAGGAACGAAGTGTTCTGCTGCTGGGCCTGTTGAAGCCCGTGCTGGATCTCCTCCGGCCGTTCGAAGAAGCGCTGTAGCCCGACCACGTTGCGGTTCGTGAACTCGCCCAGCCTGCGGGGGTTGTTCCTGTTGCGGACGTAGTAGGGCTTGCGGTTGCCGCCAAGCTGAAACGCCCCTCTCAGGTAGCTCCAAGCGGGCTCGCCTGCGGCCGAGGCGGTCTCGACGATCAGCACGTTGGGCAGGTTCGCCAAGCTCAGCTGCAGCCCCGAATAGCAGGTGTCGACCTTGACCTTGAAGGTCGCTTCGAGCGCCTGGTCGGCAATCGCACGGGTGATTTCGGCGCCGCTGATGACCGCCGGCCGGAAGAAAGCCCGCGGTTTGCCGTTGGGGCCTTTCCTCAGCCCGGCGAATCTTTCGCCGAGCAGCACCGAACCTTCTTCGCCGCCGTGGGCGGTGATGTAGAGGACCACGTCCTTGCAGCCTTCGGCGACGACTTTGGAGGTCGCCCGGCGCAGGTCCGCTCCGGCCGGAATGCCACCCCCGGGGCCTTCGACCCTGAACGTGCGAATCCCCGCTTCTCCCGCGACTTCCTCCATCGCTTTGACGTCGCGTTCGAAGGCTTCCTCTTCGCGGTTGTGCAGGCTGAGCAGGCAGTCTTTGGCGAAGACTCCGGGCGGGGCTTTGCTCGTGCGCGCGGGCCCGAGCGGCTCGGCGGTCGCCGCGCGCGAGGTCGCCGCGCGCCGCCGCGCGAAATCGAGGTCCGAGTAGATCCGGAAGCGCCGCGAGAGGTAGCCGGCCTCGCTGCGCAGAAAGGCGGGCTTGCGCCCGTTCACCAGCGGCCACCAGCGCATTCGCCGGCGCTCGGTCACCCTGCCGCTGCGGTGGTCGACCAGCAGCAGCACCGACGGGTGCGAGAACCGCGCCCCGTACATCGAGTCGCGCCAGAACAGCCACTGCGGGCGGCCGAGGCGCTTGACCCTCCGCACCGCGAGCGGAGGGTTGGAGCGCCGGAGCGGGCCCCGGGCGCCGCCCTCGAGCACGAAGGCGCGCCGCCCGAGCGGCTTGGGCAGGCCGAAGATCGAGACCGTGAAGCGCTTGCCGAGGCCCTGCTTCGGCGGCTTCAGCGCTCGCAGCGCGATCCGCTCGGCCTGCTGGCGGGAGATCGCGTCCGCAGGGGGCGCGAAGCCGAGGCAGAGGGCGATGAGGACGCCGCCGGCCGCCAAGCCGGCCGGCCGGCGATGCGATCCCGCGCGCGCGAGACGATCCGCTTCCACGACAGACGACGCTATTGCCTGGCCTCGGGGAGGTC
Source organism: Solirubrobacterales bacterium (assembly GCA_035759115.1). Classification (GTDB taxonomy): domain Bacteria; phylum Actinomycetota; class Thermoleophilia; order Solirubrobacterales; family 70-9; genus VRUE01. Next base: position 1,888 of record DASTVL010000077.1, on the reverse strand, counting down.
AACCCTCCCGCGCTACGCTGAACCCGCGTGAGCGAGCGATCCACCTCCACCACTTCGTTGCAGGCGGATTACCTCGTCGTCGGATGCGGCGCGCTCGGCATGGCCTTCGCCGACGAGCTGGTCACGCAGACCGACGCCGAGATCGTGATGATCGACCGCCGCCACGCCCCCGGCGGCCACTGGCTCGAGGCCTATCCCTTCGTCCGCCTGCACCAGCCCTCCCGCTACTACGGGGTCAACTCGATGCCGCTCGGCGGCGAGGCGCGGCAGGAGACGGGGCCCGAGGCCGGCTGGTACGAGCGCGCCGGCGCCGCCGAGATCTGCGGTTACTACGACCGGGTGATGCGCGAGCGCCTGATCGCCTCGGGCCAGGTCCGCTTCTTCCCCCAGTGCGACCACCTCGGCGACGGCCGCTTCGTCTCGCGGCTGAGCGGCGAGGCGTTCGAGGTCTCGATCCGCAGGCGCCTCGTCGACGCCGCCTACCTGCCGCACGCGATCCCGGCCGAGCACCCGCCGCGCTTCGAGCTCGAGCCCGGCGTCGACTGCATCACCCCCGGCGAGCTCGCCGGGCTGGCCGACCACCCGGACCGCTACGTCGTCGTCGGCGCCGGCAAGACCGGCATGGACACCTGCGTGTGGCTGCTCGAGAACGGGGTCGACCCGGAGGCGATCCGCTGGATCAAGCCGCGCGAGGCGTGGCTGCTCAACCGCGCGTACGCCCAGCCGGGCGAGCTCGTCGGCGACCTGATGGAGGGGATCGCACGGCAGATGGAGTCCGCCGCTGCGGCGAGCTCGGCCGCGGACCTGTTCGAGCGGCTCGAGGGCTCCGCGCAGATCCGGCGAGTGGACTCCGGCGTGCGCCCGACGATGCACAAGGGCGCGACGATCAGCGAGTGGGAGATCGAGCAGCTGCGCCAGATCGAGAACGTCGACCGGCTCGGTCGCGTGCGCCGCATCGAGCGCGACCGGATCGTCTTCGAGCAGGGCGAGGCGCCGGCCGCCGCCGGCAGCCTCTACATCCACTGCGCCGCCCCCGGCCTGCCGGTGCGCCCGCCGCTGCCGGTCTTCGACGGCGACCGCATCACCCTGCAGGCGATCCGCCTCGGCCTGCCCCCCTTCGCCGCGGCGATGATCGGCTTCGTCGAGGCCAACCGCGACGACGACGCCGAGAAGAACCGGCTCTGTCCGCCCAACCCCTACCCGGACACCGACCTCGACTGGGCGCGATGCACGCGGACCGCGATGAACGCCGATTACTCCTGGACCCAGGAGCCCGACATCGTCGCCTGGCTCGACCGCACCCGCCTCAACGCGATGAGCGGCCTCTCGGCCCACGCCGGCGAGCCCGAGGTGCAGCAGTCGCTGCAGCGTTTCATCGAGAATGTCCGCCCGGGGCTCGGCAAGCTGGCGGAGTTGAGCGGCTGACTGCGCGTGACCCTGGCGTCGGATGTACCGGGGTCGCCCGCAACTAGATCGTCCGCGGGCGATGGTCCTCCACCGCTTCGCGCACCCATTGAGGGTGCCCATCGAGCGATACCGAGTAGACGGGCCGGCGCTGGCGGCCTTCTTCCCCCACTTGCTTCACCAGGTCGAAGTTCTCGAGCACCCTGACCCAGTAGTGAACGGCTTGCTGGGAGTCGCCCGTCCGAGCTGCAAGCTGGGGGATGGACTGGTCGCCGTTGTCAACAAGGCAGCAGAGGATGTTCAGGCGGCCGTCGTGATGAACCACCGTCTCCAACTGCATAAAGCTCATAGGAGAACCTCCCTCTTGTTCTTCTGAGATTGAGAGGCCGACCGAAGGGAGGCCGTCGAAGATCCCAGGGGAACGCATAGAGAAGCCGACCGCCGTCGGGAGAGCGCCTCGCTCGCTTGCCCCTTGGAGGGCCCG
>DASTVL010000076.1:0-8064 GCA_035759115.1 Solirubrobacterales bacterium | reverse complement strand
ACTTCTATCCACCGGCACGTCACTCGGGCGGCTGCTGGGGGCGCTGCCCTGGCTGGCGATCGCAGGCGGGATCTTCTTCTCCTACAGCTTCGCCGGGCTCGCCTGGCCGGTCGCGATCGCCGCCCTCTGGAGCCTCACCCTGCCCGCCGTGCGGCGTGCGCTGGCGCCGCGGCGGCTGCTGCGCTTCCTCTTCCGGCCGCTGACCCTGCTGGCGATCGCGCTGCTGGCGGCGCTCGGCGTCGCCGCCACGCTGGTCGGTCCGTTCGGCTTCGTCGACACCTTCAGCAAGGTCGCCGCGACGGACACCTACGGGCCGGTCTCGCCGCTGGAGGCGCTCGGTGTCTGGCCGACCAGCAACTACCGGCTCGACGCCCCCGGCGGCGCCCACCTGACCGGCCTCGCCGGCGCGATCGGCGTTCTCGCCCTGCTGGCCGGCGCCTGGTGGTGGCTGCGGCGGCGCGACCTGGCGGTGCCGCTGGCGCTCCTCGCCTGCGCCCTGCTCTATCTGGCCGCGCTGCCGACCAGCGGCTACTACTCGCAGGCGAAGGCGCTGATGATCGCCGCCCCGCTGGCGATGCTCGTCGCCATCCGACCCCTGCTCGCCGAATTCGGCTGGGGCGTTCGCCGTTTGTCGGACTCAGCACGACAAAAGACGAACGCGCCGCTGGGGCGGCTCGCCTGGAGCGCGCTGGCGGTGGTCTTCATCGGCGGGGCGGTGTACTCGAGCTTCCTCGCTCTGCGCAACGCGCCGGTGGCGCCGGCCGGGCATGGCGCCGAGCTGCGCGCCTTGATGCCGATCCTGCAGGGCGAGCCGGTGCTCTACGCCGGCCAGGACCGCTACGCCGCCTACGAGCTGCTCGGCGCCGACACGCACGTGCCGCTGGTCGAGTTCCCCGACCCCGACGTCGAGGAGAACCCGGAGAAGCCGTTCGACACCGGCGACGCCTATAGCCCGATCGACTTCGACTCCTTCTCGCACGGCACGCTCGCCCGCTTCCCCTACGTGATCAGCGGCCGCGCCGCCTGGAACAGCCAGGCGCCCGCCGGATTCAAGCGCGTCGCCGTCACCCCCTCCTACATCCTCTGGCAGCGGACCGGGGAGCCGCCCGAGGATCGCCACGTGCTGCTCGAGGGCGCCGACGCCGGCGCCTGGGCCGGCTGCGTCGCGCCCGAGATCCGCATCCTGCTCGCCAACGAGGGCCGCGCCTCGCTCTTCCCCGACGTGCGGATCGCGCCGAAGGCGCGCTGGGACGAGGGCGGCAAACTGCAGCTCGGCGAGCGCACCGCGCAGACGGTCGAGCTGCCCCGCGGCCGCTGGCGGCTCTCCCTGCAGTACTTCTCCCCCTTCGGCCTCTCGGTCACCGCGCCCGGGCTCGAGCGCGAGCTGAAGCCGGCGCTCGACGGTCAGCGCCCGAACACGATCAGCCTCGCCAACGACGGCCAGTTCTGGCCCGCCGGCCCCTACGACAGCCCGGGCGGCAGGGTCCGCATCGCGATCGAGGCGGCCGAGCCGAGCTTCCTGCAGCGGCTCAGCGGCTACGACGACGTCGCCTATGTCGGCAACCTCGTCGCCGTCCGCGCCGGCAAGCGCCGTGTCGTCCCCCTCAGCGCCGCCTGCAACTCCTGGATTGACTCCTACGAATCGACCGCGGCACCGTAGCTCAGACGGCTTTGGCTTCCATGCGCTCGGGCGGGACGCGGACTACGTCCCAGACGGCGCCGGTCTTCTCGAGCCCGTCGATCACGACCGCCGAGAGATCGATCTGCCAGCGGCCGAGGCCGTGCGTGGCGGAGGTCGGGAAGGCGTGGTGGTTGTTGTGCCAGGCCTCGCCCAGGGTCGGGATCGCGATCAGCGCCAGGTTGCGCGACTCGTCGGCCGTCTCGAAGTCGCGGTTGCCGAAGACGTGGCAGAGCGAGTTGATGCTGTAGGTGAAGTGGTGCAGGACAAAGACGCGGACGAGGCCGCCCCAGAGCAGGCCGGTGAGCGCGGCGAAGAGGGTGCCGCCGATGACCCAGCCGAGCGCGAAGGGGAGCAGGAGGCCCGCGATCGCCCAGTAGATGAACGTGCGATCGACGAAGTTGACGATCGGATCCTTGAGCAGGTCCGGCGCGAAGCGTTCCTTGTTGCCGCGCTGGGTGTGGATGAAGAGCCAGCCCATGTGCGCGTGGTAGAGGCCGCGCAGGGCGCCCGACCAGCCGTGGCCATGGTCGACGTGGGGGCTGTGCGGGTCGCCCACTTCGTCGGAGAAGGCGTGGTGCTTGCGGTGGTCGGCGACCCAGGAGATCACCGGGCCCTCGATCGCCGCCGAGCCGAAGATCGCCAGCAGGGCGTGCAGCCACGGCTTCGCTTTGAAGGCGCGGTGGGTGAAGTGGCGGTGGAAGCCGACGGTGATCCCCAACCCGGTCAGCACGTACATGCCGGCGAAGAGGAAGACGTCGCTCCAGTGCAGGGCGCTGCCCCAGACCTGCCAGCCGGCGATCCCGATCGCGAGAAAGGGGATCAGCGTGACCAGGCCGGTGATGATCCGGTCGCGCGTCTCATTGGCGACCGGCTGGATATCGGAAGGAAGTGGTCCAGCGCCTGCCATCGACGCCCAATCATACGGACAGTCGCGGCATTCGTATATAGGCTTTGGCGATGCCGTTCGCCACGACCGAGCCGCTGCGCCGCGAGATCGAAGCGCGCGTCCCGCAGCGCCCGTTCAACGTCGAGTTCTGGGACGGGACCAGGCTCCCGGCCAGCGACGGCGACGGCCCGACCTTTTTCATCCGCTCGCCGCGGGCGGCGGCGCACGCGCTGCGCGCGCCCGGCCAGCTCGGGCTCGGTCGCGCCTACGTCAGCGGCGATATCGAGGTCGACGACATGGACGCGGTGATCGAGCTGCTCGATCGCTGGAACCCGCCGGCGCTGGAGGGGGCCGACAAGCGCTGCCTGCTGCTCGGCGCGATCCGCGCCGCCGGGATCCAACGGCCGCCGAAGCGGCCCGCCGCCGAGCTGGTGCTCAGCGGCCGCCGCCACAGCAAGGAGCGCGACGCGAAGGCGGTCCGCCACCACTACGACGTCTCCAACGAGTTCTTCGCGCTCTTCCTCGACGAGTCGACGACCTACAGCTGCGCCTTCTGGAGCGAGGGCGCAGAGACGCTGGAGCAGGCGCAGGAAGAGAAGCTCGACACGGTCGCGCGCAAGCTGGCGCTGAAGGAGGGCGACCGGGTGCTCGACGTCGGCTGCGGCTGGGGCAGCTTCCCGCTGCGGGCGGCGACCGAGTACGGCGCCGGTGTGGTCGGGATCACGCTCTCGCCGCCGCAGGCCGAGAAGGCGCGGCAGCGGGCCGAGCAGGCCGGCGTCGCCGACCGGGTCGAGATCCGCGTGATGGACTACCGCGACCTGGCGGCGAGCGGCGAGCGCTTCGACGCGATCGCCTCGATCGGCATGGTCGAGCACGTCGGCGAGGAGCAGATCGACGTCTACGCCCGCACCCTGGCCGGCCTGCTGGAGCCGGGCGGGCGCCTGCTCAACCATGGCATCGCCCGCCTGCGCCACACCGATCCCGACGCCGGCGCCTTCTCGGAGCGCTACGTCTTCCCCGACGGCGAACCGCTGCACCTCTCGCGCGTGCTGCTGGCGCTCGAACGGGCGGGATTCGTCACCCGCCACGTCTCCGAGCACGGCGCCGACTACGCCGAGACCCTGCGCCACTGGGCGCGGCGCCTGGACGAGAACCTCGACGAGGCGATCCGCCTCGCCGGCCCCGAACGGGTAAGGGTCTGGCGCCTCTACCTGCGCGCCGCGAGGAACGGCTTCGAGAACGGGTTCCTCTCGATCTACCAGGCCCGCTGCTCACTGGCCTAGGCGGGAAAACCCGCCTCGACGCTCGGCAGCGCCCAGTCGGCGCCGGCTTGCTTGAGTTGATCGACGGTGTAGCTGCCCGTGGCGACGCCGACAACTCTGATCCCGGCGCCGTGCCCGGCCTCGACGTCGCGGGGGGTATCGCCGACGGAGATGCACGAGCCGGCCTGCAGCGCGCCGCCGGAGACCAGCTCGCCGCGGCGCAGGGCGGCTTCGGTGACCTCGGTGCGGTCGGGCGAGTCGGAGCCGTAGCCGCCGCAGGAGAAGAAGCGGTTGAGTCGGCCGCGGGCGAGCTTGATGTGGGCGGCCGCCTCGACGTTGCCGGTGACCAGGCCGAGCAGCACGCCGCGCTCGATCAGCTCCGGCAGCAGCGCCTCGATCCCCGGCATCACCCGGTAGCCCTCGGACTCGGTGACCGTGTCGGGCAGGTGCTTCAGATAGCAGCCGATCGCCTTCGCCCGCTCGGTCGCGCTGCCCTCGCGCCCGATCACCTCCCTGAAGACGATCTTGACGATCTCGGGGTCGGTCATCCCCGCGTCGGTGTGTTCGGCGACATCGGCCTCGACGCCGTAGAGCTCGCGGAAGCCGCGCTGCCACGCCTCGCCGCCCGCGCCTCCGGTGACAAGCAAGGTGCCGTCGATGTCGAACAGGACAGCGCGGGCGCCTGATCGGGACATCTCCCTTAACCCCCCTTCGGGAGGGTAAAGGCAGCCGCCACCAGCTTCGTGCACCAGCCGTCACGAGCTTCGGCGAGACTGACAGTGAGCAGGATCGGCCCATCGGAGCCAAGGCCGACCTCGGACGGGTCGTGACGGCCCAAGCCCGCCCGCAGAAGCCGAGGCCGGACCGCCGTGTCGGTCATTGACAGCGTGTAGGTCTCCCCGCCGAGGTCGAACTCGACCCGCGGCCGACGCTTTGCGGTCCCTTCGAGGGGTGGATCCAGGCGGAACTCGATCCGACCCGGCTCCACAAGCGCCAATGAAGCTTCGACACCTCGCTCCGCTTCGTCCTCGGGCAGGGCTTTTCCCCTGTTGCCCAGCAACACCGGCCCTTCGATGCGATGAGAGCCGAGAGCTCGAGCCGCCTCTTCCCGTCCGACCCTTCCGGTTCGCCACCAGCGCGAATCTCCGACCTGCACATTCTCCGGCTGGGTGGGATCGCCCGTGCTCCCTTCGTGCTCGAATCCCACGACGTCGAAGAGCTCCGCCTCCCGACCGTCGATGCAGTACTGAAAGGGATAGAGCTCGCCATGTGGGCGGGTGGAGACCGGGCGCACCCAGGCACCGGAGCGCACGGATATACCGGCGACGCATCGACCTCCCCATTTCAGGGAGTTGGCCATGATGATGATCTCGTCACCGGGCACGGGTCTCCTCAAAGGTGGACGATGGTCAGACCGGGCCAGTGTTCGGCGAGATACTCAACCACGAGCCGGCGGTGACAATGCTCGGCCGTGGCCTCGCTGCAGAGCAGAACGGTGCGCCGTTCGAAGTCCTCCCGGTTTAGCTGCTCCTCGATCCGCCGTTCCGCCATGAGGTCCTGGAAGCCCTGCTCGAACCGCTGCCAGGACATCTCTTTTTCCTTCTTGTAGGAGTCGAAGATCTCCTGCGTAGGGGCGAGCAGCGGGACATGCTCGTAGTCGGCCCCGACCAGCTCCCTCAAGAAATAGGCAAGGTCATCGCGTTTGGCAAAACCGGCGAGCTGGGAGCGGTTGCTCAGGCGCACGTCGAGCAGGCGCTCGATTCCATGAGCCTTCAGGCGGCCGAAGAAATCCTCGGCGCTCGACTGCGTGAAACCGATAGTGAAGATCTCCACAGCCCCTCCTCGTCCTCGAACAGCGATCCGGCGCTCAGGGCTATCGGCTCCGTCTCGACCTCACAGCGGCCGTCGCCCCGGATGTGGCCGATCGTCCACCCCTCCTCGAGCAGCACCTTGGCGATCAGAAGGCGGCGATGACAGGTGGATGGGTCCTCCTCGCTGCACATGAGCGCAACCCGGTAGCGCCCGACGCCGCGCCTGAGCCGGTCGATCCCGGCCCGAAAGCCCTCACTCGCCGCAACCCTCGCATAGAGAACATGGCCGGCACCGTCGTAGCAGTCGACAGCCTCGGGACGACCACCAAGCTCCCCTCCCATAAAGAGGTAGCGAGCCCCGGCAGACCGCACGAGATCGGCGATCTGCGGGCGATTGGCCCAATCGACGTAGCGCGAGTGCGGCCAGGAGCGCACATCGACCAGCGCCTCGATTCCGTGATTGGAGAGCAATCCCCGGAAGTGCTCCGGAGAGTGATTGGAGTGACCGATCGTCAACAGATGCGTGCCGGGAGTGAATTCAGGCATCGCCCGCGCGCCCCCCCGCAGCCGTATGAATCGTCGCAGCAAAGTCAGGGTCCGAGAGGATCTTTCGCAAGCCCGCTGCGCACTCCTCGAGGTCGTCGCACGCGACCACTCTGGCCCGCTCGTAATCGTCGAGCATCGTTTCCGTCTCCGAGGCGGGTGAGCCCTCACCCGAAAGGCGAATCCCCACGACGGGGCGTCGGTGCCCATAGGCCATTGCCAGCTCCCCATCCGCAGCGCCGCCTGCGATTCCGAGCAGCGCGACCACGAAGTCCGCATGGCCAACGGAGTGACTGACCCCCTCGAAGAAACGCCCCGGATCCACGGGATCCATCCCGGCAGCGAAAGACCTGCTCACGGCGGGCCAACCGTTCTCCTCGCAGGTTTCGATCACTCGGTCACGCAGCAAGCAGGCAGCCCCCCGATTGCTCGGCGCGCCGATCAGGTAGGCCCATGAGCCCTCATCGAGCAAGAGGGGGTCTTTTGGGTGATTCTCAGCCGCCATCCGAGGGCCAGTCTAGGGAGCGCCGAGGAGGGAACTCGAGGCCCCGTCGCTACTCGCCCGACTCGCCGACCATGTCGCGCTGGGCGAGCGTGTAGAGCAGGGCGAGGGCGGGCAGGATCGTGACCGCGGCGACGCCGAAGACGACCAGGACCGAGGTCAGGGTCGGGCCGGGCGCCGCCGCGGTGGCGATCTCGAGCGAGGTCGGCAGCAGGTAGGGGAACTGGGCGACGCCCCAGCCCCAGATCACCGCGGCGACGGCGAGGATCGCCAGCGGGCGCAGGCCGCGCACCCGGCCGCGGACGAGCATGATCAGCACCGCGGTCCCGCAGGCGCCGGAGACGGCGACCAGCGGCAGGCCCTCGGCGACGAGCCGGTCGAAGACGTAGCTCGCCTGGCCGTTCAGGGCGAAGAGACCGACGACCGCGAACGCCCCGGCCGCCGCGGCGGCCCAGAGTGCCCGCGAGCGGAAGTACTCCCCCATCTCGCCGTCTCCGTCGCGGCGCGAGTCGGCGATCAGGAAGATCGCCGCCAGGTAGGCGCCGCTGGCGACGAACATCGCCCCGGTCAGCAGCGGCAGCGGCTCGAGCCAGCTCGAGAAGGCGGCGCCGTTGCCCTCGGCCGGCACGTTGCCGGAGGCGATCGCACCGACCACGGCGCCCATGAAGAACGGCGTCATCAGCGAGGAGAGGGCGAAGGTCGCGCCGAGCGCCTGCTGCGCCGCCGGCGACTCGACCGACTTGCGGAAGGCGAAGCCGGCGCCACGCAGGACGATCCCCAGCGCCGCCAACGCCAGCGGCACGTAGAGGGTCGACATGATCGCCGCGAAGGCCTCGGGGAAGGCGGTCCAGAGGACGACGAGGATGAAGATCAGCCAGACGTGGTTGGCCTCCCAGACCGGCGTCAGCGAGCGCTGGATCCGCGCCCGCGGCCGCCTGCCGCGCTCGGCGTCTCCGGCGATCAGGTCCCAGAGGCCGCCGCCGAAGTCGGCGCCGCCGAATATCGCGTACATCGTCGCCCCGATCCAGAGGATCGCCGCGCAGGCGTCCGCCTTGCTCACCCTGCGCCTCCCCCCGCCGACGGGGCGTAGGGGGTTTCGGCCTCGTCGCTCTCGCCCTGCTCGCGCCAGCGCCGCGCCATGCCGCGGAGGACGAGGATCGCGGTCGTGCCGAGGGCGATGTAGAGCAGCATCACGCCGGCGAAGGCGAACCAGATCCCCTCGGCCTCGGTGACCGCTTCCTCGGTGCGCATGTAGCCCTGCACGATCCAGGGCTGGCGGCCGACCTCGGTGACGATCCAGCCGCACCAGACGGCGACGATCGCCGCCGCGCCGGAGATCGCGACCGCGCGCAGGAACCAGGGCGTGCGCGGCAGCTCTC
>DASTVL010000075.1:0-3850 GCA_035759115.1 Solirubrobacterales bacterium | reverse complement strand
GAGGAGAGGGTTCCGCCCATCTTGCCGAAGGGCGTGCGTGCGGTTCCGAGGATTACGGTGCTGGGCATCTGGCGGCCTTTCGTTGCCTGGTTTGTGTGCCGGGTCTCGGCTCGGACAGGGCCGCAAGGCCCTGCGGGGACGATAGCGCGACCGCCTGCGTGGCAACGTGACCATGTGCATAGACTCGGCGCCGTGAACGTCGCCGTCAGCCAGGACAGCCCGCGCGAGATCGACGCCGATCTGCTCGTCGCCGGCCTCTACGAGGGCGAGCAGCTGCCCGCGGAGCTGCGCGACGCGGCCGGCGCCGGCGACGCCAAGAGCGGCTTCGAGAAGCTGACCCTGCTGCGGCCCGGACAGCCCGAGCGCCTGCTCGTCGCCGGCCTCGGCAAGCGCGCCGAGGCCGACCCCGAGCGGATCCGGCTCGCCGACGCGGTCCCCGCCAATGAGGCGGCGAAGCTGGAGGCCCCCTCGATCGCCTGGCTGCTGCCCGAGTCCGACGACGAGGAGGCGACGGCCGCGGCGCTCGTCACCGGCACGATCCTCGCCGCCTACCGCTTCGACCGCTTCAAGAGCAGCGCGCCCGACGAGCCGCCGCCGGCCCGGATCGAGTCGCTGACGCTGCTCGCGGCCGAGCCCCTCGCGGCCGCTGCCGAGGCGGCCCGCGTCTGCGCCGAGGCGCAGAACCGCGCCCGCGACCTGCAGAGCCTGCCCGCCAACGTCGCCACCCCGTCCTTCCTCGCCCGCCACGCGCGAGAGATCGCCTCCCACCACGACGGCGTGACCACGGAAGTGCTCGGCCGCGAGGAGATCGCCGCCAAGGAGATGGGCGGCCTGGTCGCCGTCAGCCAGGGCAGCGCGGAGGAGCCGAAGCTGATCGTGATGCGCTACGCGGGCGGCGGCGCCGGCCCTGTGCTCGGGCTCGTCGGCAAGGGCGTCACCTTCGACACCGGCGGGATCTCGTTGAAGCCGTCGGCCTCGATGCACGAGATGAAGATGGACATGTCCGGCGCCGCGGCGGTGCTCGAGGCGGTCGGCGCGATCGCCGAGCTGGGCCTCTCGGTCGAGCTGCTGGCGGTGGTCCCTGCGACCGAGAACATGCCCTCGGGCACGGCGATCAAGCCCGGCGACGTGATCACCCAGTACAACGGCAAGACGGTCGAAGTGAACAACACCGATGCCGAGGGCCGCCTGATCCTCGCCGACGCGCTCGCCTACGCCGCCGAGCTGGGCGCCGAGCGGATCGTCGACATCGCCACCCTGACCGGCGCCGTGCTGATGGCGCTCGGCTCGACCTACGCCGGCCTCGTCGCCAACGACGACGAGCTGGCGGGCGCGGTCGAGGCGGCGGGCCGCGAGAGCGGCGAGTTGGTCTGGCGCCTGCCCCTCCACCCCGAGTACCTGGAGCTGATGAAGGGAACCGTCGCCGACCTCACCAACACCGGCGCCAAGCGCAAGGCGGGGACGATCACCGCGGGCGCGTTCCTCGCCGAGGCCGTCGGCGAGACCCCGTGGGCGCACATCGACATCGCCGGCACCGCCTGGGACGTCGGCCGCCCCTACACCGGCAACGACGCCAGCGGCTTCGGCGTCCGCCTCCTGGTCGAGCTCGCCGAGCGGCTCTCCGCCTAGCGCTTCGGCCGCGCCGGGTAGAGCAGGTCGGCGGTGATCTCGGCCTGGGTGATCGCGATCTTCGCCCGCTTGCGTCGGTTTCGCTTGCGATTTCGGAACAGGCTCATCTTGCGCCTCCAATCGACGTTGGTTGCTTCAAGCAACCGTTGATGCGCACCACCCTAGCCGAGTCGGTTGCTTGACGCAACCTTGTGTGCAAAGATCACTCACAGAGCCCGATGCTGCGCCACGACTACCCAGACCAGGTCTGCTCGATCGCCAAGGCGCTCGAGGTCGTCGGCGAGCGCTGGACGCTGCTGATCGTGCGCGACGTGATGAACGGCAACCGCCGCTTCGGCGAGTTGCAGCGCGGCCTCGGCGTCGCCCGCAACGTGCTCTCGGCCCGCCTGCAGCGCCTGGTCGAGGAGGACATCCTCGAACGGCGGGCCTACCAGTCGAGCCCGGAGCGCTACGAGTACTTCCTCACCGAGAAGGGCCTCGACCTCTGGCCCGCCCTGGTCGCGCTGCTCGCCTGGGGCGACCGCCACTCCCCCGAGCCCGACGGCCCGCCGATGCTGATCGTCCACAAGGAGTGCGGCGGCGCGGTCAGCGACCGCGGCGTCTGCGAGCTCTGCGGCGAGACCCTGCACGCTCGGGACGCCCGCGCGCTGCCGGGGCCGGGCGTGAAGCCGCACAAGCCATCCATGGCGGCAACGGCAAACAACTGACGGGTTGATGACCCTATGGTGTGGTCAACACATCAAATGATGGTTGAGGAGGAGCGAGATGGCGACGGCGGCTGAGGTGCAAGCGCGAGACATGATCTTCATCGACGGCGAGTGGGTCGCGCCGCAGGGCGAGGAGACGATCGAGGTCGTCAACGCGGCCACCGAGGAGGTCATGACGACGATCCCGGCCTGCACGCCGGAGGACGCCGATCTCGCCGTGCGCGCCGCCCGCGACGCCTTCGACTCCTGGTCGCAGACCTCGCGCGAACAGCGCGCCGGCCACCTGACGGCGATCGCCGCGGGGCTGGGCGAGCGCGCCGACGAGATCGCGGCGACGATCTCGCAGGAGCTCGGCATGCCGCTGAAGCTGAGCAAGATCATCCAGGCGGGGCTTCCGACCGGTCAGTTCGCCGCGATGCCGGGGCTGATGGAGGAGATCGCCTGGGAGGAGGAGATCGGCAGCTCGCGCGTGCTGCGCGAGCCGGTCGGCGTGCTCGGCGCGATCACGCCCTGGAACTTCCCGCTCAACCAGATCGCCGCCAAGGTCGCCCCCGCCCTCGCCGCCGGCTGCACCGTCGTGCTCAAGCCGAGCGAGGTGACGCCGCTCAACGCCTTCATCCTCGCCGAGGTGATCGAGGCCGCCGGCCTGCCCGCCGGGGTCTTCAACCTGGTCAGCGGCACCGGGCCGACCGTCGGCGAGGCGGTCGCCGGGCATCCCGGGGTCGACATGGTCTCCTTCACCGGCTCGACCCGGGCCGGCCGGCGCGTCTCCGAGCTCGCCTCGGCGACGGTCAAGCCGGTCGCGATGGAGCTCGGTGGCAAGTCGCCGAACGTGATCCTCGACGACGCCGACCTGGCCAGGGCGGTGCCCGACGGCGTCGCCAAGTGCTTCCTCAACTCGGGCCAGACCTGCAGCGCCCTGACCCGGATGCTGGTCCCGCGCGCGCAGCTGGCCGAGGCCGAGAAGCTCGCCGTCGAAGCGGCGGAGAGCTTCATCCCGGGCGACCCCTTCGAGGACTCGACCCGGCTCGGGCCGCTGGTCTCCGACACCCAACGCGAGCGCGTGCGCGGCTACATCGAGAAGGGCGAGGCCGAAGGGGCGAAGCTGCTGACCGGCGGCGCGGCCCCGCCGGAGGGGCTCGACAAGGGCTACTTCGTCCGCCCCACGGTCTTCTCCGAGGTGACGCCGGAGATGACGATCGCCCAGGAGGAGATCTTCGGCCCGGTCCTGGCCATCCAGCCCTACGAGGATGAGGACGACGCCGTGCGGATCGCCAACGAGACCGTCTACGGCCTCGCCGGCGGCGTCTGGTCGGCCGACACCGAGCGCGCGATCGCAGTCGCCAAGCGGATCCGCACCGGCCAGATCGAGATCAACGGCGGCGCCTTCAACCCGATCGCCCCTTTCGGCGGCTACAAGCAGTCGGGGCACGGGCGCGAGAACGGGCGTTACGCGATCGAGGAGCTGCGGCAGGTGAAGTCGCTGCAGCTTTAGCGGTGCCGGGAGGGCCGTG
>DASTVL010000074.1:0-2146 GCA_035759115.1 Solirubrobacterales bacterium | reverse complement strand
GATCACGACGCTGCTGATCGCGGTGCCGACCGGGATCAAGATCTTCTCCTGGCTGGGCACGCTCTACTTCGGCAAGATCCACACCTACTCGACCGCGATGCTGTTCTCGCTCGCCTTCATCGTCACCTTCACGATCGGCGGCATCAGCGGGGTCATGCTCGGCATGGTGCCGATCGACATCCACGTCTCCGACACCTACTTCATCGTCGCCCACATCCACTTCGTCCTCTTCGGCGGCTCGGTCTTCACGATCTTCGCCGGCGTCTACCACTGGTTCCCGAAGATGACGGGCCGGATGTACGACGAGAAACTCGGTCGCGTGCACTTCTGGGGCACGGTGATCGGCACCTGGGGCACCTTCATCCCGATGCACTGGGTGGGGATGGACGGGATGCCGCGTCGCGTCGCCGACTACGCCGAGCAGTTCGGCAACTGGAACCTGCTGATCAGCGTCTTCGCCTTCATGCTCGGCGCCGTCCAGCTCGTCTTCGTCTACAACATGATCGTCAGCTGGCGCTTCGGGCCGCGCGCCGGCGGCAACCCCTGGCGGGCGAACACGATCGAGTGGCAGGTCTCCTCGCCGCCGCCGATCTTCAACTTCGACGAGATCCCGCGGGTCGTCGGCGGGCCGTACGAGTTCGGCGTTCCCGGCGCCCGCCACGCGATCATGGGCGACGAGAAGGCCGAGGTCTCCGAGCCGGAGCCGTCTGTGGTGGGTCAGGCGTGAGCGCCGAGTCTCAGGCAAAGCCCCTGCTCGTCTTCCTCAACGAGGTGGCCGGTGGGCGCAAGCTGCTGCAGGCCGTCGCCGAGCGGGCCGCGAAGGTCCCCTTCGTCGCCGTCGCGGCGCCGCAGAACCAGCCCGCCGTCGGCCAGCTGATCGACGCCGGCGAGCTGCGCGACGCCGCCCGCGCCCGGGTCGAGGTGACGATGTCGATCCTCTCCGAGTACGGGGTCGACTCGGTCGGCGAGGTGATGGATCGCGACCCGGCTCTGGCGATGGACGACGCCGTCCGCGCCCACGAACCGGGCGAGCTGCTGCTCTCCTGTCGCTACGAGACGCGCTTCGGCTTCGCCCGCAAGGACCTGGTCGAGTGGGCGAGGGGCCGCTTCGAGCCCGACGTGACCGTGACCCACATCCCGGTGCGCGTCCAGGACGACTCGATCAGCTGGGAGAAAAACCACACGCTCGTCGTCGCCACGCAGACGGTGGCGACGCCCGACCTGGTCAAGCGGCTGAAGGAACGCGCCGCCGGGCACCCCCACCGCTACACGATCGTCTGCCCGCGCGCCGACGACGTCTCCGAGCCGGAGATCGTCCGCGACCTCGCCTCGACCCTGGCCGAGCTCTACCGCGCCGACATCGACGCCACCGGCCAGCCGATGAGCCCCGACCCGTTCCACGCGGTGCAGAACGCGATCGAGCACTACAGCGTCGACGAGGTGCTGATCTCGACCTTCGCGGGTGAGTCCTCGCGCTGGCTCGACGAGGACCTGATCGGCCGCACCCGCGAGATCACCGACAAGCAGGTCGAGCACCTCGAGGTCGGCCGTCCGGCCGAGGCCGTCGCCGCCGCGGTCGCCGGCGGGGGGGAGGAGTCCTGATGGAGAGCGCAACGGTCGCAATCGGCCAGTCGCATGAGGAGCACCATGGCCCGCCGGAGGCCAACCAGAGCTCGCGGATCGACCGCCAGACGCTCGGCATCCTGCTCTTCATCGTCTCCGAGATCATGCTCTTCGGCGCCTTCTTCGCCGCCTACTTCTTCCTCCGCGTCGTCGTCGACCCGCCCTCCTGGCCGCCGGAGCCATACGAGCTGCCGGTCGCCGTCGCCGGGATCAACACGGCGATCCTGGTCTCCTCGAGCTTCACGATCCACTACGCGCTGGAGTCGATCCGGCGCGGCAACCGCAACGGCCTCAAACTCGGCCTCGTGCTCACCTGGCTGCTCGGCGCGACCTTCCTCTTCATCCAGCTCAACGAGTACGCGCACATCGGCTTCAGCGCCCGCGACCTCGCCTTCGGCTCGATCTTCTACGGCCTCACCGGCCTGCACGGCGCCCACGTCTTCGTCGGCCTCGCCCTGCTCAGCTTCGCCACGATCCGCGCCTTCCGCGGCCACTTCGGCCCCAAGGCCGAGGACCACCTCGG
>DASTVL010000073.1:0-3364 GCA_035759115.1 Solirubrobacterales bacterium | reverse complement strand
GCTCGGCGTGGAGATCCCCGGCGAGGAGCCGCTGATGGCCGGCGCCGGCGCACAGGTCGACGACGGCCTGGTCGTCTCCTCCACCCCCCTGCTCGAGCAGGCGCCCGAGACCTGGGCCACCGGCGACCCGCTCGGCTGGTGCGAAACCGTGATCGACCCCGAGGCCGGCAGGCTCCACGTGGGCGGCGACACCGAGCTCGCCGACGCTCTGATCGAGGCGCTGCACGAGCGGCTGTTCGGGAACACCGGCCCGGCCCACTGAAACCGACGACGAACCAGTCTGAGGCCAACGGCTCGCGCAGTGCTCGATCGTCTCGATCTCGACCGACCTGACGATCGACAGCAGCAACTTCGCCACCGCCCCGCCCGGCGCCTGGATCGACACCCTGATCGACCCCGAGGCCGCCGCGGTCGGCTGGGGCGGCGATCCCCAGTTCGCCTTCGGCGTCCTCTACGGCCTGCACGAGAAGCTGTTCGGGGTTGAGGTGGGGTGAGAAACGGGGCCACGGCGCCGTCGACCGGCGACATCGACAGCGTCAGCTCAGCGAGGGCCCATGAAGTCTCTCGCCATCGAAGTGAATCAAGTGCGTCGGGCTGTCTGCGCACCAGGCCTCGGTCTCCCAGGCGATCTCGCTGAGGTACTTGCGCATCTGGTCGCGCGACTCAAAGCAGGAGACGAAGACAAGCTCCGCGGCATCCTGCTCGAAGAGCTGCTCCAGCTCGTCACGCCGACCGCCGTCGACAGGGCCGTGGCTTGCCGCCGCCTCGAGGAGCACGAGCCATTGCAGATCGACCAGGTGGACCACCAGATCGGGAAGCTTGCCGTGCTTGTCTAGCGCAATGCCGAGTTCCCCAAACGCATCTTCGTCGAAGATCGGGTCCTCCCGACCGGCGTCGCCGACATACAAAACCCGCCCGCCGGGGGTGAAGCGCGGGCAGAACTCCTCGATCGCCTCCTTGAGTAAGAGATTCTGTCCTCCCGGCGTCAACTCGATCGGGCTGCCATCCGGCAGGAGGACGGGAACCCGGCGCCGCTCCCGCTCGCGCGCATAGCGCGCGCGTAGCCCCGGCAGCCTCTCCAGGTAGGCGGAGAGAAGCTCGTCAAACTGCGTGGTCTCAAAGGCGGAAAGCAACTCCAGCGCGGGGGGCGCGATCTGGTAGCAGCTCTTCGGCGAGTTGGTGGGCCGGTCAGGCTGATCGGGATTGAGCGCGACGAGTCCCGCCTCGACGAACTGATGAAGCGTCCGCCGACGAATGGTCTCACGGGTGTTCGGCTTGTAATCGCGATCGTAGTGCTCGCGCAGCCAGTCGATCACCTGGACCGTGCGAAGCATCGGGCTCTCCGCATCCGACCACGGCGAATCTGGCCGTAGTCGAAGCAGGGTGAGAAGGACCAGTGCCGAGCGTTCGTTGGTCCGCTCCCGGTCGAACTCGAGAAGCTTCAGAACACGCTGAGCCTCAGCGATGCGCCGTGCCGCAGGCGACTCGTTCACGCCGCGCTCCGCACCAGTGGCGCGACCGATCCATGCAGCGCCTCTTCGACCGCCCTGTCCAGATCCTCCTGTTCCAACTGCTCGACCCCAAGCGTCGCACCCAGCTCGGAGAGGCTCTCCGCGTCTGGATAGCGCAGGTGGCGCAGATCGGTGGCGTTGATCTGGGTATGGCCGTTGAATTGGCGCACGTAGCAATCCACGAGGGAGGAGTTGAGAAAGGCCGCCAGGCCGCGTGCGAGGCCGGGCGGCAGCCCTCGGTTTTCGCGATGAAAGACGTTCAGGTGATTCTCGAAAGCGATCTGTGGGCCCGGCGCCGCGGATGGGTCCGAAACCGCAGCCCGCACCCGGCGGCGCTCCTCTTTGGAGGTCATCCGCTTGACGAGCACGTAGGTCTCGTTCGGCAGCAGCAACTTCTCCGAAGCCGGGGAAACAGCGAGGGCGTTCGGCCTTTCGCGCGCACCCACGTCTGGCCAGTGAATACCGCTCTCGCCGAAATGATTCGGGCGGAGCAACGGGACAGTCCCCGGCGCCGGCGCTCTCCGGAGGTGCTCCCGCGCGCGAAACTCCACGACCCTTCCCGTCGAAACGGCTATGTCGAGGCTCTCCAGCGACGCCGGCAGCGCCGCCATCGTCGCGGCTATCCCGACATCCTCCACGCGACGCGGAATCCGCAGGAACAGCTGCGGGTCGTCCAGTTGCACGATCTCGTCGGCGGCCGCCTCTCGAATCCTCGCCACGTCCGCGATCCCGTCGCTGAACGACAATCGCACGCTGCGCGGCCTCTCACCGCGACGGACCGAGAAGATCACGTTCTCCTGCAGCACGCCGGAGTCGGCGAAGACCTGCCTGCGGGATTCGAAGAGGTGCAGCCGCTCAACCCCGGTGAGGCCGAAGAAGAAGCGCCGAAACGGGGCGGCATAAGGGCCGTTTGCGAACGAACGCGGCGTGATCGCAGCAAGTACGCCCCCCGGGACGAGCTGCATTGCTGCCAACGCGAGGAACGCCGTGTAGAGGTTGGTGATCGGGAGCCCGATCCGCTCCAGCGCGAGCCGCGCACCCGCCTGGCCGTTCACCTTGCGGTAAGGCGGGTTCATGATCACCGCATCGAACCGCTCAAGATCGTCGTCTGTCTCCACCGCCGACGCCGTGTCCTGAATGTAGTCGCCGCCGCAAACGCTCCATCGCACGGAGAGACCCTGCTCGGCGGCCCATGTGGCCGAGTACTCAAGCGTGGCGCAGAGCGACGGGTGCAGATCGAGATCGATCTCCCAGGCGACGATCTCGAGCTCGCGGAGGCCGCGTGCGGCAAAGTGTTCCACCGCTGCCGCAGCGAGGCAGCCCGTCCCAGCCCCCGGATCGAGCAGCCGAACCCGGTCCTCGTCGCCCCCGCCCAGCATCGAGGCGATCATCTGCGCGACGGGCGCGGGCGTGAAGAACTGACCGAGCGCAGCCCTGCGCGGTGTTGCTGTCGCTCCGGCCGAAACGGAGCGGAGACGCTCGGCGATCTCGACAGGGCGACCCTCGGTAGCGACCTTCATCCGAGCATGGTTTCAGAGGGAGCGGTCACCGTCCCGAGAACAGGCCGACCTGACTCGTTCCGAAATAGGGCCCCTGCAACAATCGCTGTGCTGCCCCCGAGGCCCGCTCGACCTCGGACCGGCGGGCGCCAGTCCATGCCCTCGCCCATTTCCCAAAGAGGACCCGAACGGTGCCATAATCGTCGTGTGGTCGGGGGCGTCGTCGAAGAGAAGTTCGCGTCGCGCGCCGGCGCGCGGATGTTGCTGGAGATCGCCGCCGCGCTCGACTACAGGGGGATGTACGAGCTTGCGATCGAGGGCATCCCCGCGATGCCGCCCGCCCCGCCGGGCTCG
>DASTVL010000072.1:0-8001 GCA_035759115.1 Solirubrobacterales bacterium | reverse complement strand
CAGGGTGGGGGTTTCGATTCCGCTTTCGCGCAGCTCACGCAGGGCGTCGATGCCGGACTTGCGGGGCATCATCGCGTCTAGCAGGAGGACGTCGTAGGGGGCCAGGGCGGTGCCGATCTTGTCGACGACCTCCTGGCCGTCGACGGCGGTCACGACCTCGTGGCCCTCCATCTCCAGGCGGGTGCGGAGCAGCAGCAGGATCGTCTCCGAGTCGTCGGCGAGCAGGATCCTGGCCATCAGCTCGCCTCAGCCGGGGAGGCGGGCGCGCCGACCTGGTCCGGCGGGCCGATGGCGGGGATGCGTATTCGGAAGCTGGAACCCCGCCCGGGAGTCGAGGCGGCCTCGATCCGCCCGCCGTGCAGCTCGATCAGCGATTTCGAGATCGCCAGGCCGAGGCCGGTGCCGCCGACCCGCTGCGTCTCGCCGGCGTCGCCGCGGGTGAAGCGCTCGAAGATGTGCTCGAGCTGCTGCTGGGGTATGCCGGGGCCGTCGTCGGTCACGTCGATCTCGACTTCGGCATCGACGCGCCGCGCCTGCACCCCGATATTCGCATCCTGCGGGCAATACTCGTTCGCATTCGTAAGCAGGTTCACCAATACTTGGCGAATCCGGTCGCGATCGGCCTCGATCCGGGGCAGCCCGGGCTCGATCTCCAGCTCGAGCGACTGGCCGTGGGCGTCGATCTGGGCCCGCATCGTCCGCACCGCGTCCTCGATCAGCGCGGCGGCGTCGGTCGGCTCCGGCCTGATCGTCAGCCGTCCGGCGTCGCTGCGGGCGAGGTCGAGCAGGTCGTTGAGCAGGCGGACCAGATGGCGAGTGCTGTCGAGGATCACTTCGACCGTCTCGGCCTGCTTCGGGCTGAGCCGCTCGCGCTCGAGCAGCAGCAGCTCGGCGAAGCCCTGCACCGAGGTCAGCGGGCTGCGCAGCTCGTGCGAGGCGGTGAGCACGAACTCGTCCTTCATCCGTTCGAGCTGGTCGCGTTCGCCGGCGCGGCGCTGCAGCTCCTCGGCCATCTCGTTGAAGGCGCTGCCCAGCGTCGCCGTCTCCGCCAGGCCGCCGACGGCGACCCGCGCCTCGAGGTCGCCCCCGGCCAGCCGCCCCGAGGCGTCGACGAGGTCCTCGAGCGGCCGGCGCATCGAGGCGATCAGGCCGGTGAACAGCAGCGCCGCGCCGGTCAGGCCGGCGATCAGCCCGGCGCCGACCAGCAGCGCCGTGTCGCGCGTCTCGCTCGTGATTTCGTCGCGCAGCACCTGGCGGTTGCGCTGCTGGGAGACGATCGTCGCCCGCGCCGCCGCCGGCGCCTGGCCCTCCGCCAGCCGGTTGCGCGCCTCGATCTCGCGCTGGTAGGAGCGGGCGGTCGCGTCCTCGAAATCCTGGCGCTGCTCCAGAAAGCGGGCGACGCCGATCACCGCCATCCCGGTGAGCACGGCAAAGGCGATCGCAAAGCCGATCGTCAGCCGGTTGGCAAGCGACGGGCTGAGCCTGAATCGTCGTCGGTTCACGATTCGTCCTCTCGCATAAAGGCGGCAAATCTCGGCACGGTGAAGTCGAGTTCCCCCCGGCCGACGCTGTAGATGACGCCCTTCTTGATCAAGGAGGCGCGAAGGGGGGAGGCGGCCTGCAGGCTCGGATATCCCAATGCCCTTGAGATGGCCGCGCTTTCCTGCGCGCCGTCACCGAGAGACGCCATGGCGGCGCAGAAGCGGCGCTCTGCAGGGGTGGTTCGCGCGAGTCTCACCGAAAAGAACTCCTGGGCCAGCTTGCGCTCAACGTCGGGAACGGCAGCCTTGACATCCTCAACCGAGATCGGATTCGCGACCGCGACATCCCAGACTCCACGGCCCCAGACCTGTAGAAAGTAGGGGTACCCCTGAGCCTGTTCCATCACCAAGCTGAGAGCATCCTCCGTGTACTCGACTCCTTGTGTATGTGCCGGCAGCGCCACGGCGTCGCGGGCATCCTTTTCACTGAGCGCCCCCAGTCCCGGGAACGAAAAAAGGCGCTCCGCATAGGTCTTCGCAGCAGCCATGGCGCCGGGGAGAGTGGGCAGCGGTTGCCACCTCCTCGAGCTTGTTGAGCAGAACGGTCTTTCCGACGCCGCGGAGCCCATGGATCATGAGTCCCTGCTCAGGGGCACCTCGGGAGAGACGCCCCAAGATAACCCCGAATTGCTCTATCTCCCGGTCCCTTCCTGCCAGTGCTGCTGGACGGGATCCCGCCCCTGGGGTGTAGGGGTTGCGGTAGGCGTCCACAGGCGAAGTCTAGCCTTCTCTACGTCTGTATATAGATTTTCTTATACATCAATATATTGCTGTATACCGCGCTCGGAATATGCTTGCGAGCCGATGGGCGACGAGGCTACAGGCAGTCCCGACGGCGGCGCTGCGGCGCCGGAGGGGATCGATCGAACGGGCGTTGAGGCCTGGTTCGAGCAGCGGGTCGGCGGGGTCGAGCTGCCGCTCGCCTTCGAGCGCATCGCCGGCGGGCATTCGAACCTGACCTACCGGGTGGTCGACGCCGGCGGGCGCAAATGGGCGCTTCGCCGGCCGCCGCTGGGCAAGCGGCTCGGCTCGGCTCACGACATGGCGCGCGAGCACAAGGTCGTCGCGGCGCTGGGCGCGACCGACGTGCCGGTTGCGCCGGTGGTCGGGCTCTGCGAGGACGAGGCCGTAAACGGCGCGCCCTTCTACGTCATGGAGTTCGTCGAGGGGCCGATCCTGCGCGGGCTGGCCGAGGCCGAGCAGTTCCCCGACGAGGGCGACCGGCGGGCGATCGGCGAGCGCGTCGCCGACACCCTGGTTGCGATCCATGCGGTCGACCCCGACGCGGCCGGGCTCGGCGACCTCGGCCGCAAGGAGGACTACGTCGCCCGCCAGCTGCACCGCTGGCAGGGCCAGTGGGAGAAGTCGAAGACGCGCGAGCTGGCGGCGATCGACGCGGTCCACGAGCGCCTCGCGGCGCGCATCCCCGCGCAGGGCCCGGCGACGATCGTGCACGGCGACTACCGGCTCGACAACATGATCCTCACCCCGCAGGGCGAGGTCGCCGCGGTCGTCGACTGGGAGCTCTGCACGCTCGGCGACCCGCTTGCCGACGTCGGCCTGTTGATGGTCTACTGGCCGGAGGCGAGCGACGGCGAGGAGCCGATCGCGCTCGGCCAGCCGGCCAACCTCGCCCCCGGCGTCCCCAGCCGCACCGAGCTGCGCGACCGCTACGCCGAACGCTCCGGCCGCGACCTCTCCCAGCTCGACTTCTTCGTCGCCCTCGGCTACTGGAAGCTGGCGATCATCCTCGAGGGCGTCTACGCCCGCTACAAGGCCGGCGGCTACGGCAAGGCCGACGCCGGCGTCGAGTACTTCGCCCGCCTCGTAGAGCGCTTGGCCGAGGCCGCGGAGCAGGCCGAGCGGCGCGGCTGAAACCCCTTCACAGAGCGGATAGAGACCGGTCCAGGGGTCTTGACTCCGTCCGCCCGACCTGGGATTGTCTTCTCACCACCCCTGTCAACGGGCAAGGGAGGCTCGTCCCTCCCTCCCCACATCTCGAGGAGAGAACCTTGAAGCAGATACGCAAATGGCGAAAGCCATCCCCCGCGTTGATCATCGCGATCGTGGCTCTCAGCGCTGCGCTCGTCGGCACTGCGGTCGCGGGACCGATCGCTGGCATCAGTCTCAGCAAAAAAGAGAAAAAACAGACTCGCAAAATCGCTCGCCAGCAAGCGAACCAGACCTTCAACAAACGGAAAGGCGAACTCGTCGGACCGCAAGGGCCGAAAGGCGAGCAAGGCGAGAAGGGCGACAAAGGGGACAAAGGCGACACTGGGCCGCAGGGGCCGACCGGACCGAGCGACCTGTACGCAGGCAGCGGCGCATTCCAGACTGTCGAACCCGGCGAACGGCATACCATCGCGCAGGTGGTTCTACCAGCCGGTCAGTATCTCGTGACGGCCAGTCACACCGCGCAGCCCAGTGGCGGAGAAGCGGAGTTTGACTGCTTCATCCACCACGGGACCACCGACGCACTTTCCTTTTACATGAAAGACACCACGCCTCACACGATGTCCGGTACCACTCCGCTGACGTTGGGCAGCACGACGATAGTTCGTAGCGAATGTCGAGCGTTTACCAACAATGTCCTAATCGCGTCCAACAGCGCGAGAATTTCGGCGATCAAGGTCGGAGCGATTCATTAGGGCCTTCTCCCTCAATCGATGCGATAGGCCGCGCGGCGTGCTGCGTGGCCTATCGCATGCGTGTGTCAGCGCCGTTGTTGTGCTGATACTGCTGCCGATCGGCGCGTCGCCGGCCAGCGCAACCACCCTTCACGGCACGGTTCCAGGCGACGGCAACGCCGTCGTCTCGATGAAGATCGTCAAGGTTCGTGGGACGCCGCGGAAGGCGAAGCGGATCGTCTTTCGGAACCTCGACCATCGCTGCTCGGACGGCAGCGTCCGCGACCTGACCGTGCGCCTCGGTCAGAGCCGGATCAGCAAGGTCGGGATCACCAGCAAATACACCTTCTTCGATCTGAACAGTCCGCCCAGCGGCCTGCCGGCTCCGAACAACCTCAACAATCTCTTCGTCACCGGCAAGCTGCGCCGCAGCGCCGCGGTCGTGCGCGGCACCGTCGACAGCACGATCCGCTTCGCCCCGGTCCCCCCGGCAATTGCCAACGCCTGCATCAGCGTCCAGCGCAACTACGTCGCCCGCCGCTAGATTCGCGCTCCGCGCCGGCGGCGCCCCTCATCCGCAGCAGCAGCGACGCCGACGGGGTCACCTTGCCGTTGACATAGGTCGAGAGACGAGAGGCTGACGTGCCGATCCGCGATGCGAACTCCGCCCCGGTCAGCCGGGATTCATCGACCAGGCGGCTGATCTCGGCGGCCACGGCCCGGCGCTCATCGGCCTCGGCTTCGTCGCGAGCATTCCTCACGACCCGTTCCATCACGTTCGCGACACCGTAGGGCCGGCTGTAGGTGAGCACCTCCTCGACCCGGCGGGCGACCGGGCCCCAGGGTTCCGTCTGGATCGCCTTGGCAAGGCGGCGCCAGTAGGTGAGGCTGCCCCGCTCGAGCGCGGTCTGGATGGCCTCGGCCGGCCACTCGGCGACCGGATCGTCGGGAGACGCGTCGACGTTGCGAAAGGCAAGGCCGGTCACGGGCTCACCATGCGGGCGGCGACCTGGCCAAGCACTTCGGTGACGGTGCCCCACTCGGCCCACCGTTGCCGCAACCGCCTGCTTTTCATTGCGGCCAAGCATGTGTGAAACATTATGTCAGCAGTAGGAACGATCCGTGTAGCGACGCCCGCTATTGCCACAGAGCAGCCAGGGGGACTGCCGAGATCCGTTCGCCGATCGGGATCGTCTGGGCGCCCAGGTTGAGCAAGATGCCCTGCTTGAAGCGGTCACCGAGCTTGTCTCGCAGGAGCCTCAGGCCTGCGGCGTCGCGGGGGCGCGGGCTGGCCGTCGCCTTGACCTCGATCGCGACGATGTCTCCGTTCAAGCACTCGAGGACCAAGTCGACCTCATGGCCGGCATGGTCGCGGTAGTGGTGGAGCCGCAGGTCGTGGGCGAAGGCGCCACAGCCTGCCTGCCGCATGACCTCGTTGACCGCGAACGTCTCAAAGATGCCGCCTGCCAGCGTTCCGTCAGTCGTCAGTCGCTCGGTGTCGACGCCGAGCAGGGAACACAGCATGCCGGTGTCGGCGATGTGCAGCTTCGTCGAGCGGATAACCCGGTGTCCGAGGTTGGCGTGCCATGCGGGAAGCCGCACGACGAGAAAAAGTTGTTCAAGGCTGCGCAGGTACTTGCCGACCGTCTTGTGGTCGAGCCCCAGCTCGCGTCCGATCGCGGACATGTTCGTCAGCGCGGCGGAGCGTGCAGCCGCCAGGCGCAGGACGCGGCTCGCCGCCTCGCTGTCGCGAACCCCGCCGAGCTCCTCGATGTCACGACCGAGGATCGAGTTGACATAGCCGGCGAAGAAGCGCTGCCTGCGGGCCGGGTCGGCCTGCACCGCTCCCGGGAACCCACCGCGGATGACGCGATCCGCGTAAGCCTCGCGGCCGACCGGGCCATTCTCGACCCGAGGGGCATCGCCGGAAAACGCAGCATCCAGAAATGCCGGCCGGCGTTCCGCCAGCTCGGCCTGTGAGAACGGCCATAGGGTGAGGTACTCCACGCGGCCGGGCAGGGCGTCGGCGATCCTGGGGTGGGTGACGATGTCAGCCGAGCCGGTGATCAGAAAGCGACCCCGCGACTGGTCGTTGTCCACCACGACCTTGAGCGCAAGCAGGAGCTCCGGAACCCGCTGGATCTCGTCGATGGCCATGCGTTCCGACCCGGCGACGAAGCCGGTTGGGTCTTCCCGCGCCAGCGCAAGCGTCGCCGGGTCGTCCAGGGTTACGTAGTGCGCCGGATGCTCATCGCTCGTCACCGCGCGGACCAGCGTGCTCTTTCCCGACTGGCGAGGTCCCAACACGCAAGCGATGCGGGTGTCGGCGAGGGCGTCGACCAAATTGGCGCGGATTTGTCGCGGAACGAGGCGCATGGGCGGGGAAGAATGCCGACAGTTTGGGATTTACGATTCTACAGATTGGGATTTTTCTCCCTACAATCTGGGATTTAGCCGCCCACGAATTGGGATTTCTAGGCTCAGATCGGCCGTGGGGCGTGCTTGGGCTCGGGTTGTTCGCCCGACGCCTCGGCCTCGGCGCGCTTCGACCAGCGGTTGAGCTCGCGGCGGGCGAGGACCATCTTGTGGACCTCGTCGGGGCCGTCGGCGAGGCGCAGCATGCGGCTGAAGCGCCACAGCGCCGCCAGCGGGGTGTCGTCGGTCATGCCCAGCGAGCCGTGGATCTGGATCGCCCGGTCGAGTACCTCCATCACCATGTTGGCGGCGACGATCTTGATCGCCGAGATCGCCTGCCGGGCGGCCCGCTTGCCCTCGGTGTCCATCTTCCAGGCCGCGTACATCGTCAGCAGCCGCGCCTGGTCGATTTCCATCCGCGAGGTCGCGATCGCCTCCTGCACGAACTGCTTGTCGGCCAGCGGCCCGCCGAAGGCCTGGCGCTCGTTGGCGCGCCGGCACATCATCTCGTGCGCCCGCTCGGCGGTGCCGATCGCGCGCATGCAGTGATGGATCCGCCCCGGACCGAGCCGGTCCTGGGCGATCGTGAACCCCTGCCCCTCGCCGCCGAGCAGGTTGGCGGCCGGCACCCGGCACTCGTTGTAGCGGATCTCACAGTGGCCGGGGCCCTTGTCGTGGCCCATCACCGGGATCGGCCGCACCAGCTCGAAGCCGGGGTTGTCGGTCGGCACGCAGATCATCGAGGCGCGCGAGTAGGGCGGCGCCTCCGGATCGGTGACGACCATCGCGATTGCCAGCTCGGCGCCCATCGCGCCCGAGGTGAACCACTTGTGGCCGTCGATCACCCACTCGTCGCCGTCGCGCACCGCGCGCGCCTGCAGCAGGGTCGGGTCGGAGCCGGACACCTCCGGCTCGGTCATCGAGAAGCAGGAGCGGATGCGGCCCTCGAGCAGCGGCTCGAGCCAGCGCTCGCGCTGCTCCGGCGTGCCGTGCTCGGCGAGGATCTCCATGTTGCCGGTGTCGGGCGCGGCGCAGTTGAAGGCCATCGGCGCGGCCGCCGGGCTGCGCCCCATCTCCTCGCAGAGCAGCCCGTACTCCCAGTTGGTGAGGCCGGGACCGAAGCGCTCGTCGGGCATGAAGAGGTTCCAGAGGCCCTCCGCCTTGGCCTTCTCGCGGACGTCGACCAGCACCCGCGGGTAGGGGACGCCCGGCGCGACCTCGGCGTCCAGCGCCGCCATGATCTCCCGCTCCTGCGGGTAGAGCTCGGCGTCGATGAAGTCGAGGATGCGCCCGCGCAGCGCCTCGACCTGGGGGCTCGGCTTGAAGTCCATCGCTACGGCGTCCTCTCCTCGCTTGCGGAGGGGCGAACGCTACAGCGAATCAGACGGTGCGCCGATGTCGGTGCGTGCCAGGCCCGT